>CP066687.1:325724-651449 GCA_016432405.1 Candidatus Giovannonibacteria bacterium | reverse complement strand
CTTAATATACCCGGAGTGGGCAAGGGCATCGCTTACCATATAGAAACGCTTCTTCGCGGGAGTAAATTTGCCGAATACGAAAAACTAAAGAAGAAAATTCCGGTGAATATTTCGGAACTTACGGCGGTTGAGGGCGTAGGGCCGAAGATGGTAAAGATTTTATACCAAAAATTAAGAATAAAAAATTTAAAGGATTTGGAGCGCGCAGCTAAAGCAGGTAAAATCGCAAAACTGGAAAGATTCGGCAAAAAATCGGAAGAGAAAATTCTGCGCGGCATTGAATTTTTAAGGAAATCTGGCGGAAGACGCGTTTTAGGTTTTTTGCTGCCGGAAATCCGGGCTATGGAAAAACTGATTCAGTCCTTTCCCGAGGTTGAGGAGGCGCTGGTTGCCGGCTCAACCCGCAGGAGGAAGGAAACCATCGGCGACATTGATATTTTGGTGACATCAAAAACTCCGGAAAAAGTTACGGACAGGTTCACAGCTCTGCCGCAAGTTGCGCACGTTTTAGCCAAAGGCAAAACCAAGACGATGGTAAAATTAAAAAACGGACTGGATTGCGACCTTAGAGTCGTGCCGAAGGAGTCCTACGGGGCGGCGCTGAATTATTTTACCGGCTCCAAAGAGCACAACATTGCGCTTCGCGAGATGGCGATTAATAAAGGATTAAAACTTAATGAATATGGGCTATGGCGCGGCAAAAAGCGGGTTGCCGGCCGTGCTGAAGAAGAAATTTACGAAAAATTGGGCCTTAAATACATTGAGCCGGAGATGAGAGAAAACGTCGGAGAGATTGAATTGTCTAAAAAAAGTAAACTGCCTAAGCTAATCGGCTACGGTGAACTAAAAGGAGATTTGCAGACGCAGACGAACTGGACCGACGGCAAGGACTCTATTGAAACAATGGCAAAAGCCGCGTCCGACGCGGGTTTGGAATATATCGTAATTACCGACCACACAAAATCTTTGGTCATGACCGGCGGCGCGGATGAAAAAAAATTGCTGAAGCAGATGGCGGAAATTGATAAGCTAAATAAACAATTTAAGAATTTTAAAATTTTAAAAGGCGCTGAAGTAAATATCGGTAAGAACGGCTCTCTGGATATTGAAGATAAAGTTTTGGCCAAGCTGGACGTTGTGGGGGCGGCTGTGCACAGCCATTTTAAGCTTTCGCGCGGCGAAGAGACGCGCCGCGTGATTAAGGCGATGGAAAATCCCAACGTTGATATTATTTTTCATTTAACCGGCCGGGTAATCAACCGGCGCGAGCCGATAGATATTGATGTTGATGAAATCATAAAAGCCGCCAAACGCACCGGGACTGTTTTGGAGATTGACGCTTATCCTGACCGCTTGGATATCAAAGACGAGTACATAAGAAAATGCGTTGAGGCCGGAGTGAAAATGTCCATTGATTCAGACGCGCACTCCGCCTCGCATTTCAAATTTCTTGAAATCGGAATCTCCCAAGCCCGCCGCGGCTGGGCTGAAAAAAAGGACATCATCAACGCTTGGCCTTTGGAGAAGATGCTGAAAATGTTAAAGTAAAGTAAATGCCAATTTTGGAAATCAAAAACTTAAGCGTGCGCTACGGAGAGCAAGCCGTTTTGGACGATATTTCTTTTGATTTGGAACGCGGGGACGCGTTGGCGATCATCGGCCCAAACGGCTCAGGCAAGACGACCTTACTCCGCGCTATCCTTGGTGCTTCGCGCTACACTGGCGAGGTAATTTTAAGCCCGGAAACGCGGATAGGATATGTCCCGCAAAAAATTGATTTGGAAAGAGATTTACCGATTACCGTCAAAGAATTTTTGGCTTTAAGAAGCCGCTCGGCGCCGGAAAAAGCGCTTAAAGCAGTTGATTTGGCGCCAACTTTTTTAAATAAAAGAATCGGGGAGCTGTCCTCTGGAGAGCTTCAAAGAGTCCTTATCGCCTGGGCGATTATTGGCCGCCCGGATTTGCTTTTATTTGACGAGCCAACTGCGAGCGTTGACGTCGCTGGCCAAAGGACGGTGTATGAACTTTTGCATAAGCTTCAAGAAGAGCATAATCTTGCTTTGATTTTGATTTCTCACGATCTTACCGTGGTGTATCGTTATGCCAACAAAGTGCTTTGTTTAAACCGCCAGCAAGTATGCTTCGGTGTTCCTGGCGAAGTTTTGACGCCCGCGGAGCTTGCCAAATTATACGGCGGAGACAGAAAGTTTTACCACCATGCTCACTCCTGAATTACAAATTTTTGTAGCAGGTTCTTTGATCGCGGCCGCCGGGGGCATGCTTGGTTCTTTCGCGCTCCTTCGCCGGATGGCATTGGTGGGGGACGCCCTCTCGCACGTGGCGCTTCCCGGGATAGCTCTTGGAATTTTACTTAATTTTAATTTATTTTTAGGAGCGGGGACGTTTTTGGTTTTAGGCACTTTGGGCATTTGGGCGGTTGAGCACAAAACCAAACTGCCGGTGGATACTTTGGTGGGCGTGTTTTTCACTCTGGCTTTGGCTATCGGCGCGCTGATTACTCCGGAGGAGGAGATTTTGGACGCTTTATTCGGAGACATTACCCGAATAAGCCAATTGGACTTTTGGCTGGCCGCGGCCGGCGCTGTGATTATAATGTCACTGCTTTTGTTTTTCGCCCGCCGCTTCACGCTTTCTTTGATTTCCCCGGATCTCGCGCTCTCGGCCGGGTTCCGGCCTCATCTTCTGGAGCTTTCGTTTCTTTTGATTTTTGCTTTGACTGTCGCGGTCGGAATTAAATTTGTCGGCGCCTTGCTTATGGGCTCGCTTATCATTATTCCCGCCGCGACTTCGCGCAATATCGCCCACAGCATGAACCAATACATAACGCTCTCCGCGATTTTAGGAGTTTTAGGCGCGGTTTTGGGTATTTTAATCTCGCGTTTTTACGGCCTGCCTCCCGGCCCGGCGTTCATCCTTGTCTCCGGCGCCCTCTTTTTTATCTCAATCTTTTTCAGAAGGTGATTTCCGTAAGAATTTTCTTAAAAACCTCCGGATGTTTTTCGGCGAGTTCGGCGAGGATTTTTCTGTTCAGCCCGATGCCGGATTTTTTGAGTTGATATATAAATTTACTGTAAGAAAGACTGGGTTTATCCGCCAACTGGCGGACGGCGGCGTTTATTTTGATATTCCAAAGCGCGCGGAAATTTCTTTTCTTTTTTCTGCGGTCGCCAAAAGCGTGAACGCCCGCGTGCAAGAGGGCTTCCTTGGCGGCGCGCTCTTTGGATTTTCTCTGCCAGCGAAAACCCTTGGTCTGCCGCAATATTTTTCTGCGGCGTTTTAGGGCTATTTTTCCTCGCTTGACTCTACTCATATTTTGTTTAATTTCTAATTTTCAATTTTGCAATTTTCAATCAATTATCAATTATTTAATTTTCATTGAAAATTGAGAATTGGAAATTCGTTAATGGTATAAATACGACTTTACCATCTTTTTTTGGATAACATCAAGTTGCGCGGAGCGCTTTTTGGTAAGTTGTTTCCTGCGGCTTTTTTTTGCCTGAAAATGATTAATGCCGGAACCGCCGTGCAAAATTTTTCCGGAAGAGGTCATGCGCATCCTTTTTAATATTGATTTTCTGGTTTTCGCCATAAATAATACTAATCTATAAATCTTATGCGAATAATACAAACTACGAATAATTATTTGTTGCATTCGGATACCATTCGTGGATTTGCATTATATTACTACTTCTTAGGTGAGATGGTCAAGGAGAGCCCCCTCGGCCCCTTTTTTACCGGCTCTTTGTCAAACCGGCTGGGGATTATGGCCAAAAAGCGCTCAATGCGTCCTTCCAGAAACTTTTTGTCCAGATATTTTTCCCGCCCCCGCAAAAAGAGGTCAACTTTTATTTTATCGCCTCCTCTTAAAAATTCGTCGGCCTGTTTGGCGCGGATTTCAAGGTCGTGAAGCGAGGTGCCGATGCCGATTCTCACGTTTTTTATCTCAACGTCGCGCTGTTTTTTCGCTGCCTGCCTCCTTTTTTTCTCCTGCTCGTAAAAATATTTCCCCCGGTCCATTATTTTGGCTACCGGAGGTTGTGCGGTGGGGGAAATCTCAATAAGGTCTAGTCCTGCTTCGTGCGCGCGCCGAATGGCCTCCTCCGTCGGCAAAACGCCCAGGTTTTGCCCTTCTTGGTCTATCACCCGCACCTCGCGCGCGGTTATTTGTTTGTTGAGCCGTAGTCTTTGGATAAGATTATATTACTATGTTTTTTATTTTTAATGGAGATGCCGGGAGTTGAACCCGGGTCGGAAAAGGTCGGAACCGGCGGTTTACAGGCTTATCAGCTTTTCAGCCGAAGATTGTTTTTCCCGCCCGCTCGGCGGGGGAGTCCCGCTTATAACACCCGCGACCTCCTAGCGAGAATCAGAGACGGATGCCTATGCTTTGTTAAGCGTAGGAAGTCGCAAGCTGCATTGGTCTCAACGCATTTACGACTTTGTTAAATAAGTTTGCACTTATTGATCGCGAAAGCAGTTTTAAGAGATGCTTTCGCAAACTCTGCCTGAGCGCTTGGCGCTTCGCTCTTCCTCGAGGCCTGTCATCCCCGTATTTAAATGTTAAATTTCTTTTATCTCGCGGTCTATTTTTCTTTTGGCTTCCCTTTCTTTAATGCGCTCCCTTCGGTCATGTTTCTTCAGCCGCCGCGCAATGGCCATTTCCAGCTTTATCCTCGCGCCCTTAGTATATACCCGAAGAGGGAGGATTGTCAAACCTTTGGTGGCGGCCTTTCCTATCAAATAATTTATTTCTTTTTTGTGCAGGAGGAGCTTCCGTTCACGTGCCTGGTCGTAATCCTTGGGCGTGTTTTTGGGCTGATATGGCGCGATGGTCGCGCCTACCAGATAAAACTCGCCCCGCCGCGGAAAAACGTAAGAACCCTCCAAACTAATCCTCCGCCCTTTGACTGATTTTACTTCATACCCAAAAAGCTCCAGCCCCGCCTCAAAGGTTTCCAGAACTTCAAACTCAAACTTTGCTTTTCGGTTTTCCGCCAAGGTTGTCATAAATCCATTTTGACAGAACACGCAGAAAAAATAAAACCGTTCTTATGAACGGTCTAGGCAGCTTCGGGCCAGCCCCACCTTTATTTTTTGGGCGAGTCTTCTTTTTTTTGAAAAGATCGTCTCGTCAAACTTGCGCATCTTCCCGCCGCCCTCTTGCTTGAATATTTTGAATTTTACTCCCCATCTGGAACGGCTGGCTTTGAGCTGCTCTATAAACGCGTACGGGCATTCCCATAAATGCTTTTCATCCACTTGTTTGTGATTTTCGCTGGGAATATAGCGCGCGATTACTTCGTTGGTGAAACCGCAATCAAGCGGCTCCACAAACCATCTGGTTATTCGCATTATTTTATCCTCCTATATCTACAATAGCAGAAATCTAGAATTTGTAAACACCGCCCGGCGGCCTTTTTTTGTCTTATTTTTTGGAGTAGAGTTAAGACGATGTTGCGCTCGCAGATACGGAAGGGGATAGAAAGCGTTACGCCGCCGGGAGCGGTTTTTAGCGCTGAAAAGCCGGATAACCCGGAGCACGGAGATTACTCGTCCAACATCGCGCTGGTATTGGCAAAGGAGCTTGGGAAAAACCCGCGCGATGTCGCGGAGGATTTGAAAAATAAGTTACTTAGCAATCGGATTGCTAAGTGGGTTGAAAAAATAGATATCGCCGGTCCGGGATTTTTGAATTTTTTTATTTCGCGCGGGGCGTTGGTCAAAAAACTCTCATCTAAAAATTTCTTATCCCTACCTGCCCGAAGACGGGCAGGCGCGCGCCCACACCTAAAATTTTTATCCGAGAGTTTTTCGACCAAGATAAAAAAGATAAATATCGAATTCGTTTCGGCAAATCCCACCGGGCCATTAACAATGGCCAACGGGCGAGGCGGGTTTTACGGAGACGCGCTGGCGAATGTTTTGGAGGCAGTGGGGCATAAAGTTACGCGAGAGTACTATATTAACGATGCCGGGAACCAGATAAGAATTTTGGGCGAGTCTATTTTAGCGGCGGCGGGCAAAGTGCTGGCTGGCGGACCGGCGAAAGAAGAATATTACAAGGGCGATTACATAAAGAAACTAAAAGGCAAAACGGCGGAAGCCGCGGCAAAAATTTTGCTAGGAGAAATCAAAAAATCTCTCAAAAAAGCCGGCATTGAATTTGATGTCTGGTTTTCGGAAGCGGATATGCGCAAAAAGGGAGAACTTAAAAAAACATTGGAATTTTTAAATAAAAAAAATGCATTAAAAGAAAGAGAAGGAGCGTTATGGCTGGGGGACGCCGTAGTCGTTAAATCAAATCAGGAATATGCTTATTTTTTGGCGGACTTGGCGTACCACTACGATAAATTCATAAAAAGAAAGTTTGATCTGGCGATTAACGTTTGGGGGGCGGATCATTATGGTTACGTTGAAAGAATGAAAAAAGGAATTGAAGCGTTAAGTGTTAATCCAGAAAGACTTAACATTAGGGTGCTACAGCTGGTGCGGCTTACGAGCGGCGGCAAGGAGGTGCGGATGTCTAAAAGAACAGGAGAATTTGTAACTTTGGACGATTTGTTGAAAGAAGTCGGTGTGGACGCGGCGCGGTGGTTTTTTTTGGAGAGAAGCCCGGATACGCATATGGATTTTGATTTGGATTTGGCTAAAGAAAGAAACAAGAAAAATCCGGTTTATTACGTGCAGTACGCGCATGCGAGGGCTTGCAGTATTTTAAAAAAAGGGGGGCAATCAAAAAAAGTGGATCTCAATCTGCTAACCCAACCCGAAGAACTTACTCTCATCAAGAAAATTCTGCAACTTACGGAAATCATTGAAGACACCGCGGAAGATTACCAAGCCCACCGCTTGCCGCGCTACGCTTATGAGCTTGCGAAAACTTTCACAAATTTTTATGAAAAGCATCATGTGGTTGATTCTAAAAACCCCGAATTAACGCAAGCCCGGCTATTTTTGGTTTCTGCGGCGCAAAAAACTATCAAAACCACTCTCTCTTTGATGGGGATTGCCGCGCCGGAGAAGATGTGATATCATGGCTTTAGGGAGGATAGCTCTATGAACAAATTAAGCGGTTTTATAGCTGGATTGTTTGTGTTTTTAGTGTTGGCTGGCAGTTCTTCGATTTTGGCGCAAGCCCAAGAGCGCCCGCCGGATTTTGCGGAGTTTGAAGGGTTGGCGTCGGGGCCGATACCTTGGATCAAGGATGGAACCCTTGTTCCGGATTACCGCGCCATGCTCGTGGCGCAGGTGGGTCGGTTCAGCGCATTTTTGGAGAAATATCCCGACTCGCCGCTGAAAGCGGAGGCCATTTTAAGGATGGCGATTCTGTATCTCGACGTTGAGAAGCAGGAGATTCACATGTTCAGACGGGAGCTATTTTTCTGCCAAGCCGCTGCGTTGATGGAGCGTAATCAGGAAAAAGAAGACCTTTGCCGGCGGCGGTTTATGATGAATGTAGCAAGCACCGGTGGCGCACCAGACCCTGTTTATCAAGCGCTGGGGCGGCAAATTCTCATGGGGTTGGTGGCGCACTACCCTCACGCTAGGCGCTACATCATGGTCAAGCCGGGCGCTGGCGGGTTTCGCTTTGACGATGAAGAAGTTGGAGGGATCGCTATGTATATTTTGGCTCAAGGGGTGGCGCCTGCAATGCAGAGGGAGTTTTTGGAAATAATCTTGGCGGAGTACAAAATCCGCCCAACTCTTCGGCAAGAGATACAAAACCGCCTCGGGGTCCATTAGCCGTTTCCGAAACGGCTATTTTTTTGTTATACTTTTTTTATGCCAGGTAGTGAAACTTCGCGTCCGATTATGTTCTATGTTTACGTGTTGGAAAGCATAAAAAATAGCAAGTTGTACATAGGTTACACGAACGACCTTAGGAAAAGGTTGGATGAACATAATCGAGGACTTAATTTTTCGACCAAGCCATTTCGGCCGTGGCGGCTTATTTATTACGAGGCGTGTCTTAATAAGGTTGATGCTGGGCGTCGAGAAAAATATCTAAAAACCAATATTGGCGCTAGAATGTTAAAGCGTCGATTAAAAGAATATTTTTATAAAGCATAACGCGAAGTTCTACTACCTGGTATGTTTGATGAAAAGGAAATTTTGGAATTTTGGGAGAAAAATAAGATTTTTGAGAAGTCCGTTTCTAAAAGAAAGGGTAAAAAAAACTTCGTTTTTTTTGAAGGGCCGCCGACGGCCAACGGCGTTCCCGGCGTGCACCACGTTGAATCGCGCGCGTTTAAGGATGTAGTTTTAAGATACAAAACCATGAAGGGTTTTTTCGCGCCGCGCCGCGCGGGGTGGGACACCCACGGGTTACCTGTTGAAGTTGAAGTGGAAAAAACCTTGGGGCTGAAAAATAAAAAAGACATAGAAAAATTCGGCGTTGCCGCTTTCAATAAAAAATGCCGAGAGTCGGTTTGGAAATACAAAGAACTTTGGGAAAAGCTGACTGCCCGGATGGGCTTTTGGATAGACATGGCGCATCCTTATATCACTTATGAAAATAATTATGTAGAATCTCTCTGGTGGGTTATCAAAGAATTTGCCCAAAAAAAGTATTTGTACGAGGACTACAAAGTTGTTCCTTGGTGCGCGCGCTGCGGGACAGCGCTTTCTTCACATGAGCTTGCGCAGGGGTATGAAGAAGTAAAAGAAGAATCGGTATACGTTAAATTTCCAATTTCCAACCCGCCTGCCGGACGGGCAGGTTTCCAATTTCCAAACTCTTACTTTCTTGTCTGGACCACAACTCCCTGGACTCTGCCGGGGAACGTTGCTTTGGCGGTAAATCCGAAAGTTGAATATGTGATGTTAGAGATTAGAGGCGAGAAGTTGGTGTTAGCCGAAGAGCGAATTAAAATCATCGGCGCAGATTACAAAATTATTAAAAAAATCAAAGGAGCCGACTTGGTTGGTCTAAAATACGAACCGCTTTATCCAAATAAGGCGCCATGCCGTGTTGTTGCCGGAGATTTTGTTTCAACCGAGGAAGGAACGGGAATAGTGCATATAGCGCCGGCTTTCGGAGACGACGATTTTTCGCTCTCCAAAAAATATGATTTGCCTGTTCTTGCTACGACAAGCGAACAGGGCATTATGCAAACTCCAGGAAAGCCGTGGAATAATTTGTGGTTCAAAAAAGCGGACAAGATGATAATTGACGATTTAAAATCGCGCGGGCTTCTTTTTAAAACCGAGTCATACGAACATGATTATCCATTTTGCTGGCGATGTAAAAATCCGCTGATGTACCTTGCGCGCAAAACCTGGTGGGTGGATGTAAACGCCGTCAGGCCGAAGCTTTTGCGAAATAATCAAAAAATAAATTGGCTTCCTTCGCATATTAAAGACGGGCGAATGGGCGAGTGGCTGAAAGAAAAAAAGAACTGGGCTTTTTCCCGCGAGCGGTTTTGGGGAACGCCCTTGCCGGTTTGGAAGTGCGGTCCGCCAGCTGGCGGATGCGGAAAATGGGAAGCCGTCGGCTCAATTGAGGAATTAAAAAAACGCGCAGTGACTTCCGGAAACAGATATTTTGTAATGAGACACGGCGAGGCAGAAAGCAATGTAAAAAACATTGTCAATGGCGACATCAATAAAAACCATTACCGCCTCACCGAGCGGGGTAGAAAACAAGTTGGGGCGGCGGCAGATGAGATGCTCAAGAAAAAAATCAAGATAGACATTATTTTCGCCTCGCCGTTTTTGCGCGCGCAGGAAACCGCGCGGATTCTTGGAGAAAAGTTGGGGGTGAGTCAGGAAAATGTCAAAATTGACCCACGGTTCGGGGAAGCATATTGGGGGATTTTTGATGATACTGACCCTGCCAAATATCACGTTTATTATAAAAATCCGTTGGATAAATTCACAAAAGCTCCGCCGGGCGGGGAATCGTTTATGGACGTTAAAAAAAGGGTTTGGGATGCGTTTTCCGAGATTGAATCAAGGTATAAAAATAAAACTATTTTAATAATAAGCCACGAGGATTCTATTTGGATGCTTTGGGCGGCTGCGGAAGGCAAAAATAATACGGAGTCGCTTCTGGAAAGCGAAAAGCGCCCCCAGTTTGTAAAAACCGCGGAGTTTATTGAATTAAGCCCTAACTTTTCAGCGCTCCCGCGGGACGAAAATTTAGTTCTGGATTTACATAAGCCCTTTATTGACGACGTTAAACTGAAATGTGGATGCGGAGGCGAGATGCGGAGAATTCCGGAGGTGATTGACGCGTGGTTTGATTCCGGAAGTATGCCTTTTGCGCAAAATCATTATCCGTTTGAAACTAAAAAATTAAATTACCCTGCTGATTATATAGTTGAAGCGGTAGACCAGACGCGGGGGTGGTTTTATGGTCTTTTGGCCGTAAGCGCTCTTTTGGGCAAAAGTGCGCCGTATAAAAACGCGATTTCGCTCGGGCATGTTTTGGATAAAAATGGCAAGAAAATGTCCAAGTCGCTGGGGAACGTCGTTGACCCGATGGCGCTGATAGAAAAATACGGGGCGGACGCGACGCGCTGGTATTTTTTTACAATCAACCAGCCGTGGGATTCCAAATTTTTCAAAGATGAAGACGTCAAGGACGCTTCGCGGAGATTTTTCATGATTTTGTGGAACGTGCTGCAATTTTGGAAACTTTACGAGAAAATTGGCGGCAGCAGGAGCGGTGGAGGCAACCTCTCCCCCAACCCCCTCCCCTTACGAAGGGGAGGGGGGGAGAGGGTGGGGTTATTGATTAACCGCTGGGCCACTCTCAAACTCCAAGAAACAATTAATATCGTCACAAAAAAACTGGACGCCTACGACATCGTCGGCGCGGCGCGTGATTTGGAAAATTTTATCGTTGAAGATGTCTCGCGCTGGTATGTCCGCAGAATTCGCGATGTGATGAAAGCCCCGACGTCTGAAGGAGTCGGGGCTCCGACCTCGGCAAAGCCGAGCGTCGGAGAAACCAGCTCCGTTTTGGCATATCTTTTGGGTGAAGTTTCAAAACTCCTCGCGCCCTTCGCGCCGTTTATTTCCGAAAAGATATGGATGGAGCTCGGGAATAAAAATAGCGTGCATTTGGAGGATTGGCCTTCCTCAAATAAAAAAATAGACACGGATTTGTTGAGCGGCATGAGTTTTGTAAGATCATTTGCGTCTACGGCATTAACGAAACGCGCGGAAGAAAATATAAGAGTGCGCCAGCCACTACAAAGGTTTTCAATTAAATACGACGGCAAAGCGCCGAAGTATTGGGATGAACTTGTGAAAATTTTGAAAGACGAAATCAATGTTAAAGAAGTTGTTTTAGAAAAAGGCAGAGGTCAAGATGCCCCTCCATTCGAGCTTGATCTCAAAATCACCCCCGAACTTCGCGAAGAAGGAATCCTCCGCGACCTCATCCGCGAAATTCAAGCCGCAAGGAAGGCCGCGGGGCTTAAACCAAAAGATAAAGTTGCCGCCCAAATTTCCTTGCCCAGAGAAACTTTAGAGATTGCCAAAAAACACGAAAAAGATTTAATTAAAGAAACAAACTTAAAGTCTCTCCAATTTTCCGAATCTCAAGAAACAAAAATTTCGCTGCAATAGAAAAAGGGGAGCGTTTGATTTCCGCTGCCCCTTGAGAAAAATGCTGTCATTACCCCAATCCAATAAGCTTAACCATGCCACCGAAGAAAATGTAATAGATTGCATAATCAAGCAATGGGAGTACAACGGAAAAGAATGGCCAGAATATTGTGTGCGCGATAAAGTTTACGTTGTCCATATGCCCAGCATTCCCTCTGTTGTTATCACAATTTTGCAACAGCAAGTCGCCGTCTATCGTGATCACTTTTTCCATTGTGGTTGTGGCCTTGCCGCCATTTACGCAAACATTATCCCAGAGTTTTGCGGCAGCGTAGCCTATATTAAAGTAGATTGCCGCACTGATCACAACTCCAAGAATTACGCCAAAAATCTTCTTCATAAATAACCCCCTCCTTTTTGATTTGAGCCTATATTTACGCCTATTCCAATGTGCCTGGCTCCATTATACACCCAATTAGTTTATCTGTCAAGACTTGAAACGCTGTCATATTATGCTATCCTTTTGGCAATGAGTACTGTTACCATCCCAAAACTAGAATACGATGTTTTACGAAAGAGAGCTCAAGCATACGAAGAGCTTGCTGGCGTTTTTTTTCAAAAAATTAAATCAGAACCGATAAGCGAAATCGTGGAAGATTTTAAGAAAACCGGGCTATATTCCCAGCTTTTTCTGCGCGACTTAAAAAGCGGACTAGAAAAATCCAGTAAAGCCAAAAAATGAGACTTAGGCCACTTGGAAAGCACGTCTTGCGGCGAATCAAAAAATGGCGTCTTGAAAAGAAATGGCAAAAAGCCGTTGCTTTGTTTTTAATAAATCCTCAACATCCGTCGCTTAATTCGGAACTTATGGAGCCGAAGCATCGCGGCATTTATTCTTTTCGGATTGATAAAAAATATCGAGCGCTGTATTTCATTGAAGATGAGGAATTAGAGATTTTCCAGATCACTAAACATTATAGAAAATAAAGAAATTTTAGAAGCCGCCAAAAAGAACGAAAAAACTTTAGCCAAAGAGACGAATCTGAAATCAATCACCCTGCATGAATCGCAGGAGCTTAAGATATCTTTAGGTGTTTTTTGAAGAAAGCAAGGGTTTTGCCCCAGCAATCGGCAGAGGCGGCGGCATTGTATTTTGGACGCTCTTCGTTGAAAAACGCATGGTCGGCTTCGGGATAAACGTAGATTTCATTTGTTTTTCCGAGCTCGTTTAGATTTTTTTGAAAGCTCTCCACTAATAGCTGCGGGATGGCCTTGTCCTGCCCGCCGAAGATTCCCAAGATTGGTTTTTGGATTTTGGCCAAAACCGCTTTGTCGTCGGTAACCATGCTGCCGTAGTAAATTACGTAAGCCCCGGCGCCCAAGTCCGCCGCCGCGGATTTGAAAGCAACTGACCCTCCAAAACAAAATCCCCACACCGCGGTTTTTGCCGGCGCGATGCCCTCCGATTTTAACTTTTCTATGGCTTCGCCGACTCTTCGGAGCGCGAACTCGTCTTTTACGGCGTTTTTCATTTCCTCGGCTTCCTCGGGCCTCTCCGTGATTTTGCCTTCGTACAAGTCAACTGCCAATACGAAGTAGCCCTCGCCGGCCAGGCGGTCGGCCACGCCTTTTATCTGCTGGTTCACGCCCCACCATTCCTGGATGAGCACAACTCCCGCCCCATTTGCCCTTTTTGGTTTTACGAGATAGTCGTTATTCATATACACTTAATAATGTAGCATGGCGAGCGAATACTTTAAAACTGAAGGATTGATTATTAAAAAAATGCCGTTTGGAGAGGCGGATTTTTTGGTGAGGGTTTTAACGCGCGATTTCGGCAAGATGGACGCGCTCGCGAAAGGAGCTCGGAAAACCGCTTCAAAGCTGAATCCGCATTTGGATACTTTAAACCATATCCGCATGCAATTCGTTAAAAATGGAGAAAGAATTCCGACATTGATGGACGCCGAGATTATCGCTAAATATAATGATTGGTTTTCGGACGCGGACAAGCTTTCCGTTATGGGCAGAATTTTACAGGTGATTGACGTGGTTATTTTTCCGGGGGCTTCGGACGAGAAATTATTTTTTATTCTGCTGGATTTTTTTAAAACATCAAAAAGTGAGGTTGAGGCGCTCAATTTTCTCCGCGACTTTTTTAAACATGAGGGCTACGGCGGCACTTTGCCACCGGAATTTGAAGAGCGTATAATAAAGTTGTGGCCTCACTTGAAGAATTAAAAAAACGGCTTTACAAAGAAAAAGAAAGTTTCGGGGAGAGAATAGTTCCTCCGGAGCTTGCGCGCCCGCAGAGATTAAAAACAATTTTCTGGCGGGAAACTGCCATGGAGGCCAAAAGGAGCAAGTGGTTTTTGTGGTCGCTGGCCGCTGTTGCAATTTTGGTCTTATTGGGAATTTTATTTTTTATATTCGGCTCGCCGGCGATTTTTAATTCCGAAAGGGTTGAGATAAAAATAGAGGGCGCCAAAGATATAAAAAGTGGAGACAAAATCACCTGGCAAGTGAGGATTACCAATAAAAATAGTTCCGCTTTGGAAGACGCGGCTTTGATTTTTAATTTCCCGGAGGGCGCAGTGCCAATAAGCGGCCAGCCGCCCAAAGGCGTTTTTCGGGAGCGCCGTTCGCTGGGGCCGCTCCGCCCGGGGGAAAGCGTTTTTGAGAGCTTTGACGCCTACGTTTTCGGCGGCAGAGGCCAGAGCAAAGAAGTTTCCGCCGTCTTGGAATATCGGCCCAAAGAGAGCAGCGCGGTTTTTGCGTCCGACACGGCCTTTAGGTTTTCCATAGCGCGCTCTGCGGTTGCGGTTTCGTTTAAAATTCCCCCGGATTTGCGCATAGGCCAGCAAGTTGAGCTGGAAGTGAATTATGGCTCGCAATCGGAAGAGACCGTGCCGAACCTTCTCTTGAGCGTTTTTTTGCCGGAGGGCTTTGAGTATCTTTCCGCTTCTCCTGCGCCGACAAAAAACAAAAATATTTGGGTTGTCGGTGATCTGAAGCCCTCCCAGACCGGAATTATTAAAATAAAAGGCATAATCAGGGGCAGTAATTTGGAATCAAAAATTTTCAGGGCGGTTTTGGGTTTCCAACAAGGCGACGGCGAGCAGATTCTTCCTTACGATGAGACCTCGGAGTCCGTTACTCTGCGCGCGCCTTTTATGGAAGCGGCCATTTTGGCGAATGGGCAGAATACTTATGTGAGTTACCCGGGCGACACGATTTCCATTGATTTAAAATTAAAAAACAATCTGCCCGCGGAGGTGAAGAACGCAAGTTTGGAGGCGAAAATGGAAGGCGCTGGAAATCCGATTGACATCGGGTCAATAAGGGTTGAGGGCGGGTCATACCGCGATTCGTCAAAGAGCGTTTTGTGGACGGCTTCCACGCATGAAAAATTTAAAGTATTGGCTCCGGAAGAGGAAGACAGCGTCAGTTTTTCTTTCAAAATAAAAAGCCAGCTTCCGCTCTCCGGCGATTCGGCGCGGCCGAGCGTAAAAATCACCGTGATTTTCAAGCCGGGCGCGGGGGAAGTCCCCGGATTTGAGGGCGTTGACGTTTCCGGCCAGTCGTCCTACGACGTTAAAATTTCCTCAAAACTGCAGATTATCTCGCGCGCGCTTTACTCAAGCTCTCCGATGCCCAATACCGGCCCTCTTCCGCCGAAAGTCGGCGAGGAAACCACTTATACCGTAGTTTGGTCTTTGGCGAACATGGTGAACGACCTGGACAACGTCGTAGTCAAGTCCTCCCTGCCGCCTTACATGAGTTTCAAAAACGCGCTTTTGCCGGGGGATGCGGATGTGTCTTTTGATAAAGCCAGCGGGGAAATAATTTGGAAGGCGGGGAGAGTGTTGGCCGGCACGGGATTTTTGCGCCCGGCGACGCAGATTGCTTTTCAGGTCGGCCTTACGCCTTCGCCGAACCAAGCGGACACGGTTCCGGTTATCATAAACGAGGTTTCGGCTTCCGGAAGGGACACGTTCACCAACCAAATTTTGTTTTCTTCGGACGAGCAAATAACCACCGATTTGCCGGACGACCCGAATGTCACTTTAAATCAAAAAAGGGTTGTGCCATAATCGCAGAGTATGGCCGATTTGGAAAAAATAGTTTCGCTTGCAAAAAGAAGGGGATTTATTTTCCCGGGGTCGGAGATTTACGGGGGCTTTGCCGGCACTTGGGATTTGGGTCCTTTGGGCGCGGAACTAGCGCACAACATCAAGGAGCTCTGGTGGAAACGTTTTGTCAGCTCGCGCAAAGACATGTTCGGACTTGCCTCCAGCGTCTTAATGCCGGAGCGTGTCTGGGAGGCCTCTGGGCATTTGGAAGGATTTTCTGACCCGCTCGGCGAAGGCCAGCGTTTTAACTTGATGTTTAAAACCGAGATTGGAGCGGTTCAACCCGAAAAGAAGGCCGCATATCTGCGGCCTGAAATCGCGCAGGGGATGTTCGTTAATTTTAAAAACGTTTTGGATACCATGCGCCCCGAATTGCCCTTTGGTATTGCCCAGATCGGCAAGGCCTTCAGGAACGAAATCGCGCCGCGCGATTTTCTTTTTAGAGTCCGAGAGTTTGATTTGATGGAGTTTGAATATTTTGTGAAAGAGCCGGAATGGGAAAAATATTTTGAGGAATGGCGGAAAGAAATGCGGGCTTGGATAGAAGAGGTCGGAATTGATAAAGAAAAAGTCCACGAGCTTGATGTGCCGGAGGGGGAACGGGCGCATTATTCCAAGCGCACAGTTGACTTTGAATTTGACTGGCCTTTCGGCAAAAAAGAGCTTTACGGCCTTGCGTATCGCTGTGATTACGACCTAAAGAGACATATGGAATACTCCGGGGTTGATTTGCGCTATACCGACCCCGTTTCGGGAGAGAAATTTATCCCGCACGTGATTGAGCCGACTTTCGGATTGGGCAGGACTTTGTTTGCCGTGCTTTTGTCGGTATACCGCGAAGACGGAGAGCGGGTTCTGCTTTCACTCCCGCCGAAACTCGCCCCTATAAAAGTTGCTGTGTTTCCTCTTGTTTCCAACAAAGAAAACTTGGTCAAAAAAGCGCGCGAAGTTTACGAAAATCTCAAACTTCTAACTTCTCACTTCTCATTTCCCATTGTGTGGGACGACCGCGGTAACATCGGCAAACGTTATTACAGCCAAGACGAAATCGGCACGCCCTGGTGCGTGACGATTGACTACCAGACCTTGGAAGATGATACTGTCACCGTCCGCGCCCGCGATGCCGGCAAACAAATCCGCTGTTCAGCCACAGGACTTGACAGATACTTTGAAGAAATGCTAAGGTAGATTCAGATTGGAGGGCTAGTTTATGATAAAATTTTTCTATATCCTTGCGATCGTCTTTTTTGTTAGCGTGGTTAATATATGTCTTTATTCTCCAGAGGCTCCGTTGGCGAGTCCTCCTGGGGCAATCGCAATGATTTTTCTTGCTTTGTGCGCTGTTAGTATATTGGTGGCTAGGCAACTTCAGCTTTCGAAAAACAGCCCGCCAGAGGATAATTAAGGCATTCTAAGGGCGAGACTCGCCCTTATTGTTTTTTCATAACTTAACAAACTTGACCGATCGGCACATTTTGTTAAGAACGCCATAAAATTGCCGAGCTTGATAAGTATTTTGATGGGATTATAATTTAAACAGAGATAAGAATTTAAGTGGAGCTAGTGCAGATAAGGAGGACAAATGTTTAATAAATTGGGTTGGGCGCTCGGCACCGCCGTTTTTGTTGCGGTATTGGCATATTTTCATAGCGAAGGGATTTGGGTAGCGATCGGTGTGGATTGATTGTGGGTTTAATAACCTATTTGTTTTTACTGATTCCCGAGGGCGCCCCAAAAAGATAAAAGGATAATTGAAAGAAATAAATAAGGGCGAGACTCGCCCTTATTGTTTTTATAATTTTGTGTTAGAATTTAAAGAATGAAGTTTGAGAAGAGAACTTTCAAAAACGGGCTGCGGTGCGTGGTGGCGCCGATGAAGGACACCGAGGCGGTGACATTGTGGGCGCTTTTCGGGACGGGCTCCAAATACGAGACAAAAAAAATCAACGGCATCTCGCATTTTTTGGAGCACCTGTTTTTTAAAGGCACAAAAAGCAGGCCGACTCCAGATCAAATTTCCCGCGAATTTGACCGCATCGGCGCTCAAAAAAACGCATTTACCTCTAAGGAATATACTGGATACTACGTAAAAGCGTCCGCCAAACACTTTGATATCGGACTGGATATTGTTTCGGATATTTTAATTGAGCCGATTTTTAAAAAAACGGAGATTGAAAAAGAAAGGGGAGTCGTATTGCAGGAAATCGCAATGTATGAAGACAACCCCCAGCGCCAGGCCTATGAGCTTATTGAGGAACTGCTTTATGGCGACCAGCCGGCGGGATGGGATATCGCTGGCACGCCAAATACGGTGAAAGGAATTTCGCGCGAGGATATTATTAATTACAAAAAAAGCCACTATATTACTTCCAACGCCGTGATCGCCGTTGCTGGCAATGTGGAGCCGGACGCGGTTTTCAAAAAAGTTGAAAAAGCGTTTTTAAAAATGCCCCAAGCAAGAAAATTGCGCAAAGAAAAAGTTTTTGAGCGCCAAAAAAAACCCGCCGTGGAATTCAAGAAAAAAGATGTTGACCAAACGCACCTCCGCCTTGCTTTGCGGGCTTATGATATGTACGACGAGAAGAGATACGCTCTTCAGGTTCTGACAACGATTTTTGGCGGTAACATGTCCAGTTACTTGTTTAGGGAAATTCGTGAAAAAGCAGGATTAGCTTATTACGTAGGCGCTTCTCCCGACGAAGCCACGGACACGGGGTATTTGCTGGCTACGGCCGGGGTGGCCCACGCGAATTTTTTAAAGACGGTTAAGAAAATAGTTGGTATTTTGAAGCACCTGAAAGCAAGAGGAGTGACGGAACGGGAAATAAACTTTGCCAAGGAATACGCCCGCGGCTCCATGTCACTTGCATTTGAGTCCACTGACGAGGTTGCCACCTTTTTGGCCTCGCAGGAACTTTTTTATAATAAGATAATGACGCCGCAGGAGATTTTGGCGAAAATTGAGAAAGTAAGGAGAAGTGATATCATGGGAGTAGTAAGGGACGTTTTCAGGCGCGAGAAAGTCAATCTTGCCGCCATTACCCCCGAAGAAAATACGGCTGATTTTGAGAAAGTTTTAAACACGCTTTAGCCATGCCGCAGAAAAACCAAATCATAGAAATTTCCTTTTGGACGATGCTTAAGGCCGCGCTTTTGGTTTTGCTTTTGTGGGCGCTTTGGTTATTGCGCGATTTTATCGCGGTGCTTTTGCTTTCCATAGTTATTGCTTCCGCCATTGAGCCGGCGAATCATTTCTTCGCGAGATACCGCGCCCCCCGCGTGCTTTCCGTAGTTTTCATATACTTGGCGGCGTTTTTGACATTCGCGCTGGTGTTTTATTTAATCGTTCCGCCGCTCTTCGGCGACATTTTGGAATTTCTCTCCGCGCTTCCTGCTTACATAGAAGGAGCCGTCGGTCCGCGCGGAACATTTTTCCTGCTTTTCCCGGAAATCCCGCAGGAGTTCAGCAAATTTGTGGCGGGCGCGGCGGTTTCTATTGAAGAATATATTATTGAGCTGGCGCCGGGGGTTTTTTCCGCGGGCACGGCTTTGTTCGGCGGGATTTTGTCGCTGGTTTTGCTTATAGTAATCTCTTTTTATTTGTCCGTGCAGGAGCACGGCATAGAAAATTTTTTACGCGTCGTAACTCCCTTGGAAGACGAAGAATACATTTTGGACCTTTGGCGGAGGTCCCAAAGAAAAATAGGCAGGTGGCTCCAGGGGCAGATTTTACTCGGCGTTTTGGTGGGGGTTATGGTATTTTTGGGGCTTACGATTTTAAACGTCAAATACGCAATTTCTCTGGCCATACTTGCGGCGATTTTTGAAATAATCCCGGTTTTCGGGCCGGTGATGGCGGCCATCCCTGCGGTTGCCATAGCATTTATACAAGCGCCCCTTTCCGGGCTCATGGTTTTGGGGCTTTTTATAATCGTCCAGCAGTTTGAAAACCATCTTATTTATCCTCTGGTCGTCCGAAAAACCATCGGCGTCCCGCCGCTTTTGGTCGTGATTTCTCTGGTGGTCGGCGGCACCTTGGGCGGATTTTACGGCATAATTCTCTCCGTGCCGATAGCTTCGGTGCTGGTTGAGTTTTTAAACGATGTCGCGGCGAAAAAAGCCAGGCCAAGATAAACTGATGCCGGAGAAAGAAAAATTTTATATTACAACTTCTATCCCTTATCTCAACGCCCCGCCGCATCTGGGGTTCGCGCTGGAAGCGCTGCAGGCGGACACTTTGGCAAGATACAACCGGCTTTCGGGAAAAGACGTGTTTTTTCTTTCCGGAGCTGACGAACATGGCGCTAAAGTTATGAGAGCGGCGGAGGCGGCCGGGAAAACGCCTAAAGAATTTGTTGATGGCCTGGCCGAAATTTTTCAGGATTTGCTGGGCAAGCTTAACATTTCCAACGATGATTTTATCCACACTTCCGACCAAAAACGGCACTGGCCGGGCGCGCAGCTTCTTTGGAAAAAACTTGCCGGCTCCGGCGATATCTATAAAAGTTTTTATAAGGGGCTTTACTGCGTGGGCCATGAGGCGTTTGTTACGGAAAAGGATTTAAAAGACGGGGTTTGCGAGTTGCACAAAAAACCGCCGGAAGCGGTGGAGGAAGAAAATTATTTTTTTAAACTCACGAAATATAAAGAAACGCTCAAGAAAAAAATTGAATCCGGCGAGCTTCAAATTTTGCCGGATTGGCGCAAAACAGAAACGCTTAATATGCTGGAGGAAATCGGCGACATAAGTTTCTCACGCCCATCCAAAGATATTTTGTGGGGCGTGCCGGTGCCGGGGGACACTTCGCAGACGATGTATGTTTGGTGCGACGCCTTGCCGAATTATATTACGGCGTTGGGGTACGGCGGAGAAGATGGGAGGTTTGAGAAATATTGGCCTGCCGATGTCCACGTCATCGGCAAAGATATTGTTAAGTTCCACACGATTTTTTGGCCGGCGATGCTGATGTCGGCGGGGCTTTTGCTCCCTAAAACCATTTTCGTGCACGGATTTATTAACGTAAAAGGCGAAAAAATGTCCAAAAGTGTCGGCAATGTGATTGACCCGTTTCCTTTGATTGAGGAGTACGGGGCGGAGGCGGTGAGATTTTATCTGGCGCATGAAATTTCAACTTTCAGCGACAGTGATTACTCGCCGGAGCATTTTGAAAGCGTTTACGACGGCTTTTTAGTGAACGGGCTTGGTAACCTGCTCTCCAGAGTAGCAAAAATGTTGAGCACTTTCCCGGCGGTTATCAAACCGGAAGAATCTAAGTTGGCCAATTATCCCTTGAAGAAAAATTTGAATTTTCTGGCAAGCGACGCCGCGAAATTTGCTTTTGAGGAAACCACTCCGGCATCCGTCGTGGACGGCATGCTTTGGCCGGCGTACAAAAAAGCGATGGAGTCCTACGATATTTCGCAGGCGATAAAAACCGTTTGGATATTTTTGGGGAGGATGGATGAATATGTGGAAGAATATAAGCCGTACAAAAAATTAAAATCTGACCCGGAAGGAGCTAAAGCCGTCTTGTGGCATCTGGCGTATTCTTTGGCGTCCTGTGCTTGGATGATGAGGCCCTTTTTGCCCGATACCGCGGAGAAAATTTTAAAAACTTTGGGCGCGGATGGAAAATTAGACAAGGGCTGGAGCGAATTTAGAGTGGGAGAAGCTGCTCATCTCTTCCCGCGGCTAAAAAAATGACCCCGCGCTTAATCGATGTCCATACCCACGCGCAATTTTCGGCGTTTGACGGCGACCGCGACGCCGTTATCCGCCGCGCGCTGGATGCGGGTATTTGGATGGTGAATATTGGCACGGACTGGCGCATGTCCGAAGCAGCGGTCGGTTTAGCTCATAAATATGAGCCGGGGGTTTTCGCGACAGCCGGGCTCCATCCGACTGAAATCCGCGAGGAATTTAATTATGATTTTTATAAAAAGTTGGCTGCGGATTCCAAAATCGTGGCGATAGGAGAGTGTGGGCTGGATTATTACCGCTTGACCGAGGAAACAAAAGAAAAGCAAAAAGAAGTTTTTATAAAGCATATCCGGCTTGCGCGCGAAATTAAAAAGCCGCTGATGATCCATTGTAGAGAAGCATTTTCTGATTTGATCGCAATACTTAAAGATAATGTGGGGAGGCTAATCTCCCCCGGTGTTTGCCATTTTTTTTCCGGCACAATAGAAGACGCCGAAAAGCTTATGGACTTGGGATTTTCTTTTTCTTTCGGCGGAGTGATTACATTTGCCCGCGAGTACGAAAAATTGATCAAATTTATTCCGTTAGACCGCATTCTTTTGGAAACCGACTCGCCGTACGTCGCCCCAACGGCTCATCGGGGGCAGAGAAATGAGCCGTTGTATGTGGAGGAAGTCGCTCAAAAAATCGCTAAGATTTTGGGCAAAGATTTTGAAAAAGTTGCCGGAGTTACAACAAAAAACGCTATAAAGATTTTTGGATTAAGATAAAAAATAGGTATAATGGCCAATATGGCTTCCTATGACCATAAAAAAATAGAGAAGAAATGGCAAAAGGAGTGGGAAAAATCGGGGATTTATAAAACGCCCGACAAAAAAAACGGAGCTGATAATTTTTATGCTTTAGTAGAGTTTCCATATCCTTCGGGGAATCTCCATACCGGCCATTGGTACGCTTTTTCCGTGCCGGATATTTTCGCGCGGAAAAAAAGGATGGAGGGGAAAAATGTTTTATTCCCGATCGGTTTTGACGCCTTCGGTCTTCCGGCGGAAAACGCCGCCATCCAGCGGAAAATTAACCCCAAAAAATGGACTTATGAAAATATTGATTATATGCGGAAGCAAATTAAGTCCATGGGCGCGTCTTTTGATTGGGCCCGCGAAGTTATTACTTCCGACCCTGAATATTACAAATGGACCCAGTGGATTTTTTTAAAACTTTTTGAAAAAGGGCTGGCGTACCAGGCGGAGACGCCGGTAAACTGGTGCCCAAAAGATAAAACCGTGCTCGCAAACGAGCAGGTAGTTGGCGGAAAGTGCGAAAGGTGCGGCTCGGAGGTTGTGCAAAAAAATATGAAGCAATGGATGCTTAAAATTACCGATTACGCCGAAAAACTTTTGGCTGGTCTTGAAAAATTAAACTGGAAAGAAGAAATCAAAGAAGCCCAAAAAAATTGGATAGGAAAGTCGGAGGGCACAGAGATAAAATTTTCAATTTCTAATTCTCAATTTTCAATTAAAGTTTTTACCACTCGTCCCGATACGCTTTTCGGGGCGACTTATATGGTATTGGCGCCGGAACATTCCTTAATTGAAAATTTGAAATTGAAAATTGAAAATTGGGACGAAGTCCAAATGTATATTAAGAAAGCCAAGCAAAAGACACAGCTGCAAAGGCAAAAAGAAGAAAAAGAAAAGACGGGAGTTGAATTAAAGGGTGTCAAAGCAATTAACCCCGTAAACCAAGAAGAAATTCCCATTTGGATCGCAGATTATGTGCTTATGGGTTACGGAACCGGCGCGATTATGGCCGTCCCCGCGCACGACCAGCGCGATTTTGAGTTTGCCAATAAGTTTAAAATCCCGGTGAAATATGTTATCGCCCCATATTTTCTGGACACAACTAAAAATAGCAAACCGCGATCTGAAGTTGAAACTAAAAATAGAATTATTGGGGTTGGAATTGTTAAGCACTGGTCTGAAAATAAATATTTGATGCTTGATTGGAAAAATGGTTGGACCGGATTCATTACTGGGGGTGTTGAACCCAATGAAGATTATGTAAATGCGATGATTCGGGAAATAAAAGAAGAAACTGGATATACAAAAGTTCGTTTTGTAAAATATCTTGGTGGGCCAAATATTTCTGATTTTTACGCTCCACATAAGCACTTAAACCAGCATGTTTTTGGATATGGTATGTATTTGGAGCTTATTGACGGCACGCAAGGAGTTGTGTCAGATGAAGAATACAAGAAGCATGATATCTTGTGGGTCAATGAAAAAGATGTGTTGCCGTTTCTGAAAAAAGGTTCTGTTGCTGGCGATTCTCGATATTCAGAAATGTTTTGGGAGAGATTAAAAAGCGATAGTTATATCTGGCTGGGCGGAGGAAAATTAATTGATTCTGGTAAATTTTCTAATCTAGATTCTGAAGAAGCAAAATTGGAAATTACAAAGTTTGTTGGTGGACAAATCAAAACGCAATACAAACTTCGGGATTGGGTTGTGTCGCGCCAGCGTTATTGGGGAGTGCCGATCCCGATAATTCATTGCGAAAAATGCGGCGCGGTTGCCGCGCCGGAAAAGGACTTGCCGGTTTTATTGCCGGAAATCAAAGATTATCTGCCGACCGGAGAAGGAAAATCTCCTTTAGCTAAAGCCGAAAAATGGTTAAGAATGAAATGCCCGAAATGCGGTGGCGAGGCCGAGCGCGAAACCGATACGCTGGATACTTTTGTTGATTCATCATGGTATTTTTTGAGATATACGGATCCAAACAACAGCAGGAAGCCCTTCGATAAGCTCAGGGCAGCAGACTGGATGCCGGTGGATTTATATTCCGGAGGCGCGGAGCATACGACTATGCATCTTTTGTATTCCAGATTTTTTTATAAGGCGATGTACGATTTAGGGCTAATCCCCAAAGAGCTTGGGGATGAGCCGTACAAAGAAAGAAGAAACCGCGGGATTATTTTAGGGCCGGACGGACAGAAAATGTCCAAATCAAAAGGCAACGTGGTTGACCCGGACGAATATGTCGCCAAATTTGGCGCGGACACGGTACGGATGTATTTGGCGTTTATCGGCCCGTATAACGAAGCCGGCTCGTATCCTTGGAATCCGCAAGGGATTCTAGGAATTAAAAGATTTTTGGATAATAAAGTTCTTTCCTTAGCCGATAAGATAAGTAAAAAGAAATTCAAAAGCCGAGAAGAAATGCTTAAAGAACATCTTCCATTCGATCATGAACAAACTACTAAATCAATACAACGAAGCATTCATAAGGCCATAAAAAAGGTAAGCGAGGATATAGATGGATTCCATTTTAATACGGCAATTTCTCATTTAATGGTTTTGTCGTATGAGCTTGAGAGTTATGAGCATACAGGAGATGTTTTTGAAAATGAATTTTATTATTTTCTCAAACTTCTCGCTCCTTTCGCTCCGCATCTTACTGAAGAAATTTGGTCAAAGCTCGGCAATAAAAAATCTATTCATCTTGAAGAATGGCCAAAATATGACGCGAAATTAATTCAAGAAAACACTTTCCAACTGATCGTCCAAATCAACGGCAAGGTACGCGACAAGTTTGATGCGCCTGTGAATATCACGGAAGCCGAGGCAGAGCGCTTGTCTTTATCTCGCGCAAAAGTTAAATTTATTTTGGGCGATAAGAAGCCGAGTAAAATTATTTTTGTCCCAAAACGGCTTATAAATTTTGTGATATGAAAGATAAAGAGATAGAACGCTTAATAAAACTGGAGGAGAAACGACAGCGCGGCGTGATTAATTTAATCGCGTCTGAAAATTATGTTTCAAAAGATGTTTTGCGGGCGCTGGGCTCTGTTTTTACAAACAAATATGCCGAGGGATATCCGGGTAAAAGGTATTACGGCGGAAATGAAATTGTAGACAAAGTTGAAAATTTGGCGAAGGAACGGGCGCTAAAACTTTTCAAATTATCTCTAAATCCGCCAGCCGGCGGATGGTCCGTTAATGTCCAACCGTATTCTGGCTCGCCGGCAAATCTTGCTGTATACCTGGCACTTGTTCCTTTGGGTGGGAAGATTATGGGAATGTCGCTTTCAATGGGCGGGCATTTGACGCATGGGCATAAAGTTTCGGCGACCGGAAAACTTTGGAATTGGATTCATTTTGGCGTTTCAAAAAAAACGGAACTTTTGGATTACGATGAAATCCGCAGAACGGCACGCCGCGCGAAACCAAAAATGATAGTCGCCGGATTTACGGCTTATTCGCAAGTTATTGATTTTAAAAAATTGAGAAAAATTTGCGACGAGGTGAAAGCGCTTTTAATGGTGGATATGTCGCATTTCGCTGGGCTCGTTGCCGGCGGAGTATATCCCTCGCCATTCAAATACGCGGATGTTGTTACAACAACAACGCACAAGACCTTGCGCGGGCCGAGAAGCGCGATAATTTTTTCAAGAAGAGATGTATACCTCCCCCCTCCCCTCATTACCAAGGAGGGGATAAAGGGGAGGTTTTCAATAAGCGATTTAATAGATAAAGCAGTTTTCCCGGGTTTACAAGGCGGGCCGCACGAAAATCAGATTGCGGCAGTGGCTGTTTGCCTGAAAGAAGCAATGAACCCGAATTTTAAAAAATATGCTAGGCAAGTTGTGAGAAACGCGCGAGCTTTGGCGCGCGAGCTTCAAAGGCGCGGCTGGCGGATAATTTCCGGCGGCACGGATTCGCATTTATTTTTGGTGGACACTTGGGCAAGTGGGCTTTCCGGCAAAACCGCGCAAGAGCTTTTGGAGGCAAAAAAAATCATCGTGAACAAAAACACGATTCCCTACGACACCCGTTCTCCCTTTGACCCATCCGGCATCCGCATTGGCGCTGCCACCGTAACTACTCAAGGGATGAAAGAAGAAGACATGAAAAAAATCGCTCAAAAAATAGATAAGATTTTGAAAAATTATGATTATTGATGGAGAAAAGTTGACTGAAGAAATAAAAGCCGAAACGGGGTATAAATCGCGATATTTTGAATTTTTTGTTGGGTATGATATAGTATTTATGTGAACAATATAATCACAGTTCCAAAAAAGGGAGAGTTTGTCTTAATACCCAAAAAGGAGTACGAAGAGTTTAATATGCTTAAAAAAGCCGTGCAAATACGCAAAGGCGAAGAGTGGTTTTGGACGCCGGAGTGGCAAAAAAAAGAACTGGAGGCGGACCAAGATATAGTTAAAGGAAAGGTTTCTGGCCCATTTTTTTCCGCGCGAGATTTAATTGGGCATTTAAAGAAAACCAAAATACGATCAAAAAAATAATATGCATATCCTCACAACTAAGTCGTTTGATGAGGATTACGCGGCGCTCCCAGATAATATAAAAAAATTAGCAGAAGGGTAGGCGCGCATGATATTTTGAGGACGCCATGATTATTGACGGGAAAAAATTGGCGGAGGAGATTAAGGCCGAATTGAAAGCGGAAGTTTTTGGGTTAAATAAAAAAATACGGCTTGCTGTAGTGAAAGTCGGAGATGATAAAGTTACTGAAAAATTTTTGGAGCAGAAAAAGAAATTCGGCGAGGCGGTTGGAATTGACGTTAGGATTTACGATTTGCCGGAAACTATTTCAACAAATCAGCTGCGTAAAAAATTAGCGGAAATCGTGCATATTAAAGAAAATACTGGCGTGATTGTGCAGCTGCCATTGCCCAAGCAAATAAACCCCCAATATATTCTAGACGCGATAATGCCGGGAAAAGACCCGGACATGCTTTCTTCAAAAAGCGTTGGTTTATTTTCTTCAGGCAGAAGCAAAATTTTGCCGCCGGTTGTCGGGGCGATTAAATATATTTTTGATAAACATAATGTTGATGTGAGAAGCAAAAAAGCGGTTGTAATCGGCGCCGGGCGATTGGTGGGCAAGCCGGCTGCGAATTGGCTAATCAATCAGGGCGCGGCAGTGACTGTGATTGACGAAAATATAGCCGACCCGACGTTGCATACGACGGACGCGGATATAATAATCTCCGGAGTTGGGGAGCCGAATCTCGTAGGCCCGCAAATGGTAAAAGATGGAGTTATAGCGATTGACTGTGGAACATCGGAAGCTGCTGGAAAACTGCTCGGAGATTTTAACCAAAAAGTCGCTGATAAGGCATCAATTTTCACTCCGGTCCCGGGCGGAGTCGGTCCCTTGACAGTGGCTATGCTTTTTAAGAATTTGGTGGAGTTGATTAAAAAAAGCTAAAATATATTTATGTATTTGTCTTACGAAACAACAATTATTTTTATGGCGGAATATCTGCCTTGGTGGGTGGGCGTTGGAATTTTGGCGTTTTACGTTTTAGGGCGCGATAAAAAACGGGAGTTATTGATGATAATTCATTCTTTCGCCGCGGCGTTGGTTGCGCGGTTTATTTTTACAGACATCATCCGCTATTTTTACGATCGCCCGCGGCCATTTGAAGTTTTGGGCAATGTTTACCAGCTAATGCAGCATTCCCCGGGCGGAGCTTTTCCCTCGGGACACGCCGCGTTTTTCTTCGCGCTCGCGACCGGAGTGTTTTTTTACAAAAAATGGTGGGGAGTTTTATTTTACGCCGCGGCGCTTACGATAAGCTTCAGCCGCGTCGCCGCCGGCATCCATTGGACATCGGATATTTTGGGCGGCGCGGTTATCGGCATTTTAAGCGCTTGGCTGGTTAAAATTTTACTAAAGAATTTTGCAGGATACTTGAATTAATTAAAACCCGACAATTTTCCGCCGTCGCCCTTCGGGCTGTGGCGGACAAGCAAGTTTTTCTTTGGCGGCAAATTCAAATTCAAAAACAACTATGATTTTCGCGCTAATACAACCAAACGACGAGCGGCAAAACCAAACGGAGAACCTTGCAAATCTCCCCACGTTTTTTCAATACGCAAGTCATTTCGCTTCATCATATTATTTAATTCGGGTGGAGAAAACATACGTACATTTGTTTTGTAAATTTTCAACCTACCTTTTTCTTTCCATGTTCGTGTCATGGACCATCGCATTGTCGCAGGATTAAATTCATCTTTCGTTGTAACTATGAGACTATTCGATAATTTATCTTTTTTTACATTAGTCAAAAATCCGGTTTTTTTATCGGTTTTTCCTTCCTGTGACATGCGAGCTAATTTGCCCATAGCATTATTAATTTCAATCAAAAATTTTCCGTTTGGTTTAAGGGCACGAGAAATTTTTCGAAGCACAAGTTCATTGTCGCTCTCATCATCGAAATATCCGAAAGATGTAAATATGTTTATAATAGCGTCGAATTTATTGACGAAAGAGAGATTACGCATATCGCCTTGGATAAAATTAACTTTCACACCCTTTTCATTTGCGTCTTTCTTGGCGATGTCAATAAAGTGCTTAGAAAAATCTAAGCCAGTAACTTTATATCCACGCTTTGCCAACTCGATAGCATGTCTGCCGTGTCCACATGCCAAATCCAAAATTTCCGCGCCCTTTTTGAGTTGGAGTCGTTTTAGTAAAAAGGGAATTTGTCGTTTAGTGAGTTCGGGAGTAACAGTATCAATGTATGTTTTTAGATACTTCTCATCGAACAAAGTTTTCCACCATTGCTTTTTAGATTTAGTCATAAGAATTAAAAATTTTTCTTCCCCCAAAATTAAAATATGGTTCGAGCCGATGTTTTTGGTATAGCATATGCTTATTTTTATTTCTAGCTTTTCGAAAGCTTTATTATGTTTATAAATCTTTCTGTATCTTTTGATATTCTGATAGTATGTTTTGTTGAGCCGTTTTTATTTCTCAATTTCTGGATATTGGGCTTAAATCCCAATTTTTGCATCAATAAAAAAACATCTCTTGATAAGGCCGGTGTGTGATTTACAAAATTTACCATAAGATATCCGCGGTCGCGATAAATAGATCCGTCTGTTTGAAGCAATCCTCTAAGGCATTCTCTCGCAAATATTTTATTAAGCTTTATCCAATGGGGAATAGAAACGTTTTGTTTATATTTTGATCCGCCCTTAGCTTTCCATCCCAAAATAGATTCTAATTTATTGGAATAACAACTTATATCTATGTATCTTTTATGATTAACGACCGCGACTTTATTGTCTGGAAAAAGTTTTTGAACAGAACTATAAATATTCTGTATAAGGTTTGGGTATTTCTTGTCGCAAGTTATACGCAATCTTACAGCCCGTCCATTGGGATTGGAAAGATTGCCGTCGCCAAGAGCTAGGCCTACAACGTATGCTTTTAATTTTTTATTTTTGCTTAATCTCTTTTCCAAATGCCTAGGGGGAGACTCGAACTCCCAAGGGCTTGCGCCCAAAGGTTTTTGAGACCTTCGCGTATACCGATTCCGCCACCTAGGCGCGCGTATTTACAAATTTCTTCGTTTTGTTATTTTAAACATAATGGACGAAAAAATCAATCAGCCGGCAAAAGTTAAAGAATCAGTTTTTTGGATAGAGCTGGATAAAATCAAGCCCAATCCACTGCAGCCGAGGCGGGAGTTTGACGAAAGTTCCTTAAAAGAACTTGCCGAATCAATCCGCGAGTACGGCGTTTTGCAGCCAATCGTAGTTACCAGAAAGGAATTAAGCGGAGAGGGAACGGGGCAAGTCCTGTCCGTTGAATACGAGCTTTTGGCCGGCGAGCGGCGGCTGCGCGCCGCGAGGATTATCGCCCTTCCGCAAATCCCCGCGATTATACGGGACGACACTTCGGACAAAGTTAAACTTGAGCTTGCTTTGGTGGAAAATCTCCAGCGCGCGGATTTAAACCCGATAGAAAAAGCGCGCGCCTTCAAGCGGCTTATTGAACAATTCGGACTGCGCCAAGCAGACGTGGCGGAGAGAATCGGCAAAAGCAGGGAGGTTGTCGCAAACACCTTGCGGCTTCTCCAGTTGCCGGAGGCGATGCAGGAAGCGGTTGCCGCGGGTAAAATCAGCGAGGGGCACACCAGGCCACTTCTTATGCTCTCCGGCCATCCGGACGACCAAAACCAGCTTTACCAGAACATTTTGACGAGCAGTTTGTCCGTGCGCGAAGCCGAGCGCGCCGCCAGAAATATTGCGCGCGAGAAGGCCCGCGCTTTTTTGGACCCTGAAACAAGAGCGCTTCAGGAGAGAATGGAAAGTGTTTTGGGCACGAGAGTGCACATAGAAAAGCGCGGGCCTAAAGGTAAGATTTATATAGAATTTTTCTCGGATGAGGAGCTTAAATCAATATCGGATAAAATAGTTCCGGCGCCTGCTTCTTTTATTTAACTTCTTTGATTGCCGCGTCTTCAACACTTTTGATTTGCCGGAGCGCGGTGAGTAATCTGGAATTCGGCACGCCGGCTTTGGGGTGAAAATGAAACAACGTTTTAGGATACGCTTTATTTTTTGGGTCAATTTTCACTCCGACTATATTTATGCCGAGCCGCGCGAATGCCGCGGACAAATCTTTCAACAGACCCAGCCGGTCCTTGGCTGTGACAACCGCTTCCAGAAGCGGTAATTTTTTCTTCACCGGCTCCATTACGCCGAGTTTTCTTAGGGCGGATCTTATATGGTTTTTAGCCATCGACGTTTTGGCAAATTCTAGCCAGTCGGAAGTCGGCCTTTTATTTTTTTGGGTGAGAATCTCTACCCGGTCGCCGGATTTAAGCTGGTGCGAAAAATGGACCAGCTTGCCGTTCACTTTTGCCCCCGACATATGGTCGCCGATTTCCGAGTGGATATGGTAGGCAAAATCTATCGGCGTAGCTCCTTCCGGCAGGTCTGCGACGTCGCCTTTCGGAGTGAAAACGAATATCCTGTCTTTGAAAAAATCAATTTTAAGCGCCGCGAGCGCTTCGGCTGACGGCGCGTTGGCATGCGCTTTTTGCCATTCCTGCAACTGGCTGACCCAGGAAAATCTTTTATCTCCCAATTTTTTCGTGACCGATTTTTTGCCTTGCTCTTCGTAAAACCAGTGCGCGGCGATGCCGTGCTCCGCTTCATCGTCCATCTCCGCGGTTCTTATCTGAATGTCAACCTTTTTTTCTTCCGGCCCGAAAACCGTAGTGTGGATGCTTCGGTAGCCGTTGGATTTGGGGAGCGCGATGTAATCTTTAATTCTTCCGGGCATCGGTTTCCAGAGTTTATGTATTATTCCAAGCGCCCGGTAGCAATCTTCGCTATTTCGCAAAATTATCCTCATTGAAACCAAATCCAAAATTCTGTCAAAATTCATTTCGTGTTTTATGAGTTTTTTCCAGATGCTGTAGAAATGCTTCGCCCGGCAGGTGACGCGCACGGCGTTTACGTTCTCTTTTTTGAGCTCCGACTCCACGGTGGGCTTCAATTTTTCCAGATACTTTTCGTCTTCTTCCCGTCTATTTTTAATTTGAAACATCAGCCATTTGTATTCTTCCGGATAAACGTAAGAGAAAGCCAAATCCTCCAATCTTGCTTTCACTTCCCAGATGCCCAAGCGGTCCGCAAGCGGGGCGTAGAGCTCCAAGGTTTCCATCGCTATGCGGCGCTGTTTTTCCAAAGGAAGAAATCTAAGCGTTTCCATGTTGTGGAGCCGGTCCATGAGCTTGATTATGACCACGCGTATGTCTTGGGCTAGCGCCAAAAACATTTTGCGCAAAGATTCCACCGCGCGCTCAACCCCCCTGTATTGCACGCGCTCGGCTTTTGTCAGGGCGTCAACTAAAAAAGCAATTTCTTCTCCAAATTGCTTTTTTAGTTCTTCCGGCTTTATCCCTTTATTTTCAACGATGTCGTGAAGAAGCGCGGCGGCGACGGTCGGGGCGTCCATTTTAATTTTGGCGACGTTTAAGGACACCGCCATGGGGTGGGTGATATAAGGGTCGCCGGAGGCGCGCTTCTCATCGGCGTGTATTTTCGCGGCGTAAGCGAAAGCGGATTTGATAATGCTTATAGCTTCATCTTTATACCCCAATTCGCGCAGTTTTTTTTCGTATTCCTCCCACTCCATTGTGTTCTTACTTTACCCCCACACCAAAGAATCTACAACCATACTATTGCGGCATGTTAAAAATTTTGGTGTGGGGGTTTACTCTTTCTTTTCCCTGCCGGGTAGTGTCCAGGAAACGAAGTCGCAGGCGGGCCACCTAGAGCAGCCGAAGAAATAGCGCCCGTTTTTTTTGCCGCGGCGGCGGACGACGTCGCCCTCAAGACACTTCGGACATTTTATATTGAGGGCCGGCTCCGGTAGTTTTTTTGTCGTTTTGCATTCCGGGAAGCCGGAGCAGGCCATGAATCTTCCAAACCTTCCGCGTTTTATGACTATTGGTTTGCCGCAATTCGGGCAGCTCTCGTCAGTTTTTTCCTCAATTTTTTGGGAATCCACGCTTTCATATTTTGTTTCAAGGTGTTTTGAAAACGGCTCGTAAAATTCGCGGATGACCGGTGGCCATTCTCTGCGCCCTTCCGCAATCTCGTCCAGCCCCTCTTCCATTTTTGCCGTAAAGCTGATGTCCACTATTTCCGGAAAGTTTTCCACCAGCATCGCGTTTACAATTTTCCCGGTTTCGGTCGGGCGGAGCCGCCTTTGCTCGTCCTTTTCCACGTATCCGCGGTCTTGGATTGTGGCTATGGTCGGCGCGTAGGTTGATGGTCGGCCTATGCCGTTTTTCTCCAATGCTTTTACCAAGCTCGCTTCGTTGAATCTGGGCGGCGGCTCGGTAAAGTGCTGAATCGGCGCGATTGATTCAGTTTTCAATCCTTCTTTTTCTCTAAGCTCCGGAAGGATATTTTCCGAAAACTTCATCTGATAAATTTTTAAAAATCCGTCAAAGACAAGCCGCGTGCCGTTTGCGCGGAAAGTATGGCCGTCAATATCAATATCTGCTTTCGTGTTTTCCAAAACTGCGCTGGGGAGCTGTGAGGAAATGAATCTCCGCCAGATAAGCTCGTATAACCTTGCTTCTCTCGGGTCGGTGGATTTTTTTAAATCTTCCGGCCTGCGGGAAGGGTCCGTGGGGCGGATGGCTTCGTGCGCTTCCTGGGCGGATTTTGATTTGGTTTTAAAAATCCTCGGCTTCGGTAATAAATATTTGCCGCCGAGGTTTTCTTTAATCCAGCCGGCGGCTTCAGAGAGCGATTCCTGCGAAAGATTCAGCGAATCCGTGCGCATGTAAGTTATGTAGCCCTCCTCGTAGAGGCGCTGGGCGTTGCGCATGGTTTCTTTGGCGGACATTCGGAGCCGTTGAAAAGCCGCCTGCTGCAGAGTTGAGGTGGTAAAGGGCGGCGGGACGTGGCGCTCTTCCGCGCTTTTTTCCACGGAAATAACTTCGGCATTTTTTCCCTCCAACTTATCCAAGATTTTTTTGGCTTCAGTTTCGTTTTTTATGTCAAATTTTTCCAGCACTTTCTCGCCAATCTTATAAAGTTCACCCTTAAAAGAATTGTCGTCTTTTTTTCCGCTGGAGGCGGATCCGCCTTTGGCGGAAAAAATTCCTTCAATCGTCCAATATTCTTCTTTTTTAAACGCATCAATCTCTGCTTCGCGCTCAACTATCAGCCGCACGGCAACGGACTGCACTCTCCCCGCTGAAAGCCCCCGGGCCACTTTTTGCCACAAAAACGGAGAAAGCTTGTAGCCCACCAGCCGGTCCAAGATCCTCCGCGCCTGCTGGGCGTTGACCATGTGCATGTCTATATCGCGCGGATTTTTCAGCGCTTTTTCTATCGCCTTTTTAGTTATTTCATGAAAAACTATCCGCAGAATGTTATCCTCGGGGCGGTCTTCCAGCCCCAAGGCGGAGAGCAGATGCCAGGCGATGGCTTCGCCTTCGCGATCTTCATCCGTCGCCAGAATTATTTTTTCGGCTTTAGCCGCTTTTTTCTTTAAAGCGCTTACGTTTTTTCTGGCTTTTAAGGGGACAATGTATTTCGGCTGGAAATTATTTTCCACGTCCACTCCGAGCTGCGACTTCGGCAGATCGCGCACATGCCCGTAGCTTGATTCAATAACAAACTCGCCCGCCGTGGCGGAATCTTTCCCAAGAAATTGGGAAATCGTCTTTGCTTTAGTTGGCGATTCAACAATTACAAGCTTCATCTTTATGTTCTTACGTATTCGTTGCCGAGTTTTTTAATGATACCGCGGATTTCCAGAAGTCCGATTACGGACTGCGCGGTATGAGAGGGCATTTTACTCTTTCTGATTAAAGAGTCAATATCCAGCGGCTCCAGCAAAATTTCTAAAATTTTATTTTCCTCCGGAGATAAATCCAATCTTTGGACGTCCGACGTCCGATCGGACGTCGGACGTTCTACTTCCTCAATCCCGTAAGCCCGCAAAACATCCTCCGCCGATTCAACAAGCGCCGCGCCTTGTTTTATAAGCTTGTTCGTGCCGGAGGAGTTTGTAGAAAAAGCCGAGCCGGGGATGGCAAGAACATCGCGGTTTTGGTCCAAGGCGAACTTCGCCGTAATCAGCGCCCCGCTTTTTTCCGGCGCCTCCACGACCAGCGTTGCCGAGGAGAGGCCGGAGATAATCCGGTTTCTCTGCGGGAAGCTCCAAAGCGTCGCTTTCATATCGTGCTCGTATTCGGAAAGAATCGCGCCGCCTTCCTCCACAATACGCTCGGCGAGCGCCCAGTTTTTTGACGGATAAAATACTTCACGTGCCATGCCGGAGCCCAAGACGGCAATCGTCGGCATTTTATTTTCCAAACTTGCTTTGGCGACTATTGTGTCAATCCCGGTAGCCATCCCCGAAACGGTTGCGAAGCCGTAGGGCGCGAGGCCAGCGAGGATTTTTCTTAAAATTTCTTCCCCGTAAGCGGATGAGCGCCGCGTGCCTACTATAGAAATATAGAAGTTAGAAGCAGGGAGTCGGCCGTTAGAAGACCAAATGGAAATTTTTTTGGGCGGAAAGGGAATCTCCTTTAGCGCCTCCGGATATCCGGCGCCCCCGATTTTAATTTCATTAATATTTTCCGCCATAAGATTTATATAAGCACAAAAAATATTGTTTGACAAATAAAATGAAAGGAGTATAATGAAAACAGATTTTCGGAAGAAGGAGAAATATATGCTAAGAGGAAAAGGTGAAGTTCGCTATTTTGATTGGAAAACCGGAACAGGAACGCTCCACGATGTGGAGCTAAAATGCCCGAAAGACTGCGCCAAGCCAGAACATACAATCCCGTTTACTTGGAGACAGGTGATTGATAAAAAAACGGTTGAAACCGGCGCAATCCTGGCTTATACTGCCTATCCAAAAGGGGAAGAGCAGCCGCGCATCAAAACCTTGAATCCAACTTGGGGCATCTAGAAATGGCAAAGGGGAACGACGATGCGTTCCCCTTTTTTCTTTCCCGCTCCGCCAGTTGGCGGATTGCGGAAGTGGTTGGATTAGGCGGTGGCTTGGGCGGCTTGGGCTACGACCGGGTCTGGCTTGAGCTCTAAAATGCATTGGGCTATGGCTTTCCCGAAAACTTTCATACTCGTATTCCTTTTTTTGGTTTCAAAGTTTTCGGGGTCGGGTATCTGGTCCCGAATTGCCATTTTGAGCTCGTACTCATTCTCCGTGTCCGGCAGGCCCTCAAAGACCTTTTTGAACACGGTATCCGCGACGACCCAGACGCCATGGTCTTGCGGAGCGATGGAATTGGTGCTGTTTTGCATGCGGAAGCTTATTTGCTTTGCCTCCGCATATACTTTTCCACCATCTACCGTAACCGCAAGAACAAAGTGCCCCGGGCGGAAGTCGTAGAGAAACCGTCTCGGCAAAACCCCGCCGTCTTCGTTCACTCCAACTATGGCTGTGTTCCCACGAACCATAGTTTTTTGGAGCTCAACAGAAAGCGGCGGAAGCTCTCTGTAGTATCCCGGCGCGCCGAGGTAAAATGCCTCAACATTGCCGGAGACGTAATCCCTGTCGCAGCCGCCCAGTGGATTTGGGAAAACAATGTTGTTATCCCAACCCACGGTCAATTCCAGAAAGCGCCGCGTTTTTTCAAAACGATACTCGGGCGCCTTGCTGGAAAGAGGTTTGAGCTTTTTCGTGATTCTTCTGACGTCTTCCGCTCTCGGCCCCTTGGTCGGGTCGCCTGAAAGCACTGGCGTGATTTCAACTTCTTCGCCTGGGTCCAAACTTCTGAACCCAGTTCCGTGAGAAGCGATCTGGGAAAAGTGTAGAATATACACCTTTTCGTTAGCCCCATCACCCAAACCATAACCCCTCTTACTGTTGAACCATCTTACTATCACCTTTATTCTTTCCGCAATGGCCATTGGCCACCTCCTTTGTAAATTTTGAGCCTATCCGACTCTGCCCCCATTATACACCCAAACACATTATAAGTCAATACCCCCTATTGACAAAATATTTGTTTTGGACTATAATGGGCTAGGATTTACAACCTAATATATACTCGGAAAGGAGGCGTTTTTAGGCGCGTTAAGAGTTGGGTTGAATGTCTGCAGCGTAGCGGTCAAAAATGCTTTATTTCAGTGGCGGGCGCTTTGCGCCCAAAAACCGGCCGATAGGCCAAGAAGGAGCGGCTATGAAAAATAATAAAAAGCCCCAAACTGTGGGCAGTCTGCGAGAGATTGGAGAATTGAAGGCGGCGAGCAATGGCGGTATGGATGTGAACGATGTGGAGGCCCTGATGAAGGACTTGGACAATGACGCCATCGAGCGCTCCAATGCCGCGTTCGTTGAGGGCGTCGCCAAGCAAATGGAGGCCATTGAAAAAGGGGAAAATGTTTACCGTGCGGCCGCCGAGAAGCTCGCGCAGGTGGAAGCGCGTATCAAAAAGATGACGGAAAATAACACATTTCTGGACATCTTTGAGGACACGCCTCCAATCATGACACTGCGCGCCAAGGCAGCGCAATTGAAAGAGATGATGCAAAAAGCTAGCGAGGAGGACAAAAAAAACCCCTTCGCGGCGAAGCTTCTGAAATTCCGCAGGGTCCACGAGGAAGTTAAAGCGCTGGTTCAGAAAGGCAATGATGCGCTTCAGCAACTCAAGGCCGGCGGAGAGATCAGCGATAAGACCATAAACGAGCTCAAAGACGGCTATGCGAGGCATCTCTACCGGTTCGTTGAGAAGGACGGGTGGATGGAGTGTGTCCCGGCGCAGCAGCTTAAGGAATGGTCGGATAAGCATCAATCTTTCAGCAATGCCGCCGTGTCCTGGACTGTTAAGAACTGCCCGGATCACCATCGCCAACTCTGCGACCATTGGTACTGGGGAGCAAACGAGCAGGGGGTGGCGCTTTGCAAGAGCTTGAGAGTACTGGATGACGTGAACACGCGCATCCGCGAGTTTCTGAAAAAAAAGAAGCAGGGTCCCGCCGCCTCTCGCCTGGCCAATTCCGAGTCTTAGCCGCTTTTGCGGCTGGAAAGCTGTGATGGCTTTCGGCCCCCGCTCAAACGAGACGGGGGCCTTTGACTTTTAATAATTTTCATACTAAAATGTAAATCTATGCAACTCTTGTCAAAAAATATCGTAGGCGCGCTTTTGATACTTATGATGCTGGCGTTTTTATATACTTCTTTTGCCGGAATGTTCCGAGAGGTCAGGGAAATTTCCCTCTCCGAGCTGGTGGCAAAAATCAACGCGGGCGAGGTCGCGAAAATCGTCGTCCGGGATTCGGATTTGGATGTAACCTTAAAAGACGACTCCGAGCTCCGCTCAAAAAAAGAAAACGAGGCCGCTCTTTCGGAGACATTCAAAAACTACGGCGTCTCGGAGGAAAAACTGCGCCAGGTTTCAATTGATGTCCAAAATCCCAGCGGGCTTCTTTACTGGCTGGGAGTCCTTTTGCCTTTCATTTTGCCGTTTCTTTTGATTGTGGCTTTTTTTTGGATGACGGCGCGCCAGGTCCAGCGGGCGAACATCCAGGCGTTCACTTTCGGGCAGTCCCGCGCGCGGATAATCCAACCCAATAATTTAAAAGAGAGGGTTTTATTCAAAGACGTCGCGGGCGCCAAAGAGGCAAAAGAGGAACTTGTGGAGATAGTTGATTTTCTGCGCTCTCCCAAAAAATTCATAGACATCGGCGCACGGATTCCCAAGGGGGTGCTTTTGATGGGCGCGCCGGGAACCGGGAAAACCATGCTGGCCAAGGCCGTGGCCGGGGAGGCGAGTGTGCCATTTTTCCATATGTCCGCCTCGGAATTCGTTGAGATGTTCGTGGGCGTGGGGGCTTCCAGAGTCAGAGATCTTTTTAAGATGGCGAAAAAATCAGCGCCTTCTATCATATTTGTGGACGAGATTGACGCTGTAGGGCGCCACCGCGGAGCGGGCTTGGGAGGCGGGCATGACGAAAGGGAGCAGACATTAAACCAGATTTTGGTGGAATTGGACGGCTTTGAAACAAACGAGTCGGTGATAGTCATGGCGGCCACCAACCGGCCGGATGTTTTGGACCCGGCGCTGCTTCGCCCGGGAAGGTTTGACCGCCGGGTGATTTTGGATTTGCCGGACATTAACGACCGCGAGGAGATTTTAAAAATTCATTCCCGCAAAAAGCCGCTCGCCGAAGAGGTGAACATGCGGAGAATCGCCGAGCGAACGCCGGGTTTTTCCGGCGCGGATTTGGCGAATCTGGTGAACGAGGCGGCGATTTTGGCGGCGCGCGAATCCAGAAAGCAAATTACCCAGATGGACCTCATAAACTCAATAGAGAAAGTGCTTTTGGGGCCGGAGCGAAAGAGCCATGTGCTTTCCGAAAAGGAAAAGGAGATATCCGCCTACCACGAGGCCGGCCACGCTTTGGTTGCGGCGGCTTCGCCTGAGGCCGACCCGGTGCATAAGATTTCCATAATTTCCCGCGGCCGCGCGGCCGGCTTTACACTGAAGCTTCCGATTGAGGACCGCCATCTTTATTCAAAAAAACATTTTCTTTCGGAGCTCGCAATTTCTCTGGGCGGGTTTGTCGCCGAGGAGCTTGTGTTTGGGGAGATTACCACCGGACCGCACGACGACCTTAAAAAAGCTACCGACCTCGCGCGGGCCTTGGTTACCAAATACGGAATGTCGGAGAAAGTTGGCCCATTGGCTTTCGGCGGCCGCGAAGAGTACGTGTTTTTAGGAAAAGATTTTAGCGCGGAGCGTGATTACTCCGAAACCTTGGCGACTTTGATAGACAAAGAGGTCTCGCGGCTTATGCAAAACGCGAAAAAGCGCGCCAAGGATGTTTTGGCCAGGCACAAAAACGCCTTGGACGCCCTGGCCCATAAACTCATAAAAGAGGAAACCGTGGAGAGAGACGAGTTTGCCAAATTCACCCGCGCCCACGGAGTCGCGTAAGATAAGCTGTTTTTTTACGAACCTTTATTATGATATAATGTAAACAATATTTACAGGTTCGTTTTATTTATGGCGAAAATAAAAGAAAGGCAAAAAGCCCTGCGTTTACGCAAATTAGGACAAAGCTACGCCCAAATTAAGAAAGTGTTGGGAGTGAGCAAATCCACCCTTAGCTACTGGCTTAGAAACCATCCTTTGTCTGTGAAAAGGATTCGGGAATTAAGGGATTGGAATCAAGCGAGGATAGAACATTACATTGAAACTCGCCGGAGAAAACGAGAGAACATTTTAAGGGAAATATATATTAAGGAAAAAAATATAATTTTACCTCTATCTCAACAAGAAATATTTATAGGCGGACTATTTCTATATCTTGGAGAGGGAGGTAAAACAAAGGAGTATGAACTTTCATTATCAAATACTGATCCTGCAATTTTAAAAATATTTATACATTGGCTTACGAAAATCTTAAATGTCCCAAAAAACAAGCTGCGAATTAAATTGCATCTTTATGAAGATATGAATGTTCGGGGAGAGATTAAATTTTGGTCCGAAGAACTTAAAATTCCTTTCTCGCAGTTTACAAAACCTTATATCAAGAAAACTAAACGCAGTTCTTTAACTTATAAAGGGGGATTCGGCCATGGCACTTGTAATGTTATAATTGGAGATGCTAAGTTGGCAAAAAGGATTTTTATGGGTCTAGAAGTTATTCGCGATTATTTTTCAAAAAGGGCCAGTAGCTTAGCGGTTTAAAGCACCGTCCTTATAAGACGGGGAGCGATGGTTCGAATCCATCCTGGCCCAAAAAGTGAAAACCACAGCCGCTCGCATAAAAGGATTTTTTAAAACTCAAAACCCCTCCCGCATTGCGGGAGGGGTTTTTGGTTAAGAATCTTATCCACAGTAGGGGGTATTGACTTTTTAATAAGGGTGGACTATCCTTATAACTATTGTGAGTATTTATACAATAAGCTATAATAATAGCTATGGACAATAATCGTGAGCAAAAACGGGAAAGGTTTAAGCGCTTAGGGACGCAAAGAACAAATTCAGTCCTTCAAAGACTTAAAGTTTTAGGTAATTGTTCTAACAGAAGTGCGTATGAATACACCGAAGAAGAGGTGAACAAAATATTTTCCGAAATTGAGCGCCGAGTCCGCGAGACCAAAGCAAAATTTCACTTTCCTAAAAATAAAGAATTTAAATTATGAAAAATCAAAACGGTATAAATATAAAAAGGGTGTTGCTTGGGGTAAAACATTTTCCTTTCGTGAACTACGATAGTTTTGATTTAGACCGTCTAGTGGTTTATACGCTTTACGCGCTTGAAGGAAAGAAGATACCCCTCTATTTTGATTTTATTGCTGTCGGTTTATTCAGATTGTTTCCTAGAAAGTTTTCAATGGCTAACTTTATTCAATATCCAGATACTAACCGAATCAGTAAAGCACTACGGCGCTTGACTGACCAAAAGAGAAAACATTGGGCAACAGGTAATATTGAAAACGGCTTTCATCTGACTGACTTGGGACGCGAAATGGCAAAACAAGTTTCCGGTTCACTGAAGAATCCTTTACCGAGAAAGGACCGCAAGCCCATTATAGTTAGCAAATCAAGAGGAAAGTCCCCCGGTGATGATATACGAGAAATACGAGTATCAGAAGCTTTTAAGAAGTGGTTCGCAAATGAGGAAGTCAATAATTATGAATTTTTTGCTTTCTTGAAAGCTGCACCATATACGCCAAAGCAGCTTTTGGCTGAACACTTGAAACGACTTAAAGTTTCTGCCACAACGACAAAAGATAAAGAGGTGTTGGAATTTTTGTCTTGGCTTGAGAAAAAGTTTAGCAACCTACTTTTTTAAACTGATATGACCGAAATCGCAGTACAATATGCTTCACGGTATATAAAACGGCAATTTTCGGATGCTGTCGGGAAAAGCTTGCTGAAAACCCTAACAGAACCAATTACCAATTCCGATGATAGCTACAGGAAAATAATTGAATCGAGCCAAGACGATGGCGGAGAGGTGTTCCCGATTACTATTTTTATTGATAAGACGAAAAGATTAGTCCGTATAACAGACCATGCCCAAGGAATGACTACCGCTGAACTAGAGGAGAAATTTAAAGAATATGGAGCAGCAAAGAGCGGGGCCTATGAAGGCTTTAGTTCGAGAGGAATTTTTGGCCAAGGTATTTCGGATGTCCTTTTCTACCACCGCGAGGGGAAAATAAAATCTGTCAAGGACGGCGAAGCCTCCATTTGCAACTTCTACTGGAAAAAAGAAAGACCATTTATTAGTGTTGAAAAACAAAAAGAGCTAGCAGAAAAACTAGCTAAGGAATGGGGTATAAACAGCAAACATGGAACGGTTGCCGAATTTGTACTTGATAATACCACCATACACGACTATGACAACTTAATAAAAAAGGTGGGTGTTTTCTTCATGCTTCGCCTTATCAACTCAAGTGATAGACGCTCGGTCCAGTTAATTTACAAGGACCAGAAAGGCACTAAAAAAAGTGTTATTAGATATCAATTTCCGAAGGGTGATTTGGTTGAGCATAAGGAATTTACTTTGCAATTCGAGAAATATAACCCCGTGAAAATTGATGTTGAACTGTACAAATCTTCTACGCCGCTTCAAATCGTCGGAGACGAAAGAGAAAACGGCTTGTTGGTTCATGATAATAAAGAAGCCGTATACGCCCAAACATTTTTCGGTTGGGATAGCTTACCGGGTGCAGACAAATTTTTCGGCTTCATGAAACTGACTGGAGCAAGAGAAATCATTCTCAATAAAATCAATGATCCGAAACATCCCGAAGCGATACTTTCCGATTCTCGGGATGGATTTAATACCCAACATGACTTCTACAAAAAACTTGCCTTAGAAGTGAAAGATTGGTTATACCCAATTCTCAATGAAGAAAGACGTAGAAGGTCCGACGAGGGTGTTTCCGAAATAACAAAAGAGAATCACCGTAAGGCCCTTGAAGAACTTAACAAGTTGTATGCTCAACTTACTGGGGAAGATACAAACGGCGTTATCCGTATAAAGAAAAAGGCGCGCCCTGTTGGAGGTATTGAGTTTGCTAGGAGTAACATAACTATCACTGCAGGAAGGCGCTATGGCCTACAACTATTCATTGATACCCGAATTATCAAGCCCAGTTCTAAAATATCTCTTAAATCTTCAAGAGGTAAAATAGGTTTTTCGCCGACTACAATTGAGGTCCACGACGCACCGGAGGATAGCAATGACATCCTCGTGAAGACCATCATTGTTACTGGTGCGAATGCGAGGACTGCCGATACATTAGAAGCAAAAAGTGGAAAACGTAGCGCTTCGGTGGTGGTTTCTATTGTGTCCGAGGAGATAGTGTATCCAGAAAACGGTATTGTTTTTAGTCCAGATTACATAAGAACTACAGCGAATAGAGAAAGCACATTGAATCTTTATGTTGATTTGAATGTTATAAAGATCGGCAAAAAAATCTCTCTTTCAAGTTCCAACAACTCAATAGCCCTAAAATACAGATGGGTCGTGGTGCCGCGCCGAATGCGTAGCACAAGTCAAGTGGCAAAAATTGAAGTGCCTTTTGTGGGCAAAAAGAATGATGAATCTGGTATTGTTAAGGCAAATTTTGAGGATTATTCGGCGCAATGCCGGATAGATATTAAGGATCGCATCAAACCTTCGCCAACCGGCCCGACTGGTAAATTTAAGGATTGGGACTTTGATGATGGGGTGCCAAAACATCTACAGACCACTTACGACCCAATGCTAGGAAGTCCCACTCAGGGCTTTATACTTATCAACTCGAATCACCCCATCAACAGATATTATTTTGGGGATAATCCACAAAAGCGCGATGTAGAGAAATCTCGTGAAGCGCAACTATATTTGGCGGAGCTTATTTTAAGCGAATCGCTAGGAGCAATGATCCCGGAAGCTTATCAAAAAGGTGCTATTCCACAAAATTACGGACCTGCTATCGATATCCCTGTATACATTGCTCAAAAGAAGTTTGAGGTTGGGCCAGGAATTTATGACCATTTTGTGGAAGAGCCGTTGGCATGGGAAACAAGACGAGAAAAACAACTTGAAGAAGCAAAACAGGGACAAACTCTTGGCGATAAAGACCTTGTTGAGGGAATGGAGGACCGAGAAAAACAAATGGTTGAAATGCGATTTGGTCTTAATGATCAAAGACCGCACACTTTGGAAGAGATTGCGCAAAGATTTGAGATTACTCGGGAGCGCGTTCGCCAAATAGTTAACAAAGCTCTTGCTAAAAAATATGGTGAGTACTATTACTCTGATGAAGATCCAAGAGATTATATTAAAGAAAGAGAGAAAGAAATAAATTTCACTGCTAAAAAAATTGTTGCGTCGGTTGCTCAATTCTACAATCTTAGCTTGGTAGAAATAAAGAAAAGGACACGAAAAGGCACAATTGCCCATGCAAGACAAATCGCCATGTATCTTATTCGAACGATGATAGGTTTATCTTTCCCTTCCATTGGAAGGATATTTGGGCTGGATCATACGACTGTGCTTTATGCTTTTGAGAAAATCAGTGATGGAATAACTAGAGATAAAACATTGAGAGAGCAAATTGATTCAATAATATCAATGATTAAAACACCGCTCGCATAGAGTAATTCTCTAAAACTCAAAAACCCTCCGATGGGTGTATGAAAATTGGAGGGTTTGTGCGTTTGTTTTTTGCCTTGAAGGATGCTTAAGCCGACAGGCCAGTTTTCCCCTTAGGCGAGCGGGATGCGAATCTCACATGATAAAGTGTCCGGTTGGGCGCTTTTTATTTACGGTTCGTATTAAATTGTTAATTTGCAGGTCTTCACTATATATAACCCCCGGGGGGCGAAAAGGTGTCATTTATTCCCGATTTTTCCGGCAATTTTCTTCCTAGCCCGCGAAATGACCAGCTTTACCGCGTTTTCGCTCTTGCCGGTCTTTTGGGCTATTTCTTTTATTGAAAGCTCCCACCCGTATCTTAAAAGCATTATCTTTTTCTCCGATTTGGGGAGGCGGGCCATGTTTTCCAAAAGAATCCTCGCTTCCCCGGCTTCCTCAAGCTTGGTAATTGGCGACTCGCCCGCAATTTCCCCGTCCAGACTCTCAAGCGATACGTCTTTCGGTTTTTTATAATATTTTACGAGCGTATTGTGGGCGACGGTTTTAAGATAGGAAAAATAGGAATAGGCGCGCAGGCGGAATTTTGGGAGTTTTTGGAACGCTTTTATAAAAGTTTCCTGCGCCAAGTCCTCGGCTACTTCTTTTATCCGTCCCGCGCGGTACCAGAAATAATCGTAAACGCGCTTGCCGTATTTTTTGTAAAGCGCTTCATAGGCCTCGGGGCTCTCCTGGGCCTTTTTTACCAAAATTTCGTCCTCATTTTCCCTTATTTTCTCCATAGCGCTTATACTTATAATACTCCTTTTTTGCCATTGATGTTTACTTGCAAATATGGGAATTGTATACTTTGTATAGGAGGAACCTTTATATGTATATGTGTAATGGGTGCGATCCGCCGGAATTTTACGATATTAAAACAAGGACAGCCAGAAAAGAACATGAATGCGGCGAGTGCCACGAGGCGATAGCGCCGGGCCAGAAGTATATATATTGGAAAGGCAGATTTTGGAACGGATTTTTAGATTTTAAATTATGCCTCCGCTGCGATGGAGATTGGCGTCTTCTAACCGATGCAATTGACGAAGAAGAGTTTGATATGTGCATACACTATGGCAAATTTCAAGATCAACTGGAGGAGGCGCTTAATGGAGGTGGGATAGAGGCCGATGATTTAGCAGAGGACGATCCATTGCGAGAACTTATAGAAAGGTGGCTGCCTCATTTTTATGATTTGGGGGAATCCCAACAGGATATACCTGAATCTTGGTGCCTTGAGGAAAACAGGCAGCTCCATTTCTCTTTTGCTTTTTCTTGAGCTGTGTAATGGGTTGGCGTTATCACCAACCCTTTTTATTTTTTATTACATGTGATAGTTTCATAATTAGATTTTGGAGATTGAAGGGGGCATAATATGGCTTTTGACAAAACGTATTTGGACGAGCTTTTTAAAAACAGAAAACGCGGAATATTTGCTTCAAGGCCATTTTTAGGTTTTGCCGATGACCAGCGCGTTGTGCTCAAAGATGTTTTTCCCGGAAGCCCCGTCGTCGTTTTGTCGCCGGTAGATGTGTTTGATTCTTGGCCGGCCATAGTTTTGGAAGGTCCGGAGTTCCAGATTAATTTTTTGCACGACAGTCTTCTAAAATTAGTGCGAAGAAAAGTTTCCGGCAGAAAAGGGTCATGGAGCGGCATCCAGCAAACAGGCGCGGAAAAAATAGAAATGTTTTACGATTACGGAAAATATCCCTGGGAGCGGATTCTTTTAATAGAAGATATGTTTCGGAGAGACGCCATGCTCCGCGCCGATCTAAAGTTGAGGGAATCTTCCAAGATTGAAGTAATCTACAAAAACGAACAGGTTTTGACTGCTTCAGTCGCTCTTCCCGAAGAGGTGGCGAACGGAAAAGTTGAGCTGCCGCGCATAGCTTTTTTGCAGTAGCCCCGGCGCAAGTCGGGCTTTTTATTTTGTTGTTTTTTGATATTCTTAATTTCATAATGGAAAATAAAAAATCTTATCTGAAAATAGCGTTCTCGCCGGAACTCGCGGGAAGGGACCGGCTGATTTACCGCGCGCTGGAAATCTTTCCGGGGGCTTTAGCGTGGGGGACGCTTTCGGGAATGTTTTTGGCTTCTTATTTTATTCCGGTCTATGCCGCCTTTTTTATAATTATTTTTGACCTTTACTGGCTTGTGAAAACCGTTTTTTTGTCGCTGCATCTGCGGGCAAACGCCGGGAGGATGAAAATGCACCTCGGGACTGACTGGGCGGAAAGATTGCGCCGCTTACGCGCGGAACATGTCTGGCACTTGGTTGTTTTCCCGATGGCCAACGAATCCCGCGAAGTGGTAAAAAGCTCCGTTGAGGCGATTTTGAAAAGTGCCTGGCCAAAGGAGAGGATGATAATCGCGCTCTCTTACGAGGAGCGGTACGGCGGGCACGGCAGGGAAGTGGCGGAGAAAATTTTGGCTGAATTCGGCAGCTCGCTGCCCAATATTTTCTCAACAATGCATTCCGCGGGCCTGGAGGGCGAGATACCGGGCAAAGGGGGGAATGAAACCTGGGCGGCCAGGGAAGCAAAAAGGATTTTTATAGACCCGCGAAAAATCCCTTACGAAAACATAATTGTATCTTCCTTTGACATAGACACGCAGATTTATCCGCAGTATTTTGAGTGTCTCGCCTGGCATTTTCTTGCCGCAAAAAATCCGGTACAGGCCTCCTATCAGCCAGTGCCGGTTTTCAACAATAACATCTGGGCCGCGCCGGCGCTCTCTCGGGTTGTCGCGACATCTGGCACTTTCTGGCAGATGATGCAGCAGGAACGGCCGGAGCGCATGGTCACCTTTTCATCGCACTCCATGAGCTTTAAAACGCTTGTCGATTTGGATTTTTGGCAGACAAATATCGTATCCGAGGATTCGCGGATTTTCTGGAATTCACTTCTTTTCTATGACGGCCGATACGAATCCATCCCGCTTTCTTACCCGGTTTCTATGGACGCGAATTTGGCGCCGACTTTTTGGCGCACCGTAAAAAACGTTTACCGCCAGCAAAGGCGCTGGGCGTGGGGTGTGGAGAATTTCCCTTACGTCGCCTTCGGATTTTTGAAGAATAAAAAAATCCCTTTCCGTACCAAGGCATATTATATTTTTAATATGGTTGAGGGATACTGGTCCTGGTCCACGAACGCGCTTTTGCTTTTTGCTTTAGGATGGCTCCCGGTGTTTTTGGGGGGAAGGGAATTTAACACTTTGGTTTTGGCGTACAATCTGCCGACAATCACCCGCACGATTATGACTTTCGCGATGGTGGGGCTGGTTACTTCAGCGATAATTTCAATGCAGCTTCTGCCTCCGCGCCCGCCGCATTATGGAAAATTGCGGACGATGAGCATGGTTTTACAATGGATTTTGGTGCCGTTTACCATCATCGCCTTCGGCGCGATTCCCGCATTAGACGCCCAGACCCGCCTCATGCTCGGCAAATATATGGGTTTTTGGATAACCCCGAAACACAGGAAATAATTTTATTCAAAATGCAGCGGTTCTGTCTGGAGCCGCCTTATTTTTTCCTGTAAAAGCGGATATTTTTCTAAAGCCCTTTCTTCAATAATCGCGCGGGCTTCTGTGCGGGCGGCTTCCACCATTTTTAAATTCCGCAAGGCCTCCATCCCAATGTCGGAGATGCCCCATTGGCGATGTCCCGCAAGCTCGCCGGCACCGCGGAATTCCAGATCGTATTCGGCGAGTTCAAACCCGGTTTTGGCGGTTGTGAGCGCTTTTAAGCGCCTGAAAATATTGGCCGAATAACTCCCGGCCAAAATAAAGCAGTAAGATTTTTTTTCGCCTCTCCCCACTCTTCCGCGAAATTGGTGAAGCTGGGCAAGGCCGAACCTCTCCGCGCCCTCAATGAGCATTATTGTCGCGTTGGGAACGTCTACTCCGACCTCAACCACGGAAGTGGAAACCAAGATTTTAATTTTTCCTTCACGGAACTTTCGCATGGTTCCCTCTTTTTCTTTGGGAGTGAGCTTACCGTGCATGATTCCGATTTCAAGCTCCGGAAAGATTTTTTCTTTCAGTTTTTTATATTCTTCTTTAACGGATTTCATCTCTGCTTTAATCCATCCTTCTTTGCTTGGGTCTTTTGGTTCAATTCTTGGGCAAATCACAAACGCCTGGCCGCCTTCGGCAAGTTTGCTTCTTATAAACTCATACGCCAAATTTCTTTCTTTTGGCGGGACAATTTTTGTCTCAATCGGCTTTCTGTCTGCGGGCATTTCATCAATTAAAGAAACATCCAAATCAGCGTAGATTGTAAGAGCCAGCGTTCTGGGGATCGGGGTCGCGGTCATAGTCAAAAAATGAGGGGCTAAAGAAGACTTTTTAAAAAGCCGCGAGCGCTGCATGACGCCGAACCGGTGCTGTTCGTCAACCATCGCGAGCCCCAGCTTTTTAAACACGACGCTTTTTTCAATGAGCGAATGCGTGCCGATTAAAATTTGGATCTCGCCCTCGCGAACCCATTTTAAAAGCTGGCTTTTGGAGACGTGCGTGGAGAGCTTCAGATTTATTTTTGAAGGGAATTTTTCGGAGATGGATGAAGTCAAAAGCCCGATTTTTGTTCCCATGCCCGTGAGCAATTTATAAAAGGTTTCAAAATGCTGCCTCGCCAAAATTTCCGTCGGCGCCATATAAGTCGCCTGCATGCCATTTTTAGCGATGATGTAGGCGGCGCAGCCGGCGACGGCTGTTTTGCCGCTTCCCACATCGCCTTCCAAAAGCCGGTTCATGGGATGGCCGGATTTTAAGTCCTTTAAAACTTCTTCAACCGCTTTTTTTTGCGCGCCGGTCAGCCCGAAAGGCAATAGTTTAATAAATTCGTCTTTTAGAGAGTCAATATCCGTGAGTTTTATGCCCGAGGCCTTTTTGATTTCCTCTTTTTGCGACATTCGGAGGAGCTGCATCAAAAAAACTTCTTCAAACGCGAAGCGTTTTTTCGCGGCCGAGGCGTGGTCTTCAGTTTTTGGGAAATGCGCCCAGCGGAGCGCGGTATTTAATTCCGGCAGATGGTATTTCCCGACAATTTCTCTGGGCAAAAATTCGGTGACATCAATTTTGGGCAGTATTCTTGAAATCGCCTTGGATATCCAAAGGGAGGAAAGTCCCGCCGTGGCGGGGTAAAGTGGCTGGAGTTTTGCGGCATCCTCGCGTGAAAAAGCCGGTATCACGCTACAGGGGACGATATCATAAAGCGGGTTGGCGATATATTTTTCCTGCCCGCGCATCGCTACTTTTCCGGAAAAAATGGCGCAAGCCCCCTCCGGGAGCATTTTAGCGATGTAGGGCTGGCGGAACCAGACAATCCTAATCCGCCCGGTCGGGTCTTCAACCGTGGCGTAGGCGATGTTCAGTTTTTTCTTCCAGGTTTTTTCGTAGTCAATTTTTTTAACGCGCCCCCAAATGCGCACTTTTTCGCCCTCAAAAACTTCGCCGATTTTTTTTAAATCCGCCGGATTTTCATAGCGGTAGGGGAAATGGTACAAAAGATCGCGAACCGTTTTTAACCCCAAGTTTTTCAGCGCCGCTTTCTGCCTCGGCGTCAGTTGCTTAAAAATTTGCTCAAGAGGAGTGGCCAAATCCATATTGCAAAGTTTAAATTATTTCACGCTTTATTACTAGTTACTAAGGTAACTAAACGATCGTCAAAATACCTTAGTAACCTTATGGGTTGACAAGTTTAATGGATTTGCTAGTTTATTTCTAGATTGTTTAAATCCAAGGGAGGAGAGCTTATGCAGATAAAGCACGAGATTTTGAAAGACGAAAAAGGTAGAGTTATCGGTATCGTCCTGGTGCCGGACGGAGAAAGCTGGAGAAAGCGAATCTCCGTGGCATCAGAAAAATTATTTCCCCGGGCGTGAGAAAAGTTGTGGATCCGTTCAGTTCGCCATACTCACTCGACTCCATCGGGTTTAAAATTACTCTTGCAAAATGAAAAACCAGCCCGATATCAAGGCCACATACGTGGCTTTTTTATGTTTTTACGTCCCCACGAGGAATCGAACCTCGATCTTGGGTTCCGCAAACCCACACTCTATCCGTTGAGCTATGGGGACAAACACGATTAAAACCTAGCCAAATGGGAGAGATTGTCAATCAGCGATTCTTCCTGCTCAACCTCGGGGAGGAATTTTATTACAATCTCGCGGACTTTTTGGGGCTCCATTTTGCCCAAAGGGATTTTGATGAACGGAACGAACATTTTTTTTGATTCCAAAGACAAATCCTTGTGCAGCGGCGGGTTGTAAAAAATCCAAAAGGACTTCAGCGTCTGCCATGGGTAGAGGGTTTTCTCCACCAAGACCCCACGCTCGGCGAGCGAGAACTTCAGCGTGCGCGGCGGGCGGACGGCGTAGAGCACGATTGTAAACCAGCCCACCAAAACCAAAACGCCGAAAAGGAAAGAGCTCTGGTAAATCGCGAGCCCCAGCAAAACCAGCGCCGCAAGCCCTGTCCACCAATACCAGTCGTTGCCTTTTTCGTGGTGGAAATATTCGTGCGCCTCCCAGCTTATGAATATCTTGCCGATTTGGTCTTCTTTCGGATCCATAGAGTTATTATAGCAAAATATATATTTTTGTGCTAAATTACAGAAGTTATGGAAGCGTGGCTGAGCGGTCTAAAGCAGCGCACTGCTAATGCGTTAGGGGCCAAAAGCCCCTCGGAGGTTCGAATCCTCCCGCTTCCGAAATTCAAAAATTATGGGTACTAAAAAAATAAATGGGAACCGGATTATGAAAAATTCAAAAAAGAAGAGGAATTTCCTGAATTACTGAAGGTTATTTTGAGGTAACAGCGGAGGATTTTACTTAATGAACTTATTCACTCCGATTGCGGCGGATTGGGGGATTGTGATGCCCAGCTTTTCGGCGGTTTGGGAGTTTACTATCAATTCAACTTTGCCCGGCGGCTCAATGGGCAATTCGGACGGCTTGGCGCCTTTGAAAATTCTGTCAGCCAGCCGCGCCACCTGAAAGCCGATTGATTCATAATCCGCCCCGTAGCTCATAAAGGCGCCGCGCTCCGCGTCTCCGATGTTGGTGCCGGAAACCGGCACTTTATTTTTCAGCCCCCATTCAACAATTTCTTTGACCCTGTCCGCGCTTACGGTGTCCGTCGCTCTTATATAAATATCGCCCGGCCGCGGCCTGAACGTCGCCAAAAAATTATCTAATTCTTTCGCGTCGTTGACTTTTTTGTCAAAAAGTTCCACCCCGAGCTCTTTTATTTGCGCGCGAAGATTTTCTATTCCGCTGGTGTTCGGATTATTCCAGGCCATAACCAGGCGCTTGGCTGACGGCACAAGGCCTAAAACCAGCTTTGCCCGCTTGGCGACCAATATCTCATTGGCCGGGGTGACCCCCGTTAGATTGTTGCCGGAGCTTTGGATGGCTTTAACGACGCCGCTGCCAACCGGATCGGAAACCACTCCGAACACGACGGGGAGCGACGGAGAAAATTTTTCCGTGGCTTCCCTGATTGAGCGCGTTTCGCGCACGCCGGTTACGACTATTAAATCCACCGGGGACTCAATTAATGCTTTGAGGCGCTCTTCGGTGGCCGCTTTGTCCTGCGCCGCCTCTGCCGCGACGTATTCCAAATTCACACCTTCTTTATACCCCAATTTTGCCATCTCGGATTTAAATCCTTTTACGGCCGGCTCAAGAGAGGGGGAGGGTTTTATAATTCCTATCCTGTAGTTTTTGGGCTGTTTTTGGCTTGGCCCCGCCAGCCATATTATTAAGCCCGCCGCCACGATTACGATTAAAGCCGGGACTAACAGTTTTTTCCACATATGCCTTCATTTTACCGCTATCCTCCGTGCGCAGCAACAAGCCCGATGATGGTTACGCAAAACCTGCATCTTGTTAAACCCGGAGCTATGTGCTAGCATGGCTTTGGGTTATATTTTTCTCAAACAGGAGGTTGATATGGACGTAACTTGGAAGAAATACGGCATGTCTCATACATCGGGTACGATTGGTCCAAGAATGGAACACTATGAACTATGCGACGGTGTCAAACATTATTATGTGGCGACACCAGAAAGAGGCGAGGTGTCCGGAAAGACAGAGGTCCGCTCCGTAGGTCCATGCAGGACTGGCCTAAACTGCAAGTATGGCAAGGACGTCAAGCCGGCAGAACTTCCGGAAGCCGTGGCGGATGAAATTATATTTAAGCTGTACACCGACGAAGATATCAACCGCTTGATTCGGGCGGCGGGCGGCGACCCGGAAGCCATCGACCGCGAGTCAAGAAAACAAGCACGAGAATTGTGGAAGCGCTGGAAAGGAGAATAGAATGAAAAAGTTTTATGTTTTCTATTGTGAGATATGTGGGGAAAGCTCCAAAGACAGCAAGTTGATAAAGAAACATGAGAAGTATTGCATTCCTCTAAAGATTGGCCAGAGAGTCAAATTTATTTTCGGGCTGATCTCATGCGAGGGGCGTATTACTGGCCTTAAGCCACCGCTGCATTTTGGAGCAAAAGCCACGGTTGACCTCGAGACCGACGTCGAAGTAACGGATGTGGATTATTTACACGACGGCAAACATGTTTGGGTCGAACGAGACCAGATTTCTGAAGTCCTCTAACTCTAAAGCAAGTTGTTTTTGGGGCGTCCGTTAAGAACGGCCGCCTCTTTTTTATCCGTGGGGGGTAGTAGTCCCGCTGTGCGGGATCACTACCCCCCGTGCGCAGCAACAAGCCCGATTATTTTTTGGGCGCCTGCGCGCTGAAGCGCGGCTGAAGCATGGATTAGAGTCGCGCCGGTGGTTGAAACGTCGTCAATTAAAATAATTGCTTTATGCCCTACGCCGTAAGCCGTAAGTTTTTCAGAATCTGCCGAAAACGCCCCATCCAGATTTTTTAATCTCGTTTCTCTGTTTTGGACATCCACCTGCGCGGGGGTTTCTTTTATTTTTAGAAGTGAGCCGGTTAGGAGTTGGATATTGGAAAGTTTTGAAAACCCGCGGGCCAAAAGCTCGGCTTGGTTGAATCCCCGCCGGCGCAATTTGTTTTTGTGGAGCGGGACAGGGACGATTATAAAATTTTCGTTTTTGAAATCCCCGCCTTGACTTGGCAAGGCAGTCGGAAACATCTCGGAGAATTTTTGAAAAAGCATCTTGGCAAGCGGCTCCGCCAGCGCTTTTCTGTTTTTATATTTTAAATTCCAGACCGCGTCTTTGAGCGCGCCGTCGTATCTCCCGGCCCAAAGAATCTTTAACTTCCCCAGGCGGTGCTCGCGGCAAATTTTTCCGTCGTTATTCCTGAACCCGCATACTAAGCACTGCCCGCCGGGCCTGAAGAGCGCGCTGCGGCAGGCGGCGCACAATGTCTCGCCGGGCTTGGAGCAGGAAACGCATTTTTGGGGGAAAAAGAGGTCTAAAACCCGCCCGCCGATGAGGCGGGATGTGTGGATAATCCTTTCACGGAAGCCGTTCATTGTGGTATTATTAAATCAGATGCTAGAATTATGAGCAATGGATTTCGCGTCGCTATTGGAAAAGTTTGGCCTAAAAAACCCATCCCAGCTTTTTAAGCGTGAAAGCCGGTTCTTGGGCGTAGATATCGGAACGTCTTCCATTAAGCTCGTTCAGCTTCGGAAGGAGCGTGAACGCGCGATTCTGGAGACCTATGGAGAGCTGTCGCTTGCTAAATACGGCGACGGCAACGTCAGCCGGTCGGTTCGGCTTATTGACACCAAGCTTACCGAGGCGCTCAAAGACATCGCGCGGGAGTCACAAGTGAGCGCCAAGGCGGCCATTGTTTCCATTCCTTTAAAAGACAGCTTTCTCACCTCAATGGATTTGCCGGAGATGAGCGAGGAAAATATGAAAGAAGCCGTGCCGTACGAAGCGCGGAAATATATTCCCATACCTGTAAGCGAAGTGATAATGGATTGGTGGATTTTGCCGCCGGAGAGCAGAGAGGCCTCCGAAACTTCAATCGGCTCCGGAAAAAGAAAATTCCACAAAGTGCTTTTGGCTGCCGTGCCCAAAGAAACGATTTTGAAATACAAAGGCATTTTTGACGGCGCAGGATTCGCCGCGGTCGCCTTTGAGATAGAAGTGTTTTCTTTCGCCCGCGCGGCTTTAAAGCGCGATTTCGGGGCGGTGCTTTTGATGGATATAGGCGCTTCTTCGGTGAAGATGACAATCGCCGACGGCGGAGTGGTAAGGGCTTCGCACAGCTTTGACCGCGGCTCGCAGGAGCTTACCTTGGCGCTTTCGCAGTCCTTGGGGGTGGATTGGGAGAGAGCGGAGATTTTAAAAAGGGAAAGCGGAGTAATCCGCCGGCCGGAGACGGAAGGCGTGGCCTCGGTGATTGAGCCCTTAGTTGAGCTTTGGGCTTCCGAGGGCGAAAGGTTTTTGCTGGATTGGAAAAGGCGCGGCGGCCGGGCGGTGTCCAAAGTGGTTTTGGGGGGCGGAGGAGCAATGCTTAAGGGGGTGGGGGATGTGTTTGTAAAAAAATTCGGGGTGGAAGTTTTAGTCGCGAACCCCTTTTCAAAAGTTGTTTATCCGGCATTTTTGGAGCCGGCGTTAAAAGAAGTTGGCGCGGCCTTCGCGAGCGCCGTGGGCCTCGCCTTAAGGGAGTTTTAAAAAATGGCGGAAGAATCTTTAATACCAAAAAAATTGCCGCAAAGCCAGATTTATGCCCCGGGCGGTTTGGGAGTTTTTTTGCGGATTGCTTTCATACTTTTTATGGCCTCGGCTTTTCTGACCGGCGGGCTTTATCTTTACAGAAACTATCTGGTAAACAATATTGCGCGCCAGAAATCGGTTTTGCAAAAACTGGAGGTCGCTTTTGAACCATCTTTGATAGCGGAGCTGGAAAGGGTTTCCAACTCTATCTCCGCAGCGCGGGTGATTTTGCGTGGCCACCAAAAAACCTCGGCGACCTTTGACATGATAGAAGCCAATACGATTCCCTCGGCAAGTTTCGCCACTTTCGGCTACTCGGCCGAAAAAAACACTGTTACTTTGACCGGGGAAGCGGCGAGCTACGCCGACGTTTCCGCCCAGTCCAGCGCTTTTGAGGCGCTGCCGAACGTTGCCAGCGCCACTTTTGGGAATCTTTCGCTTAGAGAAACCGGAGCGGTCGGCTTTACTTTAAATATTGCTTTAAAAAAATGAAAGCCGCTCTTACAATAATTTTTCTGGCGGCCGCCGTGGGTTTGATTTTTTGGGCGGCGCGCCCGATCTGGAGCGACGTTTCGGGGCTGCGCGCCGAAATCGGCGCGATTGAAGACACCCTCGCGCGCCTTCACGAATTGGAAGGGTTGAGGGACGAGCTTTTAGATGCCTACAATTCCATTCCGCGGAGCAAAGTAGAACGGCTTTACGACTTGCTTCCGCCTAAGCCCGACAGCGGAAATATTTTGGTGGCGCTGGAAAGAATAGCCAGAGACAGGGGAGTGCGCTTAAGGAGAATTGATTTCATAAAAGATTCCCAGGCAACCGCCCCGCAGACAGCGGGGCCGGCGAGGATAGCGGTCAAGGAAGAAGCCGCCGCCAACGTTATTTCTTACAGCTTCACCCTTTCCGCGTCCTACGAATCCTTCAGGTCCTTTTTGGCGGCGCTGGAGAAAAATCTGCGCGTGGCGGACATAACCGACATATCTTTCGCCGGCGGCAGTTCAAACCTTTTTGAATTCACCTTAAAAGCCAAATCGTATTACCAAAGATGACAATGCTGAATAAAAATATAATAACCGGAGCAGCGGTTTTAATTTTAATCGCGGGAGCGGTTTGGTGGCTGCTGTCATCCGGCGGCGGGGAAGTCGCCATAAGCCAGGGGGGCGAGACGGAAGGGCCGGCGTTGGAGCTGGTGCGGCGGCTCAAAAACATAAAAATAGACACGGCATTTTTCAACGACGCGCAATTTCTGGAATTGGAAGCCGCCCCAAAGACATCTTTGGAAGGCGTTTCAAAAGGCAAGACCAACCCCTTTGCTCCGGGGAGGAGATAAAAAACTAAAAATAAAAAAATGAGGGTGGACTCGCCCTCATTTAGACGTCTGACGTCTAAGTTGGTAAATAGTGCGGTTCACTAAAATTATAAAACGATCGCTCCATAATTTTAGTAAATAAAAACCGCCGGGCGAACCCGTACGGATTAATCTCGCGATTTTCGCATTTTTTCAACTCGGGATAAGCGCTCCTCTACGGAAAACCCGTCAAGAGTTACTGCCGTGATAAGGCAACCGCGGACAATAAGTGGCAACGAATTGAAGTCAGCGGTCTCGGAAGCCTCGGCGACGGTGTAGCCGTCAAGATCGTGAGCGGTCAACTCCAGTTCTCGCAGAAGCTTTTTTCTATCCGCGGTTTGCATACCTTCCCAATGTTTTGCCGCAAGTTCAGTAAGTCCCATATCCGCTCTCCTTTTCTTTCGTTTATTTTGTCTGCCTTATTCTTAGCAAATGGCTTGATTTTGTCAATATGCTAAAATAGTTCCATGGCGGCGAAGGGAATTTTAGACGTTTTGGCGGCTTCCGGAGACGTTACGCTCCAGGAGGCGACCGAAGTAAAAAAAATGGCGCGGAGCAAAAACATCTCCATTGAAGAGGAGCTCTTGGAGCGCGGATTGGACGAGCAGAAAATTTTAAACGCCAAAGGCGAGGCGCTGGGCATCCCGGTGCTGTCCTTGGCAGGCAAAAAAATTCCTTTTGACCTTTTAAAAAATATTCCGGAGGAATCCGCCCGGCATTACCAGTTCGCGCCGGTGGGGCAGGAAAACGGGATGATTTCCATCGGCATGATTGACCCAGACAACATTGAGGCCAGAGAAGCGCTTAAATTTATCGCGGCCCGGCTCAACCAGCCGTTTAAAATTTTCCTCATCTCGCGCCGCGACCTGGCTGGCGTGCTTGAAGAGTACAAAGGCATCTCCGGCGAGGTGACGAAAGTTTTGGGCGAGCTTGAGGTGGCGCTTTCCGAGGAGCCGACTTTGCCGAAAGCGCTTGAGCGCGCGGAAACCTCGTTCGTTGAAGAAGCCCCCATCACAAAAATGGTGGCGGTGATTTTGCGGCACGCGACCGAGGGCCGGGCCTCCGACGTCCACATTGAGCCGGGCAGGGATAAGCTCCGCGTTCGCTTCCGCGTGGACGGCATTCTATATACCAGTCTTTTTTTGCCGATGAAAGTGCATGACTCTATTGTCTCGCGCGTAAAAATCCTCACCAATATGCAGCTGGACGAAAAGCGAAAGCCCCAGGACGGCCGCTTCAGCGCGAGAATTGAAAACCGCGAAATTGATTTCAGGGTTTCCACTTTCCCGACTTATTTCGGCGAGAAAGTCGCCATCCGCATCTTGGACCCCGAGACCGGGATTAAGACCCTGGACGACCTCGGCTTTTCCGAAGACGATTACAAAAAAGTCAAAAACGCCCTCTCCGAGCCCTACGGCCTGATTTTGCTCACCGGCCCCACCGGTTCCGGAAAATCAACCACGCTTTACGCGATGCTTAAATCCTTAAACGAAGACCGCTGGAACACGGTCAGTTTGGAAGACCCTGTTGAATACGCCATCCAGGGCATAAACCAATCGCAGGTCCGGCCGGAAATCGGCTACGATTTTGCGGAGGGCCTTCGGCATATTCTCCGCCAGGACCCGGATGTTATAATGGTAGGCGAGATACGCGACAAAGAAACCGCCCAGCTTGCCATACACGCCGCCCTTACCGGGCATCTGGTTTTAGCGACCTTGCATACCAACACCGCGGTCGGGGTTATTCCCCGGCTCATAGACATGGGGGTGGACCCGTATCTCATCGCCCCGACTTTGATTATGGCCATAGGCCAGCGGCTGGTGCGGACGCTTTGCGAAGATTCCAAAGAAGAGGTGCCGCTGGAAGGCAAGACGAAAGAAGTCATTTTAAAAGAGATTGAAGCGATGCCCGACGGCGTAAAGAAAAAAATCAAACTGCCGAAAGCGATTTACCGGCCGAAGATTTCCGGAACCTGCCCCAAGGGCTCAAAAGGGCGCATCGCCATTTTTGAGGTCTTAGGAGCAACCAAGGAACTGGAGGCGCTTATCCTTGAAAAAGCTCCGGAGCCGAAAATAGAAGAAGAGGCCCGGAAGCAAGGGATGACAACTTTGCGTCAAGACGGCATTTTGAGGGTGCTGGAAGGCAAGATTGGACTGGAAGAGCTGTTGGAAGTAATATAGAAGATATGGGGATAGCGCTTAAAAAACGGGGGTTTACCATAATAGAGCTTTTGGTGGTTCTGGGGATTATCGGGCTGATGGCGGCTATCGCCATGGTTTTGTTTTCTCCCTCCGCCGCCAAGGGGAGAGATGCCCGGCGCGAGGAGGATATTAAATCCGTACAAAGCGCGCTTAATCTTTACATAAACCAAAAAAACGTTTATCCCGTCTGCCAGCAGGAAACCGCGATAGACGGCAGCAATGATTGCCTTTCGTCTTTGCTTCTTTCGGAAGGGGCGATAAAAACTATGCCATTGGACCCAAAATACACCGGCTCTGGGAGCTGCGGCGGGGCAAACTCGTTTTTATACTGCTACCAATCCGCGGACGGCATTTCTTACACCATCCGGTATTTTTTAGAAACTAATTCCATCAGGGGCAAGAATCCCGGATGGCAGACGGTAAACCCATGAACCCGACAAAGGTTTTGATAGTTGACGACGACGCTTTCCTTTTGGACATGTACGCCATCAAGTTCAAGGAGTCCGGCTTCGCGGTTGATATTGCGAAAAACGGCGAGGAGGCGCTCGCTAAATCCAAAAGCGCAGAACCGGACGTGATACTTTTGGATATCGTTATGCCAAAAATGGACGGGTTTGACGTGCTGCGCGCGCTCAAAAAAGACAATCTCGCGCCGAACGCCGTCATTGTGATTTTGACGAATCTTGGGCAAAAGGAGGACGTTGAACGGGGGCTTAAGCTTGGCGCGACCGATTACATAGTAAAAGCGCATTTCACGCCGTCGGAGGTTGTGGCGAAAGTGAGGGGGCTTTTGGGCAGTAAGACGCAGGCATCCGGCGGGCCGGCATCCGGCGCGTCCGGTGATTTCCATATTTAAATAAGCTTTAAAATGGCGACCGAATACAATAAACTTTTGGAGGAATTGATAACGCAGGTGGCGGAAGAGGGTGCATCCGACCTGCATCTTGCCGTGGGCAGGCACCCGGTGCTCCGGATTTCAGGACAACTCGTCCCGCTTGCCAAGAGGCCGATTCTTACGTCTGCCGACACGGAAGGGCTGGTTGCGGCGATGATGGACAAAGAAAACTTCCAGGAATTTTTGCGGAGCAAGGAAAAGGATTTTTCTTATTCTTACAAAGACAAAATCCGCTTCCGGGTGAATTCTTATTTCCAAAAGGGTTTTATAGGCGCCGCCTTGAGAATAGTCCCGTATAAAATAAAAACTCTGGAAGAGCTGAATATCCCGCCGGTTTTGGCGGAGTTTTCCAAAAAAGAACAGGGGTTTTTCCTGGTGGTGGGGCCGACCGGGCACGGCAAATCCACGACCTTGGCGGCTTTGGTTGATATGATTAACCACACCCGCACCGAGCACATCATCACTATTGAAGACCCGATTGAATATATTTTTACCCCGGACAGGTCAATCATTGACCAAAGGGAGGTCGGGCTGGACACGAAGGATTTCCACACGGCGCTGCGCTCAATGTTCCGCGAGGACGTAAACGTCGCCATGATAGGCGAGATGCGCGATCCGGAGACGATGTCGGCCGCCGTGACGGCGGCCGAGACGGGGCACTTGGTGCTCTCGTCGCTTCATACAAACAACGCCGCCCAGACAATTGACCGCATCATAGACACTTTCCCCGGAGACCAGCAGGGGCAGATTCGGACGCAGCTTGCGAGCACTCTCATTGGCATCTTTTCCCAGCGGCTGATTCTGCGCGTCTCGGGCGGGCTGATACCTGCTTACGAGCTTTTGATTTCCAACGCCGCCGTCCGCAACCTCATCCGCGAAAATAAAGTGCATGAGATTGATTTGGTGATAGAGACCAACGCCGAGGCCGGAATGGTCAGTTTCAACCGCTCTTTGATTGAGCTTGTGCGCAGGGGCGAGATAACAATGGAAAACGCTTTGCTGTTTTCTCTCAATCCGCAGGAATTAAGAATCTTGGCGGGGAAGTAATTTTTGTAAAAATAAAAAAGGCCTACTTGGCAGTGGCCTCTCTCGGTTTTTCTTCGGCGATCGGTTTTTCCGAGAAAATTGTAAGCGAGGAATAGATGATGCTGACAACAAACATAGCTGGTACGATAACGGCGAGCAAGATAGTAATCGTTGCCGTGTTCAACACAAGCTTTGCCGGCCAAAAAATCGTTACAAAAGTGAGGTCGCGATCGTATTTCTTATCGCACATATGGCGGCGCCAAAATGAGAGCGGGCTCGCGCCAAGCTGATTTATCGCGGCAAAGAATGTTGTCACCGGGAAGAGCGAGATAAACATCAGGTTCTCACAGATTTTGTGTGTTTTTTCTCCAAAGAAGTTCACATTCGGATTAAAACCAGAGCCGGAAATCTTCGCGTTCCACAGTGCTTGGTTAAACTTGGCGAATCGGCAGCCGATTACCAAGTAAGCGAAGGCGCTCAAAAGAACAATAGTAATTGTTTCCATTATAAGACCCTCCTTTTCTAGATGCATCCTAGCATATATGTTAAAATAAAGTCAATATGCAATTCCGGTATAAAGCAAGGACGGGGGAAGGCGGGGCGACGGAGGGCGTGATTGAGGCGGCGAGCGTGGACTTGGCCGTGTCTTCCCTTCAGCAGAGAAATTTTTTAGTGCTTTCAATTGAGCCGATTGAAGGCGCCGCGGGCATGGGAGTCGGCAAAATCGCCGAGTGGCTCGGCGTTTTTGAAAGAATCCCGATGGAAGACGTGGTGATTTTAACCCGCCAGCTCTCCACGCTTTTTGAAGCGAAAGTGCCGGTGGTTGAGTCCTTAAAAATCATTATCGGAGAAACCGAAAGCCGCGCGCTCCGGAAAAACATCTCCGACCTTTTGGACGACATTCAGGGAGGCATGCCGATGTCGCAGGCGATGTCGCGCCGGCCGGAGGTGTTTTCAAAATTTTACGTGGCGATGGTCCGGTCAGGCGAAGAGTCGGGAAAATTGGAAGAAATCTTCCGTTTTCTGGCGGACTACCTTGAGCGCTCTTATGAGCTTGCCAGAAAAGCCAGAAACGCCCTGATTTATCCGGCATTCGTGCTCTCGGCTTTCATCGCCGTTATGGCGATGATGCTTATTTTCGTCGTCCCCAATTTGGCGAACATTCTTGTGGAATCGGGCCAGAAGATACCGATATACACGCGCATCATCATCGGGTTTTCCGACCTCCTGCGCAATTTCGGAATCATTTTGATTTTGCTTTTGGCGGCGCTCGGCGTTTTTCTCGCCAGATACGCCAAGACCGAAAATGGCAAAATTTATTTTTCGCGCCTGGTCATAGCCGCGCCGCTCATCGGCGGGCTTTATAAAAAAATCTACCTCTCCCGCATATCGGACAATCTCCACACTCTGCTTTCCGGAGGCATCACGGTCGTCCGGGCGCTTGAGATTACCTCCGAAGTAGTCGGCAACGAAATCTACAGGAAAATACTTCTGGATTCAATGGAATCTGTGAAAAGCGGCAATATGATCTCCGAGTCATTTTCAAAATACGAGGACATCCCGCCGCTCCTTTCGCAGATGATAAGGATAGGCGAGGAGACGGGCAAGCTGGATTATATTTTAAAAAGTGTCGCCGGATTTTACAGAAGAGATGTGGATAACTTTATAGACAACTTGGTGAGCTTGATTGAGCCGGTTTTGATTGTGGCCTTGGGCTTGGGAGTGGGAATATTGGTCGCGGCGGTCCTGGTGCCCATTTATAACATATCCACAGCTTTCTAGCGTCCGGCTTTATTTTTGCTATAATTAACCTTGAGAGGTCGATTCTCTTAATTTAGCAGTATTATTTACTTGTTTATGTTTAGATCTATGAAAAAGGACGGGGTAAAGGGCATGGCCGGCGGGTTTGGGTTTACGCTCATTGAACTTTTAGTGGTCATCGCCATTATCGGTATATTGGCCTCGGTTGTTTTGGCTTCCTTAAACTCGGCGCGCAAAAAGTCGCGCGACGCCAGGCGCCTAGCGGACGTCAAACAGCTTCAAGTCGCGCTTGAACTTTATTTTGACGGCAACACCGGCAACTACCCGACTGCTTTGTCCGGGCTCACGACCGGCTGCGGCGGAGGGGCATGCATTGCCCAGATTCCGACTGACCCGGTTGGCAGCACTGCTTACAGCTATTCTGCTTTGGGCAGCGGCAGCTCCTGCACTTCGTATCACTTGGGAACTTCTTTGGAGGAAAGCACCAACCCTGCTAAAAATTCAGACGCTGATGCCTCGGCGGGCACCGCCTGCACCGGGAGCGCAGCTGATTTCTCCGGAGCGGACAGCGGTAAGTGCAACGCGGCTGACACGGGGGCGCTTTGCTACGACGTAAAGCCGTAAAATGAAAGCGTGGAGAAACTCTTCGTTTTTATTTTCGGCCTGATTCTGGGGAGCTTCTTTAATGTAGTTTTATTGAGAAAAAACACCGGCGAGTCAATCGTGAAAAACGGCTCCCGGTGTTTTTCTTGCGGGAAAAAATTGGCATGGTGGCAGAATGTCCCTGTTTTGAGTTTTGTTTCTTTGCGCGGAAGATGTTCTTACTGCGGGAGCAAAATATCATGGCAGTACCCGATAGTGGAGATTAGCAGTGGAATAATTGGGGTCTTGATTTATTCTAAGCTTCCAACTTCTAACTTCCAACTTCTAACTTCATGGTTGTTTTACTTTGCCGCTTTCTCTTTGCTATTTTTACTGGCCGCCTACGATTTTAAAAATAAAATAATAGATTCGCATTTTCTTTACGCCTTCGCGGCGTTCTCGGCGGTTGAATTTGTAAGCCGGGGCGATTTCACAAAAGATGCCGCTTCCTCTTTTTTGATAGCGCTCCTTTTTTATCTTTTGTGGCGCGCTTCCGGCGGGCGCTGGATGGGCAGGGGAGACGCCGACGCCGCTTTTTGGGTCTCTCTCTTTTTGGGTTGGCCGTTAAATCTTGGCATGCTCTTTTTGTCTTTTTGGCTTGGGGGGCTTTTCGGGGCCGTTCTTCTCTTGGCAATCCGATTGCCAAGTGGCTTGGCAATCGGATTGCCTTTCGGCGTTAAACAGTTTGGGCTTAAAAGCGAGATTCCTTTCGCGCCCTTTTTGGCGGGCGCCGTATTCGCCGTTTGGCTTTTCCCGGATTTTTTCCGCGCTTTTTACGATATTATGATATAATTTTCTAATGAAGCGATTTTCCGGCTTTACTCTTATTGAAGTAGTCGTCGTTTTGGGAGTTATGGGGCTTATTTCTTCTTTGATGTTGGCGAATTTCCCGAGATTTCAGAGGCAAATCGCGGTTGATCATGAGGCAAGCAAGCTCGCGCTTTCTTTGCGCAAAGCCCAGTCCTACGCGCTCGCGGTGCGGGAATTTAACTCGTCTTTCAACGATGACCCCTATTGTCAAAATCCGCCCGTCAAATTCCCGGGATACGGTCTCTTTTTTTCTATGGCCGATAAAACCCATTATTTTATTTACGGCGACGCGAATTGCACGAAATATTACGACTCCGCTCCGGTGGAGGAAACGGTTGGGAGCATACTTATTGAAAGCAAGGCAAGCATAGGATGGCTCCGCGGGTTTGACGCGGGCATATGCTCTTCCGGGTGCGATTTGACGGAGCTTTCAATCTTATACGTCCGCCCGGGGCCGGCAATTTTCATAACAGGCATCGGCGCGGATTATAATTACGCCGAGGTGCGCTTGGATTCCGCCGACGGGACTGTTTCAAAAAAGGTCGTGGTAAGGTCTACCGGGCAGATATCAATTGAATAAATGAAAAAGCCGGGTTTTTCGCTCTTAGAAACCACCGTCGCAGTAGCGATTTTAATAATCGCCGTGGTCGGCCCGCTGACGCTTGCCTCAACAAGCATAAAATCTTTTTCGCAGGCGAAGAACGGCCTTTTGGCGGCCAGCTTGGCGCAGGAGGGGATTGAGCTTATCCGCAATTACCGCTCAAGCAATGTTTTGGGAGGCCGGAATTGGCTTTTTGGCATGAACGCCTGCCTTACTCCGAATAGCTGCAAAATAGACGCCGTAACTTCGGAGATAGATTCCTGCGGCGCTTCCTGCCCGGCGCTTAATCTGGCTTCAGCTTCCGGCCTTTATAGTTACGGCGCCGGCACGCCAACGATTTTTATAAGAAAAATTACTTTAGAAACCATAGGCACGGACGAAGTTAAAATAAAATCAAAAGTTTCCTGGGAAGAAAGGTTCGGCCAGCAATCATTTGAATTAGAAGAGTACATGCTCAACTGGCAATGATTGATAAAAAAGGATTTACGCTATTGGAGATGATTGTGGCGTTGGGCGTCTTCGCCGTCGCGGCTTTGCTTTCAACAAGCTCGCTTCTTTCTTTGACCGATGCGCAAAAAAAAACATTTTCCTTAAGTTCCGCCTACGACAACCTGCGCTTCGCGCTGGAGACAATGGCTAAAGACATCCGCACCGGAGACGCTTTTTACTGCGGCGCGGACTCAAACGACCTCCCGCCGGTTCCAACACCCAAGGACTGCGCCGCCGGAGGTCCGGCTTTGACTTATAAAAACGCGGTGGGCGAGAACATCAGCTACCGGCTCTCCGGCGGCGAGATTGAAAAATTCGCCGGCGGGGTTCTTTCCGGCGCAATGACATCGCCGGATGTCACCATAAGCACGCTTGCGTTCTACGTTTTGGGTTCTCCGGCGGCGGATAATCTCCAGCCACGGATTACCATTGTAATCAAGGGCGTCGCTGGGAGCGGCCGGTCCGCTTCGGAGTTTAATTTACAAACAACCGTAAGCCAGCGAAAAATCGGAATATGAGCCCCGTTTCTAAAAAAGGAGTCACTTTGCTTTTAGCGGTATTCATCTCCACAATCGCTTTGGCTTTGGGCTTGGGCATCTTTACCATAATTTTCGGGGAGCTGGGCATTGCTGGGACCGCCAAAGAATCTCTGGTTGCGCTTTATGCCGCCGACTCCGGAGTGGAATGCGCGCTTTATTGGGACATCAAACGGCAGGCGTTTTCAACTTCCACTTCGAACTCAATAAGTTGCGCCGGAAACACCGTCACGGTCGGGGGGTCAGCGCTTTCGGTTTTTGACCTCAATTTTTCCAACGATTCCTGCGCGCACATGCGGGTGCAGAAAGCCGGGTCGGAAACAATCATAACTTCTTTGGGCGAAAATGTCGCTTGCGGCGCGTCATCCCCGCGCACCGTGCAAAGAGGATTGGAAGTAAAATATTAAAATAAAAAAAAGAACCTAGCTAAGGAGCTAGGTCGCCCTGTCCGCACAGATGGTGCTCTTGGCAGCACTTTTCGCAGTGTTGGCCGCATCCCCTAACATAATGCTGGCGCTGGTCAACTGGCGTCGCGAAGTCCACGTCGGTTTCTTCGTGGCACACCACGCAGATTTCTTTGCCGTCGGGCGTAACGAATTTGGCCTTGGCGCGCAGTTCGCCGATATGTGAAGTTTCCGCCATTTGACTCTCCTCTCTTTGTTTTATTTTCCTTTTGTATCCTAGCAAAAGGGGTGGTTTTTGTCAAGTTTTGGGGACAACTTTTCCACTAGGAATCAGGGCGATTTTATGCTAGAATTAAGTCAATAAAATGGCTCAAAAGGAACCTGAAAAATTACAGGCGATAGGGACGGTTTCGCCAAGGGAGATAGTAAGCGAGATGCAGGAGTCCTATTTGGACTACGCCATGTCCGTCATCGTGGCGCGGGCTTTGCCTGATGTCCGCGACGGATTAAAGCCGGTGCATCGCCGGATTCTTTTTGCCATGCACGAGATGGGGCTCACGCATTCAGCCAAAACCAAAAAGTCAGCCAACGTGGTCGGCGAGGTTTTGGGCAAATATCACCCGCACGGCGACACCGCCGTCTATGATTCTCTGGTCCGAATGGCGCAGGACTTTTCATTGCGCTACCCCTTGGTTGAAGGCCAGGGCAACTTCGGCTCAATAGACGGCGATTCCGCGGCGGCAATGCGCTATACCGAGGCGCGAATGTCGGCGATCGCCTCCGAGATGCTCCGCGACATTGAAAAAGAAACGGTTGATTTTCTGCCGAATTACGACGGCTCAAAATGGGAGCCGAAAGTCCTGCCCGCCGCGGTTCCCCAGCTTCTTTTAAACGGAGGCGTCGGCATTGCCGTGGGCATGGCGACGAATATCCCGCCGCACAACATCATGGAAGTTGTGGATGCCGTGCTTCATCTGATGAATTATCCCAAAGCGACGGTTGAAGACCTCACGGAGTTCGTGAAAGGCCCGGATTTTCCGACGGGAGGGATTATTTTCAACAAAAAAGAAATTTTGCAGGCATACGTGACAGGCCGCGGAGGCGTCATAAACCGCGGGGACGCGGAAATCGTAGAAAGAAAAAACGGCGAGTGGCAGATAATCATCACTTCCATTCCTTACATGGTGAACAAGTCTGAGCTCATTGTGAAGATGGCCGACTTGGTGCACGAAAAAAAACTGGAAGGCATCCGCGACATAAGGGACGAATCCGACAAAGAGGGGCTCCGCGTCGCCATTGACCTCAAGCGCGATTCATACCCGCAGAAAGTTTTAAATAATCTCTACAAGCACACGGATTTGGAGCGCGCTTTCCATTTTAATATGATCGCTTTGGTGGAAGGCGGGCTGCAGCCAAAAACTCTTTCACTCAAAAGCATTTTGGAGGAATTTATAAAGCACAGGAGGGTGATAGTTGGGCGAAGAACCCGCTTTGACCTCGCGCGCGCGGAGGATAGAGAGCATATTCTTTTTGGCCTCAAAAAAGCGCTGGACCACATTGACGCCGTAATCAAGACAATCAAAAGTTCGGACGATAAAGAGGAAGCGCACAAAAATTTGGTCAAGAAATTTGATTTGTCTGACAAGCAGGCCGCGGCGATTTTGGAAATGCGCCTGCAGACCCTGGCTGGCTTGGAACGGCAAAAAATTGAAGACGAGCTCAAAGAAAAGCAAAAACTGATAAAAGAATTAAAAGCGCTTTTGGCGGATTCCAAAAAAATTGACGAAGTCATAAAAACGGAGCTTTCCGAAATCAAGAAAAAATACGGGGATGAGAGAAAAACAAAAATCGTCGCCGGGGCGGCGAAAATTATCTCCGCCGAGGATTTGGTCCCGGAGGAGGAAACGATTTTAATTTTAACGCAAGGGGGCTACGTAAAAAGAATCAAGCCGGACGAATACCGCCTCCAGCGGAGAGGCGGAAAAGGAGTAATCGGCGTCACAACCAAAGAAGAAGATGTCGCTTACGAATTTGTCGCCGGAAACACTCATGACGATCTTTTATTTTTCACTAATCTCGGAAAGGTTTACCAAACCAAAATGTACGAAATCCCGGAGGGCGCGCGCCAATCCAAAGGAAAAGCGATTGCCAACTTCCTTTCTTTGTCTGCAGACGAGAAAGTTACTTCCGTTTTGCCGGTTCCGAAAACAAAAAAAGGCCTGCCTGCCGGCAGGCAGGGCCAGGCGAGCTACGTGATGCTCTCAACGCAAAAAGGAGTAACGAAAAAAGTTAATTCAAAAGATTTTGAAGACGTGCGTCATTCCGGAATCCGCGCGATTAACCTCCAAAAAAACGACACTCTGCGCTTCGCCAGAGTTGTAATGCCCGGAGAGGAGGTTGTGCTCTCCTCAAAGCTCGGCCAAGCCGTCCGTTTCAAAGAAAAAGACATCCGTCCGATGGGCAGAACCGCCCGGGGCATCCGCGGAATGCGCCTTAAAAAGAACGACGAGATAGTCGGGATGGATATTCTGCTTCAAGGCGCCAAAAAACTTGAGATTTTGTCTGTTTCCCAGCTGGGCTACGGCAAAAAAACAAACATAACCCAATATCGCCTCCAAAAACGCGGCGGCTCGGGAGTCAAAACATGCAAAGTCACATCAAAGACCGGCCCCTTGGTTTCGGTGCAGGTTGTGAAAGACGACCAGCAGGAAATTATCGCGATTTCCAAAAAGGGGCAGGTCATCCGCGCGCCCTTGTCGCAGATTCCTTCGCTTTCCCGCGCCACTCAAGGTGTGAGAATAATGAAAGTGAACGCCGGAGACGCGGTGGCCTCGGTGACATTGCTTTAGAACATGCAAAAAATATTTGACTTATTGCACACTTTAAGAAAATGGTATTGGCGCACTTTCAAAATTAAAACTTTCGGCGTTCGCGTAATTATAAAAAAAGGCGAATCTATTTTTCTTGTCAAACATAGATATGGAAATTTGTGGGTGTTGCCGGGCGGCGGAATTAAAAAAGTCAAAAATGCGGAGGGTGCAGCGCAGAGAGAAGTTAGAGAGGAAGCAAATATAGAAATAAAAAAATTTGAGAGAATACTCGGCACATATTTAAATACTCAAGAAGGAAAGCATGATGCCGTAACTATTTTAGTTGCGGAGGAAAAGGAATGGGAAGACAAAGGAAAGAAATGGAATCTTGAAATTAAAGAAAGCGGTTTTTTGATGTTCATAATTTGCCATCAACAACTTCTGTTGCGACGAAACGACGTATATCGGAATATTTTTCAGGTGAACAAAAACAATTTTCAGAGAATTGGTGAATATATGGAAAATAAAAAAATTATTTTGCGGTTTAGGGCAATAAATAAAGATATTTTTTTGGCGATCAAGAACGGCAAGAAGAAAATTGAGACAAGAGCGGCTTCAAAAAGATTTAGAACAATAAAAACCGGCGACAAACTCGTTTTAGTATGCGGAAAAGAGAAAATTGAGAGAAAAGTGAAGAAAATTAAAGTTTTTAAAACCATCAAAACTCTTTTGAAAAAATATAAGCCGTGGGAAATCAATCCGGAAGCATTTTCGGAAAAAGATTTAATAAAAATGTGGTCTGGTTTTTCCGACTACAAAGAAAAAATAAAAAAATACGGGCTGGTTGCTATGGAATTATAAAAAATTTTTAGTTATCCACAGCCGCCGTTTTTATTATGATAATAATAAGTATAAAATAAGCAGATGAGCGGCGCCAAAGATGTAATTTTTAAAGACGGAGTGGAATCAGGAACATTTTTTGGCCGCGGCGTCAAAAAATTAAAGCTGGAGAGATATTTTACTAAGGAAGGCGTCCATCCCTACGATGAAATAGAGTGGGAAAAACGCGTCGCGCGCATCGCCTCATCCAAAGGCGAGGTTATTTTTGAACAGCGCGATGTTGAAGTCCCGAAATTCTGGTCGCAGACGGCGACTGACATTGTTGCCGAGAAATATTTTAAAGGGCACGTTGGCAAACCCGGCAGGGAGTGGTCCGTAAAACAGCTTATAGACCGCGTGGCCGATACGATGACGGACTGGGGCAGGAAAGATGGTTATTTCGCATCCGATAAGGACGCGCAGATTTTCAACGAGGAACTTAAATGGCTATTGGTCAACCAATACGCCTCTTTTAATTCGCCGGTTTGGTTCAATGTCGGCGTAGAAAAGCGCCCTCAATGCTCCGCTTGCTTCATTTTGTCCATTACGGACGACAAGGAGTCCATTGCAGAGTGGTATCGGACAGAAATGTTCATTTTCGCGGGCGGTTCCGGCTCGGGCGTCAATATCTCTCCCTTGCGCTCTTCCAAAGAAAACATCTCCAACCGCGGCAAGTCCTCCGGCCCGGTGTCCTTTATGAAAGGGGCGGACGCGATTGCCGGCACGATCCGCTCCGGCGGCAAAACACGCCGCGCCGCCAAGATGGTTATTTTAAACGCTGACCACCCGGACGTCAAAACTTTCATTGTTTCCAAATGGAAAGAAGAAGAAAAAGCCAAAGCGCTCATCGCCATGGGCTACAATGACGACATTGACGGCGACGTCTATACGAATATTTTTTTCCAAAACGCCAACAACTCCGTCCGCGCTACGGACGATTTTATGAACGCGGTTCTGGAAGACAAGGACTGGAACCTGAATTTCGTAAAAGAAAAAGGCGTGGCGGAGCGCGTGCGCGCGCGTGATTTGATGAAGCTCATCGCCGAGGCGGCCTGGCATTGCGCCGACCCGGGCATGCAGTTTGATACCACAATAAATAAATGGCACACCGCGTCCAACGCCGGCCGCATCAACGGCTCCAACCCCTGCTCGGAATATATGCACCTGGACGATTCGGCTTGTAACTTGGCTTCGCTGAATTTGCTTTCTTTCTTTAAAAATAGTGAATTTAACCACCAATCTTTCAAAAAAGCAGTCGGCATCTTTATCACGGCGCAGGACATCGTCGTGGACAACTCTTCCTACCCGACTCCCAAAATTGAACAAAACGCCCGCGCCTACCGCGAGCTCGGATTGGGCTACACGAACCTCGGCGCGCTTTTGATGCAGATGGGCCTTCCTTATGATTCCGACACGGCGCGGGCTTGGACGGCAGCCATAACCTCAATGATGACTGGCGGGGCCTACAATGTTTCCGCGCGCGTCGCCGAAGCCGTGGGGCCGTTCTCCGGCTACGAAAAAAACAGAGAGCCGATGCTGGGAGTAATCCGCATGCACGGCGAAGAGGCAAAAAAAATAAGCAAAAAGCACTTGCCGGCGGGCGTTTGGGAATCCGCCCAAAGCTCATGGGCGGAGGCGCTGGAGCACGGCCGGACTTTCGGCGTGCGCAATTCCCAGGTGAGCGTCCTTGCTCCCACCGGCACGATTTCTTTCATGATGGACGCGACAACCACGGGCATTGAGCCGGCGTTTTCGCTTGTTGCTTACAAAAAAATGGTCGGCGGAGGATTTTTGAAAATCGTAAACACTTCCGTTGAGCCGGCGCTCAAAAATCTGGGTTACAAAGAAAAAGAGGTTAAAGAAATAATGGATTATATCCTGGCGCATGACGGAATTGAAGGCGCGCCGCATCTTAAAGAAAAAGACGTCGCTGTTTTTGATTGCGCCGTGAACGCGCCCGGCGGCAAGCGCGCGATACATTATTCCGGCCACATCCGCATGATGGCCGCCGCCCAACCATTTATTTCCGGAGCGATTTCAAAAACGGTGAATCTCCCCGAGTCGGCGACGGTTGAGGATATTATGAACACTTACATTGACGCTTGGAAAATGGGACTTAAGGCAATCGCGATTTACCGCGACAAATCCAAAGGAGCGCAGCCCCTGAACACTTCTCGCACTAAACAAGTGGACTTGTCCGCCGAAGTCCCGCTTGGCGGGACGAAGGCGGAAAGAAAAAAATTGCCGTCAAACGTAAAATCCATCCGCCATAAATTTTCTATCGCCGGGCACGAAGGATACATCCACTGCGGGCTCTATGAAGACGGGAAATTAGGCGAGGTTTTTATAAGGGTCGCCAAAGAAGGTTCAACCATCTCCGGTCTGCTGGATGCCATCGGGGTTTTGATGTCGGTTGCTTTGCAGTCGGGCGTGCCGGTGGAAACCATCATCAGAAAATTCGTCCATTCGCGTTTTGAGCCGGCCGGTTACACCGAAAACCCGGATATTCCGGTTACTAAATCAATTCTGGATTACATCGGCAAGTTTTTGGCGATTAATTTCCTCTCGCCCGAAGACCAGGCGGCCTTCGGCATCTATCCGCACTCCAAAGAAGCGGAAGCGGTTGTCGCGGAGCCGATTAAGCTCAAAGAACAGCTAAAGCTCTCCGCGCCGGTTTTGGCGTCCGCGGACGACCGCGCAAAAATTTTCGCCTATCAGGACGCGCCTGCCTGCAGATGCGGCGCGATTATGATTCGCACAGGAAGCTGCTACACCTGCCCCTCCTGCGGAGAGAATCTGGGGAGCTGTTCATAGCGGCATACATCCGGATTTTTTATGCTTGACACGTTTTAAGTGCTTGCTATAATCTTGGCGGGCAATAAAACGCTATTTTTAAGGAGGGGAAAGGTATGAAAAAGCATTCAGACGGCGAGAACGCGCTCGTGGAGCGCGTGGTTGAGAAACACAACAACAATGGCAAGATTCTCTGGTCCAAAGTAGCGGAAGAGATAGGCGCGGTGCTGGAGAGAAAAATAACGCCCGGCGCGGTGAAAACATGGCATTACCGCGTAGTGGCGCAAGGCGGCGTTAAACAGAGCCAGCGCGCGGGCGATAAAACTTGGGAACGGACGCAGAGATGGATTAAGAATCTTCTCGCTTCCAACTATAGAATGCGCGCTCAACTCAATTCTAAGAGAGGGAAACGCCGCGCCTCGGCTCGCACGGAGCTTCTGAAGAAAAAGGTCAAAGAGCTGCGCGAGGAAATTGCGAAACTCAAGGCGGAGCTTAAAAACCACCGGCCAATTCTTCGCTGGTGGGTTCGCACCCGGATGGCTCTCAAAAGCGCCGGCAAAGCGCTCATTGAGTAGCGGTTTCCCGGAGAAATCGCCTCTCTATGCCTTGCGAAACAGTCCGCAGGGCATTTTTAATTTTTTGGTAAAAGTATTAATTCTCTATTCTCTATCGGCTAATTCGTGAGAATTAGAGAATAGTTGGGGGATATGCTAGTATGTTTACTATGAATGAAAAAGAGCTGGAAAAGGCGTTAAAAGCGCTGGCCAATAAAAGACGGCTGCAAATTTTGCGGTATTTAAAAAAGGTTAAGGAGGCGCCGGTTGGGGACATTGCCGAAGAAATTCGTTTGTCGTTTAAATCAACTTCCCGGCACTTGTCGGTGCTCGCTGCAGCTGATATTTTGGAACGTGACCAAAGAAGCCTTCAGGTTTTTTACCGCCTCGGCGCGCTTCGGCACGCGGCAAAATATATTTTGTCTATTTTATAAATTATACTCCGGCTAATTCGTGAGAATAAGAGAATAGATAGGGAGGCGGGGTTTGGTTTGATAAATAAATGATTTTGTGGGAGAATTTGATTATATGAGTTTTAATGAGACAAAATTCTCAAGTACTATTGAGAAACTAATAAAATTTAAATCTAGTACAACAACACTTCCAATTAAAGATACAAGTTGGGAAGAACTTATATGGGCTGCCCTTGTCTTTCTCTATGGAGACGATAAAGTTGTATGGAATTCTCAATCGCATGAAAAAAGTGTTGATATTAAGGCAAAAATTAATGGTTCTATTCTAAAAATTTCTGCCAAGGGTAGCGTTATAAAAAATAATTTTCTTACGCTATCGTCTTATCGTTTAACCACATTTAGCTCATTAGAAAAGAAACTAGCTTTTATAAAAGCTCAACACAATAATTTCGACTTTTATTTAATATGCGCGCGAGAATTAGATAAAGAGCATCAACGCATAATCTATAATGTTATTAAAACCCCAGCCATCAAACTGGCTCCAACTAAAATGCTTAACAAAAACAACTGGAAAAAAACAAAAACAGGCTATGAGTTAAAACAAGGTTTGGGCCTTGCTGCTAAAATAGTATTTAAAATGTCTGATCAATTATGGTATTTAATCCCACTCAATTATTTTTCTAAGGATGAAAAATTAATTAATATTTCTATATCTATTAAAGAATTGGGGAAAGGACTTATTAATTATTTAAAAAGCGATAGCTGATTTTATATAAAATTATTTAAAATAATTTTGGCGCAAAGTTAGTGGAGCTCAAAAATTTTTCAGCAATTTTTATATAATCTTGATTGATTTCAAATCCAATATACGATTGGCCTAACTCTTTTGCCGCTACGCACTCCGAACCAGTACCGACAAATGGCACTAAGACAACGCCATCCTTTTTAGGCATAGCTGATGCGATCAATTTTTTTGATAATTCAAGGGGCTTTTGCGTGGGATGTTTAATTATTTTGTGTCCATTGTGTTTTTTCAATTGTCGCGGTTCAAAAACATCATCGCACGTTTTGCACAAAAACCATCTTTCTACCATTCCGGCTCCTCCAGCCAGGGCAGGAGCTTTGATGACATCTCGCGGCAACGCGCCGCCCTCATGGGCTTTGTAAACAGTTTCTACACCGCTCCCACTAAATCTCCCTAATGTGCCCTTTCTTATTTTTCCTGCGGCCCCATTCAAAAACCCCTCCGTGTAGGGCTCTCTAACTTCGTCTCTATTGAAAATTGGTTTGTTTTTCCATGCACAGATAATTGCTTCATGACTTCTCTGCCAAAAATTGAGTGAGGCAACGTTTTTGTTTGTATAATGCCAAATAAGCCAGCGTTTATTTATAGGAATTTCAACAGAAAGATGGGCTAAAATTTCGCTAAAACCATAAATAAACATTGTTCCAGTTGGTTTCATTGCTCTAACGCATTCATTTATCCATTTTTTACACCACGCAACATATTCGCTCAGTTCTCGCTTATCAAGATTATTTCCAAAATCTTTCCCGATATTGTATGGGGGATCAATAACGATAACATCACAACTTTCATCAGGAAGTTTCTTTAATTCTTGCATCGCATCTCCTAAAATTATTTTGTTAATAGGAAGTTTTTTATATTGTTTGATTTCCGTCTTAATTTCTGGAAAGACAATAGATATTGGTGTTTCTTCACGGATAACATCAAGTACAATTCCTTGTATTGAAACATCCCTCCCATTTCTGAAAATAAGCGGCTCCATGTTTTTGTTTGCCGGTTGTAAGCGAATATGTCCGCGCTCTTTATAAAATTTCTTTAAGGTTGCTTCGTGATTATCAATGAGAGCCACTACCCTTTCTCCATTCTCGGCAGTTTCTTGCTGGCGCACCAAAACGACGTCTCCGTCGTTTATATTTTCATCAATCATGCTGTTGCCCACAACGCGGAGGGCGTAGACCTCCGATGAAGAGGGGATTTTACTTTTTGGGACAGCAATGGCTTCTTTATGTGCTTCAAATACATGGATTGGTTCGCCTGCGGCTATTGTTCCCCATAAAGGAATTTTTACTAGCTTCTCTGATGAAGATACTTCAATGCCTCTTTTTTGATTTTTTTGTCGTTGCAGATAACCCTTATTTTGCAGCGCCGTTAAATGCTGATGAATTGTAGATATGGCCAAGCCAATCCTTTGCCCCATTTCTTTAATGGAGGGCGCAAAACCCCGCTTTTTGGTGTAGGAGCTTACAAAATCCAGTACCTGTTTTTGACGAGGGGTGAGCATATATTTATTTTATACCAAGCGGTTGCTATTGGCCTGTGGATAACTTTCGGTTTATTTTCGGTAGTTTGGTATTATAATTGAAAATGGTCGAGATTATTAATCTAAAATCCTAATACCATGGCAAGAAAAGTTTTACATGTTGTGCACAACAATACTTCTGAAAACTGGCTCGTGAAGCAAGCTGGCGTCAGCTTCCCCGTCATCTCTACTCCTAAAAAAGCAGACGCTGTTAGAACGGCTGTAGCATTGGCTAAGTCTATGCAACCAAGCCAAGTGAAAATTCACGGCTTGAATGGCGAAATCCAGAATGAGTGGACATATAAAAATGATCCGCGAAAATACTTAAGCTAGTTTGATAGCGTGAGCAAATATAATAATTTAAAAATTCTAAAGGAAACAAAAGCAAGGGTTTCTCATTTTTGTAATACATGCGGCGGTGAAATTCGAAAAGGTGAAATATATTATCCAGAACGCGTCGAAAAGGTTAATGTAATAGGCCTAAAACTTAAAAATTTTTGCTTCCGATGTGGTACGGAAATCCTCGCTAAAATCAAAAATGCGCTTAAATAATAAATTTTATTAGTATGGCCAATAATAAAAAATTTAAACAGTTTCCTATTACATCTATTTGCCGGGAAGATTTAGAAGGGATAGGTTTTGACGTTTCGGAGGTTGACGACGGCACAATGGAACAAATCGCCTCTAAGATGGCGGATGCTTATTTAGAAATCATTTTTTGGATTGACGCTCCAATTATTGCCGAGCATTGCGGCGTGCCGCGCAAAAAACCGAAAACTGCTTGAATAAAAACCCAAAATCCGCTAAGATTTAGGGGATTAATAAGTTTGTTCAAAAAACTAGGAGACATTATGCAAGAAATAAAAATCAAAGTTCGGGGACGAGAATACACGCTCAATAATAATAGCGATAAATACGATAGGGCTAAAAAGGATGCTGGAGAAAATGCTACGCCAGAAAAGATTTTGGCTCATTATGATAAACTAGGCGGCCTTATCAAAGATGAGGATGGCAACAAAATAGAAAACGGCCTATTTTGGCAAAAAGAAAGAGAACATTTAGTTAAAAAGATTGTTAGTGATCTAGATGAGAGGGAGAGATTCCGTGAAGATTTTCTAAAGTATCTCAGAGAGGAGAAATCGAATTATGCAAGACTGGTATTACAAGAAAATTTAATCTCATATAACGTAATATCTTTATTGATATTTATACAGTCCATCATAAATCTCGATTGTATTTCCAACAGCCATTTATTTGAAACAAAGATTTGGATAAAACTTTCCAGTAAAAAATTACAAAAAGAGACACTGGGCAAACTTATACATTTTTTAAGCGTTTTTTTAAATGACAGCATGTTGGTGAGCGATTTAGAAAACTTTAATTCTATGCGCAACGACATAACTCATAAAGCCCTTCATAAGTATCGGAAATTTAATGAACTGCATAATGATTCTAAAAAAGTTACTATACTTGGAGAAAAAATTATTAATAATCTTGAAACTACAATGAAAAATATAGCTAATTTGTCTAAAGAAAGTATGATTAAAGAAATTAAAGCAACAGATTTAATAAGAGATTCTAGAATATTAATTAACGAAAATTTTAAAAAACTTGAAGCAAGATTAAGGAAAATAGAAAAAAGATTAAAAAAGAGTAAAAAGAAATAAAAAAAGTGAAATTGCGGTGTTCGGCGGAGAGGCGAGAAAATTAACGGGGCAGGGTTTTATGCTAAAATTAGTAGATGAAAACTAATGTTGACTGGCTAGGCTTTGTGAGTTATTTTTGAGTTATGAGTTCATTAAACAAGCATTTTTGGAAATTTTTCGCGGGGATGCTGGGGATTTTGGCGCTGGGATTTTTGGCGGTTTATGGCGCCGGGATTTACGATAATTCAGGGGCGCTCCGCGATTGGTGGAACGCGAAGAAAGCGCAAAACGAATACGAGGCGCTGAAAAAACTTTATGAAGAGGATACCTACGGCGGCAAAACGCCGGAAGAAACACTGGCGCTTTTTATTGACGCTCTGAAAAAGGGGGACACAGATTTGGCGGCGAAGTATTTTGTGATTGAGGAACAAGAAAAAGCCACTATAGATCTAAAAGAAATGCAAATAAATAATAGGACATCAAATTTTCTAAAAGATTTTGAGAATGCACAACAAAATCTAAAAGAATCTAGTGATAAAATAGCGATTTTTGAGTACACAATTTATTCCGATGGTGGTATTGTAGAATTACAAGGACAAAAATTTAATGTCCCGGCTGGTAATATTACCAACACTATCAGGTTAGGGCATTTTCCCACTGGTTTATGGAAAATTTTAGAACTCTGAAAATTTGGAAAATTCTAATCATGGGGACGCTGGCGCTGTCCCCATTTTTTACACTGGCATACTCGCCGGAAACAACACATAGGGCGCTGACGCAAGAAATTGTCAAAGCATTTAACTCTTATTATCCGAATCTTAAAATGGGCGAGGTTGATGGAAGCGCGGTGGAGATAGGGAGCGTCGGAGAAGACAACGGAGCAAGGGCGCTGCATCATTTTTATGACCCTGTTTATAACCGCGGTTTGTTTGGACAGCTTTCCGCGAAGGACTGGGCCCAGAACACTTTGGCGCAGGCGAGCGTTTTCCGGCCATTGGCCGGGGCAATCACCGGGGTTTTCGGAGCGCCTACAGATTATTCTTGGGACCGCGCGGTTTATGATTATGTCTGGGTGGACAAATCGCGCGGGCTGGACGGCTTGGGGCACATTTTGCATTTGATTGAAGATATGTCCGTGCCCGACCATACCAGAAACGATGCGCACCCGCCTTATGCCGATAAGCTTTTTCATCAGGCAAGCCCCTATGAACACTGGGCGAGTAAATGGAATGCGGAAACCATGGCCGGTTTATCCACTATGATATATCATAGTGGTTCGCAACCGGCGCGTTTTTCTTCTCTTGGGGAATATTTTGATTCAATGGCGACTTATTCTAATAATAATTTTTTTAGCAAGGATACAACGCCAGAAAAATCAAAAGAGTATTTTAATCCAATTATCAAGAGTATCAGTGTAGAACATATTGATGGGGTTCAATATTACTTTGCATACGGAGAACTTGATAGCAAGAAATTGCGTTTGGTTAAATTAGAGACTCTGAAAGGAGATAACTCAAAATTTATAACTAAATTTGACGATAATACTTATGTAATGAATGACTACTGGTCTCATCTTTCCAAACAAGCGGTTTTGCATGGGGTTGGGGTGGTGAGATTGTTTTTTGAGGCGGTTGAGGAGGAGAGAGAGAACAAAAGATTGTTGGCGAAAAATAAAACGATTTTTGACAGGGTGGCGAGTTTGCTTCCGTCGCAAGTTAGCGGCGCGGTCGGTTTAAATAATAAAGAAGAGCCGAAGCCGTTGGTTGAAGAGATTCCTCAAAGCGCATTTGAGCCCCACTTGGCGGTTTCACCGCCAAGTGAGCCGCCCGACTTCTTAAAACTGCCCGACGGGAAGAAACCTGGTTTTTTGGAAGTCTCAAAACCAGGTTTCGAGGAGTCGGGCAGTGTTCTCTCGCCGGGCGGCGTAACCAATTTGGTTGTCCAACAACCAAGTGAAGCAGCCAACTTGGAAACTAAGTCCCCGAATGAGGATTTACCGCCTTTTTTGCAGTTGCAGGCGGCGGGCGGAGGCGGTTCTCCCGGCTTTGGCGGAGGCACGCCGACGCCGCCTGCGGAAACTCCGGCTTCCGACACAACCGCTCCGGATATTTCTTTGGACGTTTCGGAATGCCCCGGGCTGGCTTCCGTTGCCGGCGAATGCCTTGTGGCAAGCTCAACCGCCACTGTTTCCTGGTCCAGCGCCGCGGGCGACCTGAATCATTACGATGTGAGGTGTGAAGTGGGAGGTGTAAGTTGCGACGGATTTAATTTTGCGAGCACCACGGCGACTTCCACAATTTATTCTTTGCCCGCGGACGATTCCACTTATATTTTCAAAGCAAAAGCGGTGGACAATGCCGGCAACGAGAGCGCGCAAACGACTAAGACGGTCGTGTTTTTCACTCGCCCTGTTGTCATAAATGAAATCGCCTGGGCGGGAACTTCTGCGAACAGCGCCGACGAGTGGATTGAGCTTTATAATAGAAGTTCAAAAAGCGTGAGTATCGCGAATTGGGTTTTATACGCGGGCGACGGCGTTCCGTATATTAATCTTTCGGGAACAATTTCCGCCGGAGGATATTATTTAATAGAAAGGACGGATAATGACACCGTAAGCGACGTGACCGCCGACCTCACTGCGCCTTTTTCCGGCTCGGGTGCGGGCTCCGGTCTTGGGAACGGCGGAGAAACTTTGGTTTTATCCCGCGCATCAACGACGATTGACCAAACTGTTCTTTGCTCCAACGCTTGGTGCGGAGGACTTGCCTCGCCGACTTATTCATCAATGGAAAGAATTGATATGGAAGCCGTGGGGACGGACACGGGGAACTGGGGGACATCAAACGGCGTTGTGAAAAACGGCTTGGATTCGGCGGGCGCGGCGCTTACTGCGACTCCGCGGGCGCGCAACTCACTTCATTATTTAATTTCGCAGGGCGCGACTTTATCTTCCGACAAAACGTTAAAACAATCTTTCGGAACCTACATTATAAAAGACAACGAAACTCTGACAATCGCGAGCGGCAAAACTTTGACGATTGAGCCGGGAGTTACGGTGAAGATGGGCGACTCGGCTGATTTGATTGTGGACGGCACTCTAAAATCAGACGGCACTGCGGCAAACAATATTTTATTTACCGCTTTGTCGGGCTCTCCCGCGGCGGGCAGCTGGAGAAACGTGCGGATTACCTCCAGCAGCCAGAATTCCAGCGTAAGCCATACCCGTTTTAAATACGGCGGCGGGTTTGCCAGCAATATCCCGCAGGAACGCAGAGCGCTTTTGAGCGTTATTGACAACTCCATAACCATTTCCAATTCAATTTTTGAAAATTCTTTTTCGGCGGGAGCAAGATTGACGACTTCTAACTCCACAATTCAGAACAATACCTTCTCTGTGGGCACGACGACGGCGGATAACGTCGGGTTTTACGTCGTGGGCGGAGCGCCGACCGTTTCCGGAAACACGTTTTCGGAAAATTATTTTGGAGCAAAGGCGGAAGGGGCGGCCGCGTCTTACGCGAATAATATTTTTAACAATAATATTTCTTACGCTTTGTATTCATCAAACGGCTCCAGCACTTTTTCTGGGAATTCCGGCGCGGGCAACGGCAAAAACGGCATAGCGCTTTTGGGGACGATTTCTGCAGCGGGCGGGACGACGACGCTCGCTTCTAATTCTCTGGCTTACCTAACAATTTCTTCGTCAAATGCCGAAATTTCCGCCGGAGCGGGTTTGGTTTTGGAAGCGGGCGCGCGGTTTGCCGGCGAGGACAGCTCTTCGCGGCTCACCGTAAACGGCGCGTTAAAACTTGAAGGCGCGAGCAAAAGCAGTATCGTTTTCACTTCTTTGGCGGACACGGCGCCCGGCGAGTGGTACGGCATTGTGGTAAATTCCGGCGGATATATGTATGGCGGCGGGTTCACTTTGCGCTACGGCGGATATGGCGCGGGAGGCAACCCTAACGCCATAGCGGGCATCGGAGTTTTTGGCGGGAGCGTCAGTTTGTCGGACGGGCGGATTGAGAATAATTACAAGGCCGGAATGCGGCTTTACGACCACGCGACCTCAACGCTCACCAATTTTGAATTTAATAACCACGCCTCGCCCGCGAGCAATTCAACGGCGCTGGTTGCCGCCAACGCCGGAGTGGTTTTGAACACAGTTTCGTTTTCCGATAACTTCCTGGGGGTTTCTTCTTCCAACTCAACGATTCAGGCGACTGGCGCGACTTTCAGCGGAAACACAACCGACAAGTCCCCGGCAGACGCTTTTTAGATGCTTGCAATTTTTTGGGACGCTGCTATAATGTAGGAAGATTCTTCGCCGGATAGCCGCCCGCCACAATGCGCAAGCTTTGGGAAGGGAGGAAAGTCCGAGCACCGCTAAGGTAATCCCGACGTAAAGTCGGGATGCTCAAAGTTGCGGCCTCGCTGCGCTTCGGGCAACTTTGGCAGAGGCAGTGGCTAACGGCCACCTCCCGCCAACGGCGGGACGAGAGAGTGTCACAGAGACAATACCGCGGACGTCATCATTTTCGGTCTAAAGCCGGAAGCGTTGATAGCGCAAGGGTGAAAAGAGGTGAGGTAAAAGCTCACAGCGCGCGTTGGTGACAGCGCGCGGTGAAAAACACTTGTCCCGACGCACTATTAAAATTTTTGATAGCGAAGTCGGGACCCCGGCTTTACGTCGGGGCCCGGTGCAAGTCCGACGTCGAGTTAACCTCGGTAGTCGGACGCTAGATCCCGCAGAGCAATCGCGGGACCAGACAGATGGCTATTTAAACAGAACTCGGCTTATGAGCGGAGAATCCAAATCCCCAGCCCCGACCTTGCGTCGGGGCTGGGTTATTTTTATAATCTTCTATATGACTATATCAAGCGATTCTCTACACAAAGCGGCAGAGTGGTGCCTCTTGGCGCTCGCTTTTTTACTGCCGGTATGGTTTTTGCCCGTAACCATAGCTCCGGTTGAATTCAACAAACTGCTCATGGTCTCGGTTTTGGTGTTTTTGTCTTTCGTTTTATACCTCGCGCATTCCATAAGAGCGGGCAGCGTTTCTCTGCCGTACCATCATGTTTTTATAATATGGGGCGCGTTTTTGCTTTCCGTTTTGGCTTCGGCGGTTATTTCCCGCTCGGGCGCTTCGCTTTGGGGAATTGCCGCCGAGCCCTCCAGTTTTTTGGCGCTGCTTACTTTTTCTTTGATGAGTTTTATGATAATGACGCTTTTTTCCGAGCCGGCTCATTTCTCGCGGCTCATGGTCGCTCTGGGCTTGGGGCTCACTGTCTTTTTGGCAATGGTATGGATATTTTCCGTTTTCGGGCTCGGCCAATCCTTAGGCGGTCTTTTCGCGGCGCGCGCTTTTAATCCCGTTGGCTCATGGAACAGCGTTGGATTTACGGCGGCGTTTTTTCTTATGCTGCTTTATCCTTTTTTATCTGTTTCGTCCGGCGCGGCGAGGTGGGTTATGGCGGCGCTGTTTTTACTTTCTTTGCTTTTGGTACTGGTGGTTAATTTCCCGGTGCTTTGGGGCATTATCGGATTTTTTGCGATTTTGCTTTTGAGCTACGGCATCTGGCGCAAAAATACTTCGCTCGCCGGAGTCGGGTTTCCTTTGGCGCTTCTTTTGGTCGCGCTTTTTGCTTTTTTATTTACGGCGCTCATCGCTTCCTCAATTGCTTTCCCGGCGCCCTTGGAAGTCGGAGTTTCCCACAGCGCCACTTTGCAGGTTGCGGGGAAAGCGCTTAAAGAAAACACCGTTTTTGGAACCGGCCCGGCGTCCTTCGGCTACCTTTGGGATAAATACAAGCCGGCCGAAGTCAATAACACTTTGTTTTGGGGGCTGCGCTTTACTCTCGGGTCCTCTTATATTTTGAGCGCGCTTGGAGAGACGGGCGTTTTGGGATGGGCTTTGCTGCTCGCGTTTTTTGGCTGGCTTTGGTATCTGGGTTTGAAGGCGCTTGCTTCCGCGCATGATTCGCGCGCGGAGACCTTGGTTTTCGCGGCGTTCCTGCTTTTTTCCTTGGCGATTTTGATGTTTATGTTTTACTCTGCGGGGTATGTTTTGGCGGCCTTGGGATTCTTTGCCATGGGGCTTCTTTTGGCGGCGCTGCGCATCTCCGGGGCGTTTAAAATTTACGAATTTTCTTTGGTTAAAGAAGAAGGGCCGAGAGGATTTATTTCGGCGCTTGTTGTCGTCTTTTTTATAATCCTGGGCGCATTAGGGCTTTACTTGGTTTCGGTCCGCTATGTCGGCCAGCTTGCTTACGCCAAGGGGCTGGAGGCGATAAACGCCGGAAATTTGGACGAAGCGGAGAGAAAAATATTGATTGCGGCGCAAACCGACGGCGCCAATGATCTTTACCTCCGCACGCTCTCGCAGGTCTATATGTCTAAGGGCCAGCTTTTGCTGCAGGACAGGGCAACGCCCCCGGACATTCTTGGGTCGCGCTTTAAAGATTTTCTTGACCGCGCGGTTTCGGCGGCGCAAGCCGCCGAAAAGGCGGAGCCGCAGGACTTTTTGAATTACCGCGCGCTTGGGCAGATTTACTCCTTTTTGGTCCAGTTGGGCGCCGCCGGCGGAATGGAGGCGGCCCAGGCGCAATACGACGAGGCGCTGAAGCGCGCGCCCTCAAATCCGCTTCTTTGGAGAGACAAAGCCGTGGTCTATCTTAGCGACGCCGCTATGCGTAACAATCGCGACTCTTTGAAAAAAGCCGAAGAGAATTTGCTGAAGGCGGTTTCTTTAAAACCCGACTATGTTGAAGGCCATTTCCTTTTGGCGCAGGTTTACGACGCGGAAGGCCAGGCCGCGGAGGCCATAAAAAGAGGAGAGGCGGCGGCGCTTTTGGCGCCCAACGATATCGGAACGCTTTTTCAGCTCGGGCTTTTGTATTACCGAGCCAATCGCTTAAGCGACGCGGAGATAGTTTTCGGGCGCGCGGTTGAAATTAACGCGAATTATTCCAACGCCCGGTACTTTTTGGGGCTGATTTACGACCGCGGCGGGAGGAGGGCGGAGGCGGTTTCAGAATTTGAAAAAATTCTGGCGCTCAACCCGGACAACGGCGAGGTTAAGCAGATTTTGTCCAACCTACGCGCCAAAAAAGCTGCGCTCGCCGGCATAGCAGGCCCCGCTCCGGAGAAAAGAAGCGAGCCGCCAGTGAAAGGGCGATGAGGTTCGTAAAACTCTTCCACGCCGATTTAGGAAATGTCCACCACGCGGCTTTTTGGCTCGGATTTTTCGGCATTTTGGCCGATGCCCTCGGGCTTTTAAGAGACAGGGCGCTCGCCGGGACTTTCGGCGCATCCCGCGAACTTGACATTTACTACGCGGCTTTCCGCGTGCCGGACTTTCTTTACACTTTTATGCTGCTTTTTACCGCCTCAACCGCGATTATCCCGATTTTTTTAAAAAAATTCGGCGAGGAGAAGAAAGGCGCAGAAGAGCTTTTGGGTTCAATCTTCGCCTTTTTTTCTTTTTTTGTGGTTATTTTGAGCGCCGCGGCGTTTTTTTTGATGCCGTGGATAACCGACCGCTCTCTGCCGGGATTTTCAGAAGGCGAGATCGGCCGCACCGTCTTGCTTTCCCGCATTTTACTCCTCTCGCCGTTTTTTTTGGGCCTTTCAAACATCTTGTCCAGCGCGACGCAGGCCGTGAGGAGATTTTTTGCTTACGGCCTCGCGCCTGTTTTTTACAACGTCGGGATACTTTTGGGCATACTGGTTTTCTATGATTTTTTTGGCATCTCGGGCCTTGCCTGGGGGGTTGCTTTTGGGGCGTTTTTGCACCTCGGCGCGCAGGCGCCGTCGCTTCGGGGGCTTGGAATTTCTCTCCGGTTTGGAAAAATATGGAGCGAAGATATAAAAAAAATCGCCCGGCTTTCTTTGCCCAGAACCCTGGGGCTCCAGATTACACAAATCACCACTTTTATTTTAACCGGCATTGCCTCAACTTTTTCGCAGGGGAGCATCGCCGTGTTTAATCTGGCGCTCAACCTGGAATTTATTCCGGTGACGATCATTGGGCTTTCTTACAGCGTGGCCGCTTTTCCGGATTTGGTTGCTTCGTCTCTCAAAAAATCAAAAGAGGAGTTTGAAAAACATTTCTCCGCGGCCATGCGGCATATAATTTTCTGGACTCTGCCGATGGCGGTTTTGATTTTGGTGCTGCGGGCGCAGATAGTCAGGGTTGTTTTGGGGAGCGGGGCTTTCAGCTGGACCGATACGCGGCTTACAGCCGCGGCGCTTTCAATATTGAGTTTAGCCATAGTTTTTCAAAGTGTATTTATGCTCTTAACTCGCGCTTTTTACGCGGAGGGGGAATCGTGGAGGCCGCTTATCATCAATGCCGTGTCGTCGGTTCTTTCCGTGGGCGCCGTCTTTTGGTTTTCGGCTGCGCTCGGGGAGGGAGGATTTTTAAAAGATGTTTTTGGCTCCCTGCTCCGGATAGAAGACATCTCCGACATACGCGCCGTGTCTTTGCCTTTGGGGATTTTGGCGGGCAGTGTTTTTAATTTCATTTTTCTGGCGTTTGTTTTTAAAAATGTTTTCGTGGGGTTTAGCTGGCGCGGGATTGGGCGGGCGTTTTTGCAGGTTCTTTCCGCGAGCGCCGTGGGCGGACTCGCGGCTTACTTGGGGCTGGATATTTTTTCGCGCGTTTTTGACCTGCACACATTTTTTGGGGTTTTCGGGCAAGGGTTTTTGGCCGGTGTTTTGGGGATTTTGGCGACGGCGGCGTCGCTTTGGGCGCTGGGTAGCAAAGAACTGAAAGAATTTTCCGGAAGCTTGCTGGATATTTTTTTGGAGAGAGAAAAAAGCAAAGCAGACATGGTCCCCGCCCCCGAACCGGAAAGATTGCTTTGAGCCACGACAGGCACTTGACAAAATATTGTTTTGGGTGTATTATGGGTTCTAGAATGCTTGGTCTTTTATGCCTAGCTGTATTCCAAGAAATTGGAAGAATAACGGCGGCCGTTTGCCTGCTTAGGTCAAAAAACGGCAATGGAGGATATATGCATCGAGCTGGAGTGCAATGGAAAGGTGGCTTAGAGCCGCGAGTGGTAGCTGATAGAATTTCCCCATACATCTCTGACCAATTCGGTCAGTCCGTTCTTTATCGGACGGTACGGGATTTTAACGAGGTGTATATAGATTGCGATGATTTCCGGATCGCCGTTATCCTTAGCGAGCAACTCCAAAAAATCGTTTTCAAGAGTTTTGAATTTTTTTGCTTAAGGCAGGTCGACGATAACGACATTGGGCTGTTGCTTATCGAATACCGGGAGATTGTCGGGAAAGCGATCGCAGATCTAAAAGCTACAAGGTCGTGGTTTAAGGACTCTCGGATTGCGGAGATAAGACGGAGACTCGAGAAAGTTTACGAGCGTCCGGGGCCGACATTGTCTAAAGCGCCGCTTTAATAAAGGATGGTCAGAAACAAGAGGGGAGGAAAAAATTCTTCTCCTCTTTTTTATTTTTAAAATTTTCTATAAACTCTATTTATGCCGAATATCAGGAACTTCTGCATAATCGCGCATATTGACCACGGAAAATCCACCTTGGCCGACAGGATGCTGGAGATTACCAAGACAGTTGAAGCCCGCAAAATGCGCGCGCAATTTTTGGATATGCATCCGCTTGAGCGCGAGCGGGGGATAACAATCAAGATGCAGCCGGTTAGAATGCTATATGCCGTAAGCCATAAGCCGTATATTTTGAATTTAATTGACACGCCCGGGCATATTGATTTTAACTACGAGGTCTCTAGGGCGCTGGCCGCCGCGGAGGGCGCGGTTTTGCTTGTGGACGCGACCCAGGGAGTGGAGGCGCAGACGCTCTCCAACGTGGAGCTGGCGAAATCGCTTAATTTGAAAATAATTCCGGCGGTAAATAAAATTGACCTGCCGCAGGCAAGAATCGCGGAGACAAAAGAAGAAATCAAAAATCTTTTGGGTGAGTCCGCCGGGGAGATTCTGGAACTTTCCGCGAAAACCGGCGAGGGGGTGGAAAAATTGCTTGAGAAAGTTGTTGAAAAAATTCCGCCGCCCTCCTCAACACTCGGTGTTGGCGGGCTTCAAACACCGAGTGTTTTCCCGGGCGGCGGAACACGGGCATTAATTTTTGATTTTGAATACTCTTTGCATAAAGGGATAGTCGCGCATGTGCGGGTTTTTGGCGGAGAGATTGGGAAAGGCAGTAGATTAAAGTTGGTTCATTCCAATATTAAATTTGCCGCAAGCGAGGTCGGGGTGTTCAGGCCGGAGCTTTCGCCTATGGAAATCCTGTCCGCGGGCGAGATTGGCTACGTCGTCACTGGGATAAAAGAAGCGAGAGCGGTGCGCGTTGGTGACACAATATTGGAAGATGGCAGCTCGCTTAATGCTTTGCCGGGTTACCGCGAGCCAAGGCCGGTGGTTTTTTCAAGTTTGTATCCGGAGGATCAGAACGCCTTTGAGGATTTGAAAAAGGCGCTTGAGCGGCTGAAGCTTCTGGACAGCGCGCTTTTTTTTGAGGAGGAATCCGGCGGCCCCGCCGCGGCGGGGTTGGGACGGGGCTTTAGGTGCGGATTTTTGGGGCAGCTGCATCTGGAGATTGTCGTGGAAAAGCTTGCGCGCGATTTTAAAATAAAAACGATCGCCGCTTCGCCGACGGTAAAATACGCCGTAAAAACAAGGCGGGGGACGATGGAAATATACGCGCCGAGCAAATTTCCGGACCTGCCTAGCCGGCAGGCAGGCGGGCAGGAGATTTTGGAAGTTTTGGAGCCGTGGCTCAAGATTGAAATACTTACTCCGCCGGAGCGCCTGCCGAAGGTCTTGAAACTGCTGGAAGCGCACGAGGCGAGAGTCGGAGACACGCATAAATTTTCGGAGTCCAGAGTTAAGCTGGGCGCCCAAATGCCGCTTCGGGAGCTGATGCGCGATTTTTTTGACGAATTAAAAAGCGTCTCTGCCGGATACGCTTCACTCAATTACGAATTTTTGGATACGCGGCCGGCGGATTTGCTGCGGCTGGACGTGCTTATAGCCGAGGAAATCCAGCCGGCGTTTTCAAAAATAATTCCCCGCCGGCGCGCGGAGCAGGAAGCCAGAGAGGCGGTGGAAAAACTCCGCAAAATTCTGCCGCGGGCGGTTTTCGCACTCAAAATACAGGCGCGCGCCGGCGGGAGGATTTTGGCTTCGCGTTCGCTTCCGGCGCTTTCCAAAAATGTCACGGGGCATCTTTACGGGGGCGACAGAAGCCGGAAAATGAAGCTTTGGAAAAAGCAAAAAGAAGGCAAAAAACGTCTGAAAGAGCGCGCTGATTACCAAATCCCCGCGGAGGTTTATCTCAAAGCAATCAAGAGATGATTAGATGTAGTAGGGCACTATCAAAAACGCCAGCATGGCGATGACGGCGATTACCGTTATCGTATTCCACACCATTTTTGCTTTTTTTGAGCCGAATTTCATGATAAAAATAGAGTATCATGGCGTTGCGCGATTTTCAAGAAGAAAAAGAGATTGAGCGGTCAATTTTCTCCTGGCCGGTAATATTAATCGTGGGGACGTTGATGTTTGTGGCTTTGGCGGGCGCCTGGAAGACATTCAACGTTGAGCTGGCGCTAAAGCGGGAAATCAAGGATTTGGAGAAAAAAATCGCCGAAGCGGAGGCATCCAGAAAAAATTATGAAGAGCGCCTCGCGGAGCTGGAAACGCCAGAGGGCGCGGACCGCGACGCCAGGGGCCGGTTTAATTTGAAAAAACCCGGCGAAGCGGTGGTTATTTTTCTCGGCGAGGCGGAGGCGTCGTCGCCGGAAGGTTCGGTAAGGAAATGGTTCGGGGTTTTATGGCAAGCGTTGAAAGATAAAATTTTCTAAGGCGAGCATGAATATTTTTAGAAAGGGATATTTTGTTTTGGCGGTTGTTTTGCTCTTGTTGGGCGGCGCGGCAATAATGGGGTTTAGTTTTTTGCCGGTTTTGAAAGTGGGCGGGCGGGCGGCAAGCTACGCCGAGTTTTTGAGCGTTTACGGGGCGCTCAAAACTTTTGAGGAGCGCGCTTCTCCCCGGAGCAAGGCGCGCGATGCGCCCGCGACGCAAGTGCGGGAATTAAAACGTCTGGCGTTGGCGGAGCTGGCGGATAATCTTTTTTTGGACGAGATGATTTCAAAAACCGACCCGGGGATTTTTAAAAAAGCGGAGGAGATAGCGGAGACGGTTTTAAAAGACGGCAAGAATAGCTCTTTGGGCAGAGCATCCGAAGAGCTTTACGGCTTGAAACTGGAGGATTTTAAAAAATTCGTTTTGTTGCCGCAAGCAAAGCGCGACGCCCTTACCGATTATTATAAAGGCGACGAAGAAAAGCTCTCCGGGACTTGGCTGGCGCTCAAAAAAAACACGGCAGTGAAAATTTACTACCCGGGATTTTACTGGCAAGATGGGGATGTGAAAATTAAATAATTTATGCGGGTACGGGGAATCGAACCCCGATCTATTGCTTGGGAAGCAATCATTCTGCCACTAAACTATACCCGCGCTTTTTTAGCCACCTCCCGGATTCGAACCGGGGACCTCTGCTTTACGAAAGCATTGCTCTGCCAACTGAGCTAAGGTGGCCCGCTCTTCTTTTCTAGCATTTTTTTGGGATTTATGATATGCTTTGAATATGGAAGCGAAAGACAGGAAGTATATTCAGGAATTGACAGAAAAGGTCCGCCGCGCGGCGGGCCGTCTTTGACTTGCGCCAAAAAAGGGAAGACCTTTTAAAATTGGAGGCGGAGGCGTCAAACCCCGAGTTTTGGAAGAATTCGGCGAGGGCGCAGAAAATTTCCTCTGAAATTTCGGAGGTCAAAGCTGACGTAAAGGCCTGGGAGGATATCATAGGAGAAGCCGAGGAGCTTTGGGAACTGGCGCAGCTTGACGCGAAGGCGGAGATTTTGGATGAAGCGAAAAAACTGGAAAGCCGTCTTCTGGCCTTGGAGCGCGCGGAACTTTTCTCCGGCAAATATGACAAAGGAAGCGCGCTCCTCCGGATTTTCGCGGGTGCGGGAGGCGACGACGCCGAGGATTGGGCGGGCATTTTGTTTAAAATGTACGAGAAATTCGCCGCCCGAAAAGGATGGAGCTTTAAGGTTTTGCACACGCATCCGAACGAATTCGGGGGCATAAAAAACTCCGCCGCAAGGATTGCGGGAAAATTTTCCTACGGCTATTTGAAGAAAGAATACGGCGTGCACCGCCTGGTGCGGATTTCGCCCTATGACGCGAATAAAAGACGGCACACCTCCTTCGCTTTGGTTGAGATTTTGCCGGAGATAACCGACCCAGCGGAAGCTCCGCTCAAAGAAGAAGATTTGGAGGTAAGCTTCGCGAGGGCCGGCGGCCCCGGAGGGCAGAACGTGAATAAAAGGGAAACTGCTGTCCGGATTTTGCACAAACCCACGGGCATCTCGGCGCACGCGAGCGCCGAGCGCTCGCAGGCCCAAAATCGCAAGGCCGCGCTTGATATTTTGCGCGCGAAGCTCTATGAATTGGAAATTGCCAAAACCGAAGCGGAGAAAAAGTTGGTGAGGGGTGGGCAGATTCCGCAGGCCGAGTGGGGCCACCAAATCCGTTCCTATGTTTTTCACCCGTATAAATTGGTGAAAGACCACCGCACCGGCGCCGAAACCGCCGATGTTGAGGGGGTACTTGCGGGCGAGCTGGATAATTTTATAGAATCAGAATTAAATGATTTATTTTGATAAGGTCTCAAAAGTTTATTCTCCGACCTCAATTGCCCTTGAGGATGTTTCGTTTGCGATTTCGCCGAACGAGTTTGTTTCAATAGTCGGGCAGTCCGGCGCCGGCAAATCCACGCTTTTGAAGCTGCTTTTGGCCGAAGACCGGCCCACATCGGGCAAGGTCTTTTTTGAATCCAGCGACGTGCACGCCGTCCCTCCGGGAGAGCTCCCGGCGCTGCGCAGGCGAATGGGCGTTGTGTTTCAGGACTACCGGCTCCTGCCGCAAAAAACCGCTTACGAAAACGTTTCGTTCGCGCTTGAGGCGGCCGGAAAAGGCGATGACGACATAAAACAGGACGCTCCGCAGGTTTTGGAGCTTGTGGGACTTATGGACAAGGCCTGGCATTTCCCGCACGAACTTTCCGGCGGCGAAAAACAGCGCGTCGCCATCGCCCGCGCCATTGTGACCCGCCCGGACGTCGTTATCGCCGATGAGCCGACGGGGAATTTGGACCCTTTAAATACCTGGGATATAATCCGCCTTCTGGAAAAAATAAACGACTTGGGCACGACGGTTATTTTGGCCACCCACGACAAGGAAATCATCAATTCTCTGGAGCGCCGGGTGGTGACGCTGGAAAAAGGCAAAGTCGTCCGAGACGAACAGCGCGGGAGATATGTGCTATAATTGAATAATGGCGATGGATAAGATAACTTTCAGAAGGATTCTGAAGTGGGGGGTGATTAATTTTTTCAGGAACGGCGTGGTCAGTTTGGCCACGGTGCTGGTTATGTCGCTTTCAATTTTTGTGATCGGTTCGGTCGTCGTCGGGAGCTCATTTCTTTCCGGCGTGATTTCTTCTTTGGAAGAAAAAGTGGACATCAGCGCTTATTTCAAGCCGTCCGCCAAAGAGGAGCAGATTTTGGCGCTCAAAAAGGACTTGGAGGCGCTGCCGGAAGTCCGCTCGGTAAAATATGTTTCGGCGGAGGAGGCGCTTGTTGTTTTTAAGGAACGGCACAAGGGCGACGAAATCATTTTGCAATCCTTGGAGGTTGTAGGCGAGAATCCGTTTTCTCCGAGCATTGAGATAAAAGCGAAAGACCCGGCAAAATACGGCTCAATAAGCAAGTTTTTGGAGAGCGGGCGGTACGACAATATTTTGGATACGGACGACTCGGGAGAGAAGAAAATAACTTACCGCCAAAACCAGTTTGTGATTGACAAGCTCTCGGCGCTCCTCGCCGCATCCCGCCGCGCCGGGCTTGCAGTCAGCTTGATTTTGTCGGTAATATCCTTAATGGTCGCCTACAGCACCGTGCGGCTTGCGATTTACAATTCCCGCGACGAGATTTCCGTGATGCAATTGGTCGGCGCTTCGCGCCAATTCATCCGCGGGCCGTTTTTGGTTGAGGGGGTGATACACGGGGTGATAGCGGCGGCGTTTACTTTGGCGGTTTTCTATCCGGTTTTTTGGTTTGCCGGTGCAAGAACCTCCGCGCTTTTCGGCGGATTCAATATTTTTACGTATTTTTCCGAAAACATTTTCCAGATTTTCTTTATCTTGCTAATCTCGGGAGTCCTTTTAGGCGTGCTTTCGGCCTACTTCGCGGTGAAGCGCCACCTTAAGGTTTAGCTTTTTTTAACTCATTAGTACGCATACTACGTATTTTAACCTATCGTCCAATTTGCGTAGTATAGATTTTAAAGCGCGTTTTTGCGTTTTTTAATTACAAAAAACCAGAGATAAAGCAAAATCAGGGCAGCATAATTTATGGCAAGAAACTGAGGATTGGCCCAGGAAATGCCGTTAAATTTCCAGCCGAAAAGCGGCCAGAAGACCGGTGTCGGAAAGAAACGAAAAGAATGGGTCAGCACGTCCAGAAAAACGTGGAAAATCCATCCCCCCATCTCCCAAACCGGGCGCTTCAGAACCAGCCAGACCAGTCCGAAAACAATCAAAAAAATAATGGCGCTGTGGCTGATGTTATAAAGTACGGTCGCGAGCTGGAAAATCCATAAAGTGCCGGAGGACGGCGGCTCGGTTGCGGACGGTCCTGGGATGTCCGCGAGATTCACGCCGCGGAAAGTAAAATTCCACAAAAGCCCCAAAAACGGGATAGTAAAAGCGAACAAATCCGGGGAAACGCCCCACCAAACCGCCGCCCAGAAATTGAGCGGCTTTTTTATTTTTTCGTTGGCGGCTTTGGCAATCGCCCCCGTCCACAGCCCGTGCGATATGATGTCCATTGGGTAATGATACTGCTTTTTTATTTTTTTTACACCTCTCTATTTTTAATACGCATACTACGTATTCTAGCCTATCGTCCAACTTGCGTAGTATAGATTTTAAAGCGCGTTTTTGCGTTTTTTAATTTTTCTTCCGAACACCGCGCTTCCCCAAAGCTTGTGCGATACTATGTCCATAATTACGTTTTTAACATTATCTCCTTATTTTATCATATTAAAAAAAGCCCGAGCTAGGCGCCGGGCTGGGAGGGTTTGCCGTATTTCTCAAGATAGGACTTGAAAAATTTGTCATGGATAAAAACCGGATTGCCGTTTGGCAGTAGCGCCGTTACCACGCATACATATTTGCCCTGCGCGGCGCCATTGCCGTTTTTGCGCTTGAATTCTTCAAGAGCGGCGCACATTACGTTTTTCAATTCGCCGCGGGCCTTAAAGTGAATTTTTGGGGCTCGTTCTTCCCATCCGGTTCCGATGAACACGTAGAAAGCGAGGTATCTTGCGCGTTTTAGGTAGCCAAGGTCTTTTGCCAAGCGGGAGGCCTCTTTCCGATGCTCCTTTAATTTTTTCTCAAGCTCCTTTCGTATCATTCCTCTTACTGACATGGCTGCACCTCCGTTTCTATCCAAAACTTAGCGTTTATTTACTTTTGAGTCAACCTATACACTTTTATTTATTTAATGGCTTTTATTTTATTTCCTGAAAAATCCGCCTCTGCCGCCGTAGGACGGGCGCGAAAAGCCCCGGCCGAAGCGCTTATGTGAAAAATGACGCGGGATAATTTTGTATTCTATAAATTTCTCTTCCGAAAATTCCGGGTGCTTTGATATGGCAATCGCCGTGCGGAGAAGTTTTTCAATATCGCGGACGGCGCTTTTTTGGTCGGGTGTGGCGAAAGAAATCGCCCGCCCGGGCGCGCCAGCTCTGCCGGTTCTTCCAATCCTATGGACATAATCTCCGGGGTCATCAGGTAAATCGTAATTGATAACCACTTCAATCCCCACGACATCAATTCCGCGCGAGGCGATGTCCGTTGCCACAAGCACGCGGTATCTGCCGGACTTAAACCCTTCCAGCGCTTCCCGGCGCTGGCCAAGCGAACGGTTGGAATGAATTTCAGCGGCGCGGTGGCCCATGTTCCGCAGCGCGTGGCAGATTTTCTGCGCGCCGTATTTTGTGCGCGAAAAAATCAAAACCGAACCGCGGTATTCGGAAAGCAATTTCGCCAGCAATTTATTTTTGTCTTCTTTTTTTACGATAAATAATTCCTGCGCCACTTTTTCAGGCGCCGTTCCCGGCCGCGCGATCTCCACGCGGAAGGGAAGCTTCATGTGCTGGGTGGCAATGCGCACGATATCGTCCGGCATGGTTGCCGAAAAAAGCATTGTCTGCCGCGCTTTCGGCACTTTGTTTAAAATTATCCTGATTTGCGGCGCGAAACCCATATCCAGCATTCTGTCCGCTTCGTCTAAAACAAGTATGGCGATTTTTTCCAAAGAAAGAGTTTTTTGTTCCAGGTGGTCAATAATCCGCCCGGGCGTTCCTATTATAATGTGCGGCTGGCGGCGGAGGGCGTCTATTTGGGGCCGCATGGCCGCGCCGCCTATGAGCACGGCGGTTTTGAGACCCAGAGTGCGCCCGATTTTTCGGATGGCTTCATCAACCTGCAGCGCCAGCTCCCTTGTCGGCAAAAGAATCAGCCCCTTGGCTTTTGTCTGGGCGATACGCTGAATCATGGGAATGCCGAAGGCCAAGGTTTTGCCGGTGCCGGTTTGGGCGATGCCGATTAAATCCTTCCCTTCGTTGGCGACGGGAATCGCCCGCTCCTGAATCGGGGTGGGAATTTTAAAATGGAGGCGCCCAAGAATTTCCAAAAGCGCCGGGGCGATGCCCAAGCCGTAGAAAGACGCAGGGTTGTTTCTATTAAGCATCGTGATAAGAGGGGAGCCAGTCCATCAGTTTTTTTCTGTGTTTTTCTATTGACCAATTTCTGGCGTTTTTTCCGCCTCCGGCGGAAAAAAGCGAAGCGTGCGCCGCTTGAAATCTCCGCAAAATCTCCGGAGTCGCGCGCGGAAAACCATCGGGCGCGCTCTTATTGTAGGCGGCGAGAAAATCAGCAAGAGTTACGACTGCTTTGTTTTGTTCCAATACCGGGTCTTTACGTTTAACCACACTCTTATGATAGCAGAAAACGCCCCAAAAAGCAATGGTTTTTGCGATTACCCGACTATTGGTTGATTTTTTTCCAGAGCCAGACGGCGAGGAGGATTCCCACGGCGAGCCAGACCAGCCAGGTCAGCACGCCGAAAAACCCGAAAAGGCCGCCCCCTCCCATCATAGACCCGAACCCATACCCATATCCCATCATAGGTTTATTATAGCACCTCTTCACGTTTAAATTGTTTGGAGATATAATAAAAAACATGAAGCCCCTATTTTTAGAAAAAATTTCCATTTCAAAACAGATCCGTCCGGCTGATTTTTTAAAATATCCTCCCGCGCCCCAGAAAAAAAAGTTGGTAAGGCAAGCCGCCTATATGCGGGGCAAAAGGGTGGTGCATATAAACGCGACGGCAGAGGGCGGCGGAGTGGCCGAGATTTTGCAAAGCTTGATCACTTATCTGCGTGCTTTGGGCATAGAAGGCGACTGGTATGTTATTAATCCAAAAATAGGCAATAGTTTTTTCTCCGTAACCAATAAGATTCATGACGCAATGCAAGGAGCGGCAGTTAAAATAACTGGCAAGGAATGGAAAGAGTACGAACGAACGAGTAAACTTATCGCCGGAGAACTTGATAAAATCGATTGCGACGTTTTGGTTATCAACGATCCCCAGCCGCTTCTCGCAGGGTGCCGTTCACATCTCAATAAACACAAAATATACTTCAGTCACATTGATACATCCGCAGTCTTCGGACCCGTTTGGAAAAAGTTATTTCCCTGCATTGCGTCTTACCGCCGCATTGTTTTTTCAAACCGCGATTTTGTCAACGGCGATTTGCCTCGCCGTAAAGTGAAAATTTTCACCCCGGCCATTGACCCCCTCTCGCCAAAACAGAAAATCGTTGCTCTAAACGAGGCGCGATTGTATCTCAAAAAGCACGGCGGCATACCGGTAGATTGCCCGCTTATCGTACAAGTTTCGCGTTTTGATATTTGGAAAAATCCGCTCGGAGTCATTCAGGCATTCCGTATAGTGCAACAAACGCATCCCGAAGCTCGGCTGGCTTTGGTTGGTTTCAATACGGCAAATGATAACCCGGCTTCTTCTACAATTTACAAAGATATTGCCGCTGTCGCCGGCAGATCCCGCGATATTTTTTTATTTTTTAACGCGAAGGGCAAAGACGTTCTGAAATTTACCGTTATGGCGCAAAACGCCGCCGATGTGATTATTCAAAATTCTATCAAGGAGGGATTCGGCCTGGTGGTTACGGAAGCTATGTGGAAACGGAAACCGGTGATCGGCGGTACGGCGTCCGGTATCCGCAAACAGATTCGGGACGGGAAAAACGGCTTTGTGGCGAAAACCCCCGAGGACTTGGCTGAAAAAATAGTTTTTCTTTTATCTCATCCCGAGAAAAGAAAAATGTTGGGAGAATATGCGCGGAAAACTGTTTTGAAGAAGTTTTTGTTCCCCCGTCTCGTTTTAGATCATCTCAAACTTTACCAATCTTGTTTAAAGTAAAATAAACTGCTATCATAAAAAGGTCGTGGCGATAGTCGTAAGTTGCGGCACAAAAAAGACATAATTAGTTTGAAATAAGATTATGAAATACAAATGTCCAAAGTGTGGCCACGAGTCGGAACAGGCGGGAAATTGTCCGACCTGTAACGTTCCGATGAGCGAAGAAACATCTGAAGAAAAAACCCCCGAAACCCCTCAACCGCAAGCACCTCCAGGTTCAGAGAAACAAAAGTAGTCAACAAACAAAATCCGGGATACTCCGGATTTTGTTTTGTGTATCAGATTTGGTAAAATAATGTCAAAAGTTTGTTGTTGTTTTTATCGTATTTAATTGGCTGCGGGGCTAGGATTCGAACCTAGATTCTGCGGTTCAGAGCCGCATGGCCTACCATTAGCCGACCCCGCAATAATAATGAAGCCATATTAGCAGAATTTCGGATTTGATAAAACCCGCCTTCTATATTAGATTGGAGGATGGAGGTGAACTATGACTGAACTAACAAAGAATGGGGGCGGAAAAGCCCAAGAAAAAATGAGCGGCTGGCTGATTGCGTTTATCGTCGCGATGTTTGCCATCAGCGGCTTAATAATCAGACACCTTTTAACCACTAGTTTCAGTGTCAGACCGTAAGACATCAAGCAATGGGGCTTTCAGCCCTTTTTTATTGCACCATTTTTTCCGTATTTGTGAAGTTGACGGGAAATCGCGCGCGGATAAACTATTGGTATGTCGGAAAATCTTAAAGAAAAGGCGCTTAAAATAACCGAAGCGTTATACCGGACTACCGACCTTTTTTCCGACGCCGAGCCATTAAAATGGGCTTTGCGCGAAAACGCGCTGGAGATTATGGGTGCAGACGCGGGGGATATTGCCAGAATGGAAAGGATGGCCAAGAGCATGCTTTTGAAGCTGGAGCTTGCTTCCTCGGGCACGTTTATCTCAAAAGCAAATTTTGAGGTTCTGACCAAGGCGTATTCAGAACTCATGCGCGAAGCCGTGTTTCTATCGGACAGCTATAGGAATCTATTGGACAGCATCGCTGGCATTGATTCTAAGCAGATAGGTAAGCCAATAAGCCGCGTATCGGACAGACATGAGTTGCTTTTGGCCAAGCTTAGAGAAAATGGGCGCAGAAGCGCAGGCGAACTGGCTAAAATGCTGGGAGGCCAAATCAGCGAGAAAACAGTGCAGAGGGAGCTTTCTTCGCTTGTGGCTTCCGGGGCAATAAAGCAAGATGGAGAGAAGCGCTGGAGGAGGTATTTTATCTGAAAAAGGGTTATCCACAACGGGCGCTTGCATCGGTGATTATCGGCTATGTTATACTTAAATTACGCGGGATGAATACGAATAAAACCGCAATAAGGGATTAGGTTAAAATAGGGCTAAAAAACCCGCTCCGTGGCGGAGAGTTTCTTGGCTTATGGCATCTTGCTACCACGTTAAGATTTGGCGGCAGGGTGCCAGAAGCTAAACGACTTACTTCTGGAAAAGAGAACCTTGAAAAATGAATATGGGTTTCGGAATTATAAAAAGTTTAGTTTGTAAATTTCAGAATAGTTAACAAGGTCGATAAATTGATTATCAGCGGAAAACCCGGCAAGCGGATATTTTGTCGAAAATATTCCTGCCGGCGAAATTATTAAAAGAATATTAGTTATGAAATACAAAGCAAAATTGACTTCAATTTTAGTGAGTGCGGCCACAATTGGCTTGCTCTCCGGCGGAGCCATGCTCGTGCCGGCGGTAGCCAGCGCCGCTCTTACTGAAGCTCAAATCAGCTCCATCCTGTCGCTTTTGGACAGCTTCGGCGTTGACGCTACTACGAGAGCGAATGTTAACTCATCGCTTCGCGGCCTGCCGAGCACGCCGGCTGCGCCGTCAGCAGGAGCTTGCGGCTTCACTCGCGATCTTACAATGGGAGCGCGAGGAGATGATGTAACCTGCTTGCAAAACTACTTGACCTCAACCGGTCACTTCACTTTTGCTGGCGGCGCTACAGGATATCTTGGGTCTGTAACCCAATCGGCCGTTTCTGCATGGCAGGCGGCTAACGGAGTTTCTCCGGCGGCAGGTTACTTCGGAGCTCTTTCAAGAGCCAAGTACAACTCGCTGGCCGGCGGAGCTGCTGCTCCCAGCACTCCTTCAACTCCGTCCACACCATCCACGCCGGCGGCTTCGGGAACAATCAAGGTTGAGGCGGGCGCACATCCAAACTCAAGCTTATTCCCGATAAACGCCACGCGCGTCCCATTCACCGTGGTTAAGTTCACGGCTCCAGCGGGACAGGACATTACAGTTAACTCTTTGGTGGTTGAGAGAACAGGATTGGCAAACGACAACGCTTTCGCCGGAATAGTCCTTTTGGACGAAGCGGGCAGTCAGCTTGGAATTGCAAAAACCCTGAACTCTTCGCACCAGACGACTTTGAGCGAACCATTCGTCGTAAAAGCGGGCGCAACCCGGACTATGACGATTGCCGGTAACGCGCAGACCTCCGACAACTCTAACTCCGGACAGGTTGCTTACCTGACTCTTAAGCAAGTTAACTCTTCGGCCGCGACTGTTGACGGCGCGCTGCCTCTTTCGGGCACCGGGCACACGGTCAACACCTCGCTCACCATCGGTTCGGTTACCTTGCAACGCGGTTCTCTGGACCCCGGCTCTTCCCAGAGCAAGAAAGTCGGCGAGACAGCATATGTCTTTTCTTCGATTAAAGTAACCGCGGGCTCGGCTGAAAAAATCTATCTTAAATTCATCAGGTGGAACCAGACCGGCTCCATTGGCGCGGGCGATTTGGCCAATGTAAAGACCTACGTTGACGGAACGGCTTACGAAAACGTTGTTTCGTCCGACGGCAAGTATTACACGACCACATTTACCGACAACGGAGGCAAGGGAATCCTTGTTGACAAAGGATTTTCCAAGGAAATGACGATTAAGGGCGATATCGTTGGCGGTTCCGGAAGGACTGTTGACTTTGACGTCGCCAAGAGGACCGACATAGGCCTCATCGGAGAAAACTACGGATACGGCATAACTCCTCCGCAGACCGGAGCCACCGATCCTACGGATGACACCGCCGCGTTCAGTTCAACCGAAGACCCGTGGTATGACGCCGCGCAGGTTACCGTTACAACCGGTACCATTACTGTGTCTACCGCGACTACGGTTTCCGCCCAAAACATAGCCGTCAACCTGGCAAACCAGCCCTTCGGCGGGTTCACGGTTGAGGTTAAGGGAGAGGCGATCTCCGTCGGCAGAATCGGGTTCAACTTCACTATAACTTCAGGCGGCTCCGACGCGGACGTTAACGACCTGACCAATGTCAGTTTGGTTGACCAAAACGGCGCAGTTTTGGCCGGCCCTGTTGACGGCACCGCCGCCGACAGCGCCAACACTTCCAGCGCCGGCACGGGTTCCGTTGTCTTTACCGACACCGTTACCTTCCAGCCCGGCACGCACACCCTGACCCTTAAAGGCAAAGTCGGCACCGACGTTGCCAACAACGCGACCATTCAGGCCTCCACGACTCCGTCCAACGACTGGGCGACCGTGAAAGGATTGGTGACGGGGAACAGCGTAACGCCTTCTCCGACTTCGGCTATCAGCGGCAACACAATGACGGTGAAAACCGGAGCGCTGACGGTTAGCGTTTCCTCCGTGCCGATCGCGCAGACGATTATTGCCGGAGCCAGCCAATTCCTCTTTGCCAACTACATCCTGGACGGAACCGGCTCGGGCGAGGATTTGCGGCTGACCAACATTCCGATTCTTTACGCTTTCCGCGCCGGCGGGGCGGCGACAGACGTTACCAACTGTAAGCTTTATGACGGCTCAACGGTTGTCACCAGCAGTGTGAACCCGACAGCCGCCGGTTCTTCAACCAGTTTCACCTTCAGCGGCACGGGACTCACCGTGTCAAAAGGGACTTCCAAGACCCTGGGGCTGAAGTGCGACTTAATCGGCGGAGCCACGGGCAAGTACGCTTGGGGCATCGGCGGAGCTGACGGCGACGACGGCGCTCACTCCAACGACTGGACTGGCGTTTCAGGACTTACCTCCGGACAAACCATCGCGCAAACTGTAACCACCTCAATTGGGCAGGAAATGGCCGCTTCTTCAGGCGGGACTCTGGCGGTTGTGCTTGACCCCAACAGCCCGGCTTACAAAATTGTAGGCGCCGGGCAGACGGGAGTTGAGCTTGTCAAAATTAAGTTCAGCGCTTCAAACGAAGACATTGACCTTAAGCAGGTTGCCCTTATGCTCTCCAGCGCCGCAACCAACACGCCGATTGATTTGGTAGGTAGGCAGGTAACCTTGTGGGATGGCAATCTCCAAGTAGGGACTGCTGTCTTCCCGACGATTGACAATGCCACCTCCAGCGCGATCGCTACCGGTTCCTTCAGAATTCCGAAAGACGGAGCCAGAACACTCACTGTCAAAGGAGACATTGCCGCAGTCAGCGTATCCGGTCCTCTGACCGCTTCGGGCGACTTGCTCATTGTTGACTACGACGGAGCAAACGTCGGGCTCAACGGCAACTACGGCACGGGAGTCGCTTCGGGCAGCACGGTTAACGGTCCGTCCGGAGTCAACGGCTCTTCAGCCGGGTCTTCGCAGGGAGTGAGAATTATGAAGGCCTACCCGACAGTGGCTTATCAGGCATTGCCGAACACGATTCTCCAGGGCGGAACAACTGCTAACCAGAAGCTATACCGCTTCGCGGTAACGGCTAATAACGGCGACATCGCGCTCTACAAAATGACTTTCCGCATGGGATCGTCCTCTTTGGGCGCTACAACCTCGCTCTATAGTTTGTACGCTTACGTTGACTCCGGATTCAGCAACACCGACACCAACTTCACTTCAACCGGCCTTATCAATGGCGGCCAATGTTTCAGCGGCTTGGTAACCACGACACAAGGACCGCGAGATGTCAGAATATATCCTGACAAGGGTTTGACCGCCGGAGGCTGTAACACCGCTACGACCACCTACATTATCTCCAGCGGCGTGACCAGGTACTTTGAATTGCTTGCTACCGTTTCGCTTGTTGAGTCTGGAACGACAAACAACGATGACGTCTCGGTTCAGCTGATGGGCGACGCGGCCTACCCGACCGTGACTAACGTCCCTGCGGCGAACGTTGCTATGGCTAACGCGGCAAGGATTGACAGCTATGACGGAACGGCGGGCGACGCCAACGACGACTTCATCTGGTCTCCGATCTCAACGACAACCAACAACACCAGGTTTGACCAGGATTACACCAATGGTTACCAGGTTACCGGGTTGCCGGCAACTGGCGCTACGCAGGTGAACTTACGGTCCAATTAAATCTTAGGCTTGTGAACTAAGTTTCAAAAACCCCCTTTACGGGGGTTTTTGAATTGGATATTATATTTCTATGTCCACAAGAAATATCATCGCAGTCGCGGTAATCGCGGCAGCCGCTCTCGGATCGGCAAGTTTTTTTATTTGGGGGGATATTAGGTCGCCAGGGGAAACACCGCCTGACTCCTCGAAACCTGGTTTTGAGACTTCCCAAAAACCAGGTTTCTTCCCGTCAGGCGGTTTCGAGCCGAATGAGCTTGAAACATTAGCCAAGCAAGCTTTGGAGAGAAAAATTCCTTCTGGGAACGAAGCGGTAGCAAAAGAATTAAAAGAGATGTCCTTACAGCTGGAGCGCGAGCCGAATTATCTTCAAGGATGGCTGCAGATTGGGATTTTGCGCAAGTTCTTGGGCGATTACGAGGGCGCGTCTTTGGCCTGGCAATACGCAACGCTAATCCGCCCGAATGATTATATCGCTTTTTCCAACCTCGGCGACCTTTATCATTATTATTTGCATGATTTTCCCAAAGCGGAAAAATATCTGCGGAAAGCCGTGGATGTAAAACCGGATTACGTCGCCGGATACAAAAATCTTTTTGACCTTTACACGCTCTCTTATAAAGAAAAGAAAAATTTAGCCGAGCCGGTTTTGCTTGAAGGCATCAACAAAAATCCAGGCGACAATTATCTGCGGGGGATTCTTACTTCTTATCGCGCGGGGGAGATTTAGACATGCGCATTATTGACGCGAGAAAAATAAGCTACGCGTTTTCCGGGATATTGGTGCTGGCGAGTTTTTTGGCGGTTTGGGTCTGGGGGCTGAAACTGGGAATAGATTTCACCGGCGGGACTTTAATGGAGGTGGAATATAATCTGCCAGCCGGCGGATCAAGGCCGGCTATAAATTTACCGGAAGTTATAATTCAGCCTGTGGGCGAGAGGGGGTTAATTTTGCGCATGCCGGCAATCAGCGAGCAGGAGCACCAGGCGATACTGACGGAACTCCGAAAACTAGGCGAACTGGAAGAAAAACAATTTACTTCTATTGGGCCGACAATCGGGCAGGAGTTAAAACGAAATTCGCTTTACGCGATTATTTTGGTGATGCTTATGATTGCTCTCTACATCGCCTGGGCTTTTCGGGAAGTGTCGCGGCCGATATCTTCTTGGAAATATGGCTTGGCGGCTCTCGTTGCTTTGGTGCACGACGTTTCCATCCCCACCGGCCTTTTCGCGGTTTTGGGGCGCTTTTACGGCGTCACCGCGGACACGCTTTTTGTGACTGCGCTTCTTACTATTTTAGGATTTTCCGTGCACGATACGATTGTGGTCTTTGACCGCATTAGAGAAAATTTAAAAAAATCCGGAGCCAGGGAAGAATTTGAAAATATCGTTGAGACAAGCTTGCGCCAAACCATCGGCCGCTCAATTAATACCTCGCTTACGGTAATGATTGTGATGCTGGCGCTTTATTTTCTTGGAGGCGCAAGCACAAAATTCTTCGCCCTCGCCATTTTAGTCGGCGTTTTCTTCGGCACATATTCTTCCATCTTCATCGCCAGTTTTCTATTGGTGACATGGAATAAGTGGGCACTAAAACACGTTAGTTTTTAAGTATGTTCGGGAAACTTTTTCAAGCAGATAAAAAAGGATCAGACCTAACCTTAGGTGATTATAAAAGCATTTGGAGCAAGTTTTGTTTTCTAGACGAGAGTGGCAGTTTAAATAACCCAAGAGACACATTTTTTACTTTAGGATTTATTAAATGTTCACAACCATATTATTTACAAAGCAAATTGCTTTACGAACGCAGGAAAAGAAATTTTTTTGACGAAATGAAGTTTAATAAATTATCTAATAGAAATTTTGAATTTGCCAAATTTGCGTTAGATGCATTGTTCGATGCGAAAAGCCTGCGTTTTAGTTCTTATTCTTTGTACAAAAAAGGTGAATATTTTAGTAGGGCTTTTGCGGCTAATCCTTGGCAGGCATATGAAGATATCTCTCTTAGAGTGCTTGAGTCTGCGGTATCAGAGAACGAGATTCTCATTGTTATCGCCGACCACGTTACTACCCCGAAAGATATTAGGTTTGAGGTTAATGTAAAAAGAAAATTAAATGAAAAATTTGAAAGACTTGCTATCGCAGGAGTGTGTAGATTTGATTCTAAATCCAACGATCTCCTACAAACAGCTGATTTAATAGTTGGCGCCATAAATTATGATCTTAGATTGGCTACTAAAGAAATTGCTAACGGCGATAAATATAAGCGCCGGTTTTTAGAGCATTTTAAAAATAATCTCGGCACGACTACTAATTTTATCAATGGGTTTCGTAATCGAAATTTTAATATTTTTGTTGATAAAGATGCGCAATTTATAGACACAATTATGCCCAGCGTTACAAATGAAAAAAGGCCATCGTCCTAACGGTCGACGCCTTTTCTCGATACTGTATAGCCATGCTAGCATGTGCAGTTTTCAAAAGCAAGTCCTGTGGATAACTATTGATAAACAAAACCCAAAACCACGCTTGAATAAAACCCCAAAATCTGCTACGATTTAGGGGATTTATAAAAGCAAAAATTTAGCTTTTAGCATGACTAGCGATACATTAATGAAGATATATAATCAACTTCTCGCTTTGCGAGAAAATCTACCACAGGAAAAGCATATCAGCAGAAAGTATGTTGACCATTATAATTCTTTGGTTAGTCAATTGGAAGTAGAAAATAATTATTCACTTAGTGATTTTAAAGTTCCAGAATCAGTATTAGAGTATACAAGCGGAATATCTAGGCGGTCCGGCTTTGAAGGATTTGGAGAAAAGAAATGCGAGCGCGGCTTGCTTTTAATGAAACTAGATGCCATTTTGCTTCAATTTAGATCAAACGAAGAAAAACCACAGATGGGTTTTCTGCCTCCAAAAAAATGATCACCTACTCCATTATCCCAAAATCACAACTTGTAGGTAGGTGGACTTGACACGGATAATAGGGTTTGCTAGAATGCAACTTGTGCATTAAGGTGGCTCCGACGCTGCGGTCGGAGAGCCGACCCCAATAGGCGTCGGCTTTGTCCACAGGCAAAATTTGCCTTATTTTATAAGAAACGCTAAAATAGCTCCTGTCGCTTTGAATACAAAAATCCGCACCTAAAGAGAATCTAAAAAGTCCTCGTCTTGCCCCGCCTCACCGGCGGGGTGAACCAAAAGAGGGCTGTTTTGCGTTTATTCGGGCCAATAAAAGAGCAAAATGGGAATAAATAAAAAATACTTCTCCCGCTATCGGGAGCCGTTGGCCTCGCTGCCCGATTTAGCTGAAATGCAGCTGAAATCTTTTAATTGGCTGCTAAAAACAGGGATTCGCGAGATTCTGGACGAGTTTTCGCCAATTGTAGATTACACCGGCGAGGAACTTGCCCTGGAATTTCTGGATTATTCTTTTGACGAGCCGAAGTACGACGAAAACTACGCCAGAGTCAACAACTTGTCTTTTGAGTCATCTTTGAGAATCCGCATTCGGCTTACCAACAAGCGCACGGGAGAAAAAAAGGAGCAGGAAGTATTTTTGGCGGATATGCCGCTCATGACACCCCGCGGGACTTTTTTGATAAACGGCGTTGAGCGCGTGATTGTCTCGCAACTAGCCCGCTCTTTCGGCGCCTACTTTACTTTGGTGAATATTTCCAAAGGCAGGAAGCTTTTCGGCGCGAAAGTCATTCCTTCGCGCGGCGCCTGGCTGGAGTTTGAAACGGAAAGTGACGGGGCTATTTACGCAAAAGTTGACCGCAAAAGAAAAATCGCCGCCACAGCCCTCATGCGCATTTTCGGGTTGGAGAAAAACGAGGACATAAAAGATGCTTTTTCCGCCATAGACAATGGCGAGGCCCGCCTGCCGGACGGGCAGGTTTCTTTCATCAACAAAACTCTGGAAAAAGACCCGACTAAAACGGCCGACGACTCTTACGTGGAAATTTTCAAAAGAATCCGCCAGGGCGAGCTGGCAACTCCCGACAACGCCCGCGAGCTCATAGGCGCCATGTTCGGGCCGGAGAGGTACGATTTGTCGGCCGTCGGCAGATACAAGCTCGGCCAGCGCCTGCCTTCTTTGGCCGGTGTTAAGGTCAAAAACCCGCGAATTTTAAACAAGGAGGACTTGGTAGCCATACTCTCGGAGGTGATTTCTTTAAATAATAATCCATTGTCCCTGCCGGACGACATTGATAACTTGGGCAACCGCCGCGTGCGCTCGGTGGGCGAAATGCTCCAGCAAAGATTGCGAATCGGGCTCGCGCGCATGGAGCGGACGATAAAAGACCGCATGTCCACCTCCGACCTTGCCACGATTACTCCCGCCCAGCTTTTAAACGCCCGGCCGTTCGCCGCAGTGATATCCGAATTTTTTATGACAAACCAGCTTTCCCAATTTATGGACCAGACAAATATTCTTTCCGAGCTTGAGCATAAGCGCCGGGTTTCGGCTTTGGGGCCGGGCGGGCTCACCAGAGAACGCTCCGGATTTGAGGTTCGGGACGTTCACCCTTCTTACTACGGGCGGCTTTGCCCGATTATGACACCCGAGGGGCCGAACATCGGGCTTATCAACTATCTGGCCGGATACGCGCGGGTAAACGATTTCGGGATTTTGGAAACACCTTACAGAAAAGTCATAAACGGCAAAGTAACGAATGAAATCAATTATCTTACGGCTTTTGGAGAGGCCCGGCATAAAATCGCCCAAGCCGGAGTCGCCATTGGCTCGGAAGGGAATATTTTGGACGAAGAAATGGAGGGCCGTGCCAATGGCCAGCCCGCGCTGATAGCGAAATCGGAGATTGATTATATAGACGTTTCTCCCCAGCAAGCGTTTTCCATAGCCACTTCTCTGGTGCCGTTTTTGGAGCACGACGACTCAACCCGCGCCATGATGGGTTCAAACATGCAGCGGCAGGCCGTTCCCTGCGTGCGCCCCCAGGCGCCATTGGTTGCCACCGGCATGGAAGAAAAAGCCGCCCGGGATTCCGGCCGGCTGATAATGTCGGATATGGACGGCGTGGTAAGCGCGGTTGACGCCAAATCCGTCACGGTTAAATCAGGTCGCAAAACAAAAACTTACGAATTGGTGAATTTCGTCCGGTCTAACCAGTCAACAGTCATACACCAGCGCCCCTCCGTGAAATTGGGCGACAAAATAAAAAAAGGCGACGTGCTTGCCGATACTTCGCTTACCGACCGCGGGCATCTGGCGCTCGGGCAGAATCTCCTTGTGGCTTTTCTTTCGTGGGGCGGGGCGAATTTTGAGGACGCAATTATTCTTTCCGACCGTTTGGTAAAAAACGACACCTTCACCTCGGTTTTGATTGAGGATTATACGGTGGACGTCCGGGACACCAAGCTTGGGCCGGAAATCACCACGCACGACATTCCCAACGTCGGCGAGGAAAAACTGAAGGATTTGGACGAGGACGGCATCATCCGCGTCGGCGCGGAAGTAAGGGCCGGCGACATACTTGTGGGGAAAATCTCTCCGAAAGGCGAATCCGACCTTACTCCGGAAGAGCGGCTTCTGCGCGCGATTTTCGGAGAAAAAGCAAGAGACGTAAAAGACACTTCTTTCCGCCTCCCGCACGGCAGACACGGCCGCGTGGTCGGCATTAAAGTTTTCTCAAGGGAAAAGGGAGACAAACTTGAAACCGGAGTCATCAAAGAAATCAGGGTTGAAGTGGCGGAGATGCGGAAGGTTTCTCCCGGCGATAAGCTCGCCGGCCGCCACGGCAACAAGGGAGTAATTTCCCGCATTCTTCCGCAGGAAGACATGCCATACCTCGCGGACGGCACTCCGGTTGACGTTATTTTAAATCCTTTGGGTGTCGCCTCGCGCATGAACATAGGCCAGATTTTGGAAACCCATCTGGGGTGGGCTGCGGAAAAACTGGGCTATATGGCAATAACGCCCACTCTGCTTGGGGCGACGGAAACTGAAATTAAGTCGGAGCTTAGAAGGGCAGGCCTTCCCGAAGACGGCAAAGTTCGGCTTTTTGACGGGCGCACCGGAAAGGAATTTGACCAAAAAGTCACTGTCGGGATGGTTTATTTAATGAAGCTTTCGCACATGGTGGAAGACAAGCTCCATATGCGCTCAATCGGGCCGTATTCTTTGATAACCCAGCAGCCGTTGGGGGGCAAAGCGCAGGGCGGAGGGCAGAGATTCGGCGAGATGGAGGTCTGGGCATTGGAAGGGTACGGCGCCGCGCACACCCTGCAGGAAATGCTGACCATAAAATCGGATGACGTTCTGGGGCGCGCGGCGGCTTACGACGCGATTGTGCGCGGCGAGCCGTTCCGCGCTCCGAACGTCCCAGCGTCTTTCCATGTCTTGGTGAACGAGCTTAAGGGGCTTGCCCTGGACGTTGAGCTTAGAGGGGTTGAAGAAGCGCCCGGCGATGAAGATGAAAGCGCCGGAAAAGAGTCAAAAGGCAAGGGGCGGCAAAAAGAGCGCTTTGAAGAATATATTTTAGAAGAAGAGGAAAAAACATGGAGTCGCAAAAAATAGCTGATTTTAAATCGTTGGCAATCCGCCTCGCTTCGCGCGAGAAGGTTTTGAGCTGGTCCAGAGGCGAAATCACAAAACCGGAAACCATAAATTACAGGACCCAGCGCCCGGAAAAAGACGGGCTCTTTGACGAGCGCATCTTCGGGCCGGAGAAAGATTACGAATGCTATTGCGGAAAATACAAGCGCGTCAGGTACAAGGGAATCGTCTGCGACAAATGCGGAGTGGAAGTGACCAGGTCAATCGTCCGCAGGGAAAGAATGGGGCACATTGAGCTTGCTTCCCCCGTTTCGCATATCTGGTTTTTAAGGGGGGTGCCTTCAAGAATCGGCTTGATTTTGGACATGTCCGTGCCGGATTTGGAAAAAGTGATTTATTTCGGTGGATACGTTATTACCAAGATTGACGAAAAAGCAAGGAAAGAGGTCTTGGCCGCGGTTGAGAAAGAATTTAAATCCAAGATGAAGTCGGCCGCCCCGGCCGAAGCGGAGGCACTTAAATCCGTCTACGACGCCACCGTCGGCGAAATCAAGGGGCTCTGCGAGAAGGCGGTTATCTCCGAAGTGGAATATCACCGCTTCAGCTTAAAATACGCGCACATTTTTGAGGCGGGCATCGGCTCGGAAGCTCTCCGTAAGCTCGCGTCAGAGATTAATTTAAGCCGGCTTGTCCCCCAGCTTTCTGCAGAAGCGGAGAGCGCCTCGCCTCTTCAGAAAAAAAAGATTTTGCGCAGATTGCGTCTCGCGCAGTCCATGTTGAGGTCCGGCGTCCGGCCGGAATGGATGTTCCTTACGGTGATACCCGTCATTCCGCCGGCTTTGCGCCCGATGGTGCAGTTGGAGGGGGGCAGGCACGCGACCTCCGACATAAACGACCTTTATCGCCGCGTGATAAACAGAAACAACCGCTTAAAAAAACTTCTGGAGATAAAAGCGCCGGAAGTGATTGTTAGAAACGAAAAAAGAATGCTTCAGGAGTCCGTGGACGCCCTGATTGATAATTCCATCAAGCGCACGCAGGGTCCGGCGGCCACCTCGCAAGCCCAAAAAAGGCCGCTGCGCTCTTTGGCGGATATGTTGAAAGGCAAGCAGGGGAGATTCAGGCAGAATCTTTTGGGCAAGCGCGTGGATTACTCCGGCAGGTCTGTCATAGTGGTAGGGCCGGAGTTAAAGCTCCACCAATGCGGACTTCCAAAACATATGGCGCTTGAGCTTTTCAGGCCCCTAGTCATACACGATTTGATAAGCCGCGGCCTGGCGCACACGATAAAAGGCGCGGGGCGGCTTATTGACGATTTGAAAGAGGAGATATGGGAAAGCTTGGAAAATGCCATTAAAGACAAATACGTGCTTTTAAACCGCGCGCCGACCCTGCATCGCTTGGGCATACAGGCGTTTCAGCCGATACTTGTTGAGGGCAGCGCCATACAGCTTCATCCTTTGGTTTGCGAGGCATTTAACGCGGATTTTGACGGCGACCAGATGGCTGTGCATGTTCCATTGACGGATGAAGCGCAAAAAGAGGCGCGCGACATCATCGCCTCTGTCAGAAATCTGCTCAAGCCCGGCAATGGCGAACCGGTGGCAACACCGAGGCAGGATATAGTAATGGGCATTGCGTATCTCACCAGAATCAGGCCGGGCGCCAAGGGCGAGGGCAAGTATTTCGCTTCGCCAAACGAGGCAATCCTGGCGCATGATTTTGAGCGTGTGGACATCCACGCGAAAATTTTCGTCAAAGTCACCAAAACGCCGAAATACCAGAGTGCCGGCAAAGAAATACTGGAAACCTCCGTCGGGCGGCTGCTTTTCAACAGCGTCCTGCCAAGGGATTTTGCGTTTTTGAACCAGGAGATGAAAAAGAAGGACTTGGATCGGCTGGTTTCTAATCTGATACAAAGATACGGAATTGACGAGACGCCCGGCATTTTAGACCGCATCAAATCCTTGGGCTTTAAGCATTCCACGGAATCCGGCATTAGCTGGGGGATGGATGACATACAGGTGCCCCAGGAAAAGCAGGCGTTTATTGAAAAAGCGAAAGAGGAAGCGCGCGTCATAGAAAAACAATACGAACAGGGCCTGCTCACCGACCGCGAGCGCTATGAAAAAATAATAGAGGTGTGGACGAACGTTAAAACGGAGGTGGATAAGCTCGCGCCGGGGGCGCTGGATCCTTTCGGGCCGGTTCAGTATATGGTTTCCTCCGGCGCGAGAGGCAACTGGGCGCAGATAAATCAGCTGGCCTCAATGAAGGGCTTGGTGGTTAATCCCTCCGGGCGCACGATTGAGCTCCCAATACTTGCGAGCTTCAAGGAAGGGCTGGCGGTTTTGGAGTATTTTATATCCACCCACGCTTCCAGAAAAGGCACGGCCGACACCGCGCTTAAAACCGCGGCGGCGGGATATCTGACGCGCCGCTTGGTGGACGTTGTGCAGGACATCATAATAAGCGAGCCGGATTGCAAAGACGAAGTCGGTTTTGAGGTCAGAAAAGCAGATTACGAGCGGCTTGGCAAAAGCTTCGCGACGCGCGTGTTCGGCAGGGTTTTGGCGGCGGATATCGCCGACCCGGAGTCCAAAAAGCCGCTCTTTAAGCGCGGACATCTGCTTACCATGGCCGATGCCGAGAAAATTGCTTCTTTGGACATTCAGAGCGTGCTTTTGCGGTCCCCGATTTCGTGCAGGGCCGTGCGCGGCATCTGCCAGCTTTGCTACGGATATGATCTCGGCTCCAACACCCCTGTTAAGTTGGGGGAAGCAGTAGGGATAGTCGCCGCGCAGGCCATCGGCGAGCCCGGCACGCAGCTTACAATGAGAACTTTCCACGTGGGGGGTATCGCCGGAGCGGCGGACATTACCATGGGCCTTCCGAGAGTGGAGGAAATTTTTGAGCTCCGCACGCCGCGAGCGCCGGCGATTATCTCCAACGCGTCCGGCACGGTGCTTTCTGTCGCGGATGCCGGAGACACTAACGGCGGCAGCAGGGATAAAATGGTAAAAATTCTGGGGGACGCAGCAGGGGGCGAGTTTGAGTTTTTGGTGCCGTTCGGCAGGACAATACTTGTTTCCCCGGGCGAAAAAGTTGAACCGGGCTCGCGCATCACGGAGGGCTCCGTTGATATAAAAGAACTTTTGAGCGTGGCGGGCGCGAAAGCGGCGCAAAACTACATTTTGTCGGAAATCCAGCAGCTTTACACTTTCCAGGGCGCTTCAATAAACGACAAGCACATTGAGGCGATAGTCAGACAGATGTTCTCCCGCGTAAGAGTCAAAGACCCGGGGTCAACAAAACTGGCAGTCGGGGAAATTATTGAAAAATCAAAACTTCGCGAGGAAAACATAAAAGCAAGAAAAGAAGGCGGTGCCGGAGTCCTGCCGGCGAAGGCGGTGCAGCTGATGATGGGCATAACCAATGTTGCTCTGACCACCGAGAGCTTTCTTTCGGCCGCGTCATTTATGCAGACAATGCGCGTTTTGACCAACGCGGCTATTGAAGGGAAGGAAGACAAGCTGCGCGGGCTTAAAGAAAACGTAATCATCGGCCGGCTTATCCCCGCCGGCACCGGCTACCGAAAAGAATACCTCAAAAAGCTGGAAGCGGCGGCAAAAGAAGAGGAGGAATAATCGCTGTCCATTTGCTATAATAAGTAAATGGCCAAAAAGAAACGGAATAACGGGAAAAGCGGAGCGGGGATTGGGGCTTGGCACCATAATTTAAAGCCGGAGACGAAGCATTCTTTGTGGGCGGTTTTATCTTTCGCGGTTTCCGCTATTTTGGCAATGGCTTATTTTGGCGGGGCGGGGATGGTGGGCAACGCCGCCCGCCGGTCGCTTTTTTTTGTTTTCGGCAAAGGTTTTTTTCTTGCGCCTCTGGCGTTTTTTCTATCAGGCGTTTCTTTTCTGCTCGCCTTAGGCGAGCATTTCGTCGCCGCCACTGCCGTCGGCGGGACTTTGTTTCTATTAAGCTCGCTGGGGCTCGCGGACATCGTTTTCGGGGAATATACTGGGGGATACGCCGGCTTTTTGGTTTCTTACCCATTTCTCCGGCTTTTTGATTTTTGGGCCTCGCTTCTTATTTTCTCCGCATTTCTTTTGGTGTCCTTTTTAATCGCTCTAAATGTTTCTTTAAAGCCGAAAAGAAAAGAAAAGGGAGAAAAAGAAGAAAAAAGGGCTGAAGAGAGAGTTTTCGCGCCGCTGCCTGCTCCTTCCGTGTCCCCCTTACCCCCCGCGAAGATTGAAGAAAAAAAGGATGAAGAAGAAAATATTTTTTCCGCCTTTGGCGGAAAAAAATCTTATAAACAGCAGCGTTTGGACATAAGCAAGTCGTTTGAATACACCGTCCCGCCTATTGACCTTTTGGAAGACGATAAGGGAACGCCCTCGTCTGGCGACATAAAAGCGAATGCAAACATTATAAAGAGAACATTGCAGAACTTCGGCATTGATGTGGAGATGTCCGAGGTGAACATCGGTCCTTCGGTTACGCAGTACACCCTGAAGCCGGCGGAGGGAGTTAAACTTTCCCGCATCACAGCCCTTCATAACGATTTGGCGCTGGCTTTGGCGGCGCACCCTTTGAGGATTGAGGCGCCGATTCCCGGAAAATCTTTGGTTGGCATAGAGGTTCCCAACAGGTCAATCGCTCTCGTGGGACTCCGGAGCTTACTTTCTTTGGATGAATTTAAAAACGCGGCACCTCTGACTTTTTCTTTGGGCAGAGACGTTTCCGGGCGGGCGATATTTGCCGACATTGCCAGAATGCCGCACCTTTTAATTGCCGGCGCGACCGGTTCGGGCAAGTCAATTGCCATTCACACTTTAATTGTCAGCTTGCTTTATAAAAATTCTCCGGAGTTTCTCCGTTTTTTGATGGTTGACCCAAAAAGGGTTGAGCTTACGATTTACAATGCCGCTCCTCACCTTCTCGCGCCAGTTATAACCGACGCGAAAAAAGCCATTATTTCCCTGCGCTGGGCGGCGAGAGAGATGGAAAGAAGATACGAACGACTTTCGGAAACCGGCGCGCGCGACATAAATTCTTACAACGCGGAGATGGTTAGAGAGAAAAATCGCGAGGAGGTTTTGCCGAATATCGTAATCATTATAGACGAGTTGGCCGACCTTATGGCCACATATCCGCGCGAGATGGAAGCATCAATCGTGCGCTTGGCGCAAATGTCCAGAGCCGTGGGGATTCATTTAGTGGTTTCCACCCAGCGCCCGTCTGTGGAGGTGATTACCGGGCTTATAAAAGCGAACATTACCTTCAGAATCGCCTTGCAGGTTGCTTCCGGCGTGGACTCACGGACGATTTTGGATATGTCCGGCGCGGAGAAGCTTTTGGGCAACGGAGACATGCTTTATCTGGCCGGCGATACGTCAAAGCCGAAAAGAATCCAGGGAGCGTTTATTTCGGAGCGTGAAGTGAAAAAAGTGGCGAGCTATGCCGCCGAAGCGGGGGATAAGTTTGAGGCGGAGCAGATTGATTTGGACATAAAATTGCCCGCCGGAGGAAACGGCCCGCCAGCTAGCGAATGGGACGAAGACGATGTTGACGATGAGCTTTACGAGGGAGCGAAAAAATTGGTGGTGGAAGCGCAAAAAGCGTCGGCGTCTTACCTCCAGCGTCGGCTTCGCGTGGGCTATGCCCGCGCCGCGCGGCTTTTGGATATGCTGGAGGAGCGCGGCGTCATCGGCCCCGGCGAAGGAGCGAAGCCGAGAGAGGTTTTGGTTAAAAGGCCGGCTGGAGAGCCGCTTAACGGTGAAACTGCCAAGCGGAATGAGGATGTTGTTGGCGAAGAAGAAGCCGAAGAATTTGAAAATAAAAAATCCGCCGCTAAAAAAGCAACTGGTGATGATGGAGATGTCCCCTACACTAACTTTGATTTTTAGACCCGCTAATTAGTGAATATTCTTTTACTAAAATTATAAAACGATCGCTCTATAATTTTAGTAAACTTAGTAAACTCCGATGCGCTTCGGAATAAAAAAACCGCTGGCTAGAGATTAGTCAAGCGGCGATGAGAATGTGCCCTACACTAACTTTGATTTTTGATTGGTCAGGGCTAGTGATTATATCCATCGGCTCAAAAACGCAAGCAGATTTGACCAATAGGGGTTTTGGCTACGCTCTGCGATGATGTTTATAGTGTCAATTGCTTTTGGCGATTGCCACCCTTTATAGTATATCCCCGCTGTGGCAAGCATAATCGCCTCATCGCCCAGTTCTGGGAAACCAGACATTGAGAAGATAAAATCGCCGACACGGACTGCCCCGCCCCATCGGTTTTGGTCTGGGCACCGGCTTTCCCAACTACTTAGGTGTTCGGCATGCTGTGCTAGGCGCTTAGCTTTTTCTTGGCAGAAAGAAAGATACTTTTCTGCTTTTTCCTCGGAGATGTTCCCAATAGGCACTATAAGTTGCGGCAATCCGCTCCCTGGCCCAGCGAGACAGAAATATCCGCCCTTGCGATCTGTCCAGTTGCTAGTGTTAGAAAATAAGAAATTGGCCTCCCTAACAGCAAAAGCTGCTGCCGAGATTATTTTGTTAATTTCTTCAATACCGAGTGAGTATATATTGATCACATTACACCCCCTTTATGTTTCTTATGCGAGTTTAGCACCGGTGTTGATTATTGTCAAGTAGTAAAACCGAATTATAAAGTTGTAAAATATCTCTATGCACATTCGGCGTTGGATTTTTTTGGGGATAATAATTTTGGCTGGGGGATATTTTTTTTATGAAGCAAAGGGGGTGCTTTTCGCGCCGAAACTTGAAATTTTTGAGCCCCAAGACGGGGCAGCTGTTTCCGGCGGCCTGATTCACATCGCTGGGCGCACGGCGCCGATGCTGAAGGTCTGGATTTCCGGCCGTGAGAAGCAAGCCGACGAGCGGGGGATTTTTGAAGATGATTTGCCGGTTTGGCCGGGGCTCAACCAAATCGGCGTTTCAGCGCGCGACCGCTTCGGTAACGAAACTCGCAAAGTTTTGAGGGTGGTGGTAAAATAGTTTTATTATGGCAAAACAAATAAAAGACAAAGATTCGCGGGCGGATAAATGGCACGATGTGGAGGCGGCGGTGAAGGATTTGCAGTCCAAATACGGCGAGGGAGTTCTGATGAAATTGGGAGACGTGTCCAAGGTGGATGTTGACGTCATCCCCACCGGTGCCCTCTCGTTGGATATGGCTTTAGGGGTCGGCGGAATGCCGCGGGGAAGGATTATTGAGATTTTCGGCCCCGAGTCATCGGGGAAAACCACACTGGCTTTGCATGTAGTCGCCGAAGCCCAAAAAAAGGGCGGCATCTGCGCTTTCGTTGATGCTGAGCACGCGCTGGACCCGGATTACGCTAAAAAAATCGGCGTGCGCATAGACGACCTTTTAATATCACAGCCCGATACCGGCGAGCAGGCACTGGAAATAATTGAGTCACTAGTGCGTTCAGGAAAAATTGATGTTATCATTGTTGACTCGGTTGCCGCGCTTACCCCGAAAGCGGAGATAGAAGGGGATATGGGCCAGCAGCACGTGGGGCTTCAGGCGCGGCTTATGTCGCACGCGCTCCGGAAGCTTACTGCCGTAGTCGGTAAGTCCAGCACTGCCGTAATTTTTCTAAACCAAATCCGCATGAAAATCGGGATTATGTTCGGAAATCCCGAAACCACTCCCGGAGGCAACGCGCTCAAGTTTTATTCTTCGGTGCGGATTGATTTGCGCCGCCTCGCCCAGATTAAAAAAGGCGAGGACATCATAGGCAACCGCGTAAAAGCCAAGGTTGTGAAAAACAAAGTCGCGCCGCCGTTTAAAATCGCCGAGTTTGACATTTTGTACAACGAAGGAATTTCCTACGAGGGTGATCTTTTGGGGCTCGGAGAAAAACACGGCGTGGTTGCCAAATCTGGCGCCTCGTACAGCTTCGCCGGCACATCTTTAGGCCGCGGCTACGACGCCGCCCGGCAGCATCTCCACGAGAACAAAAAAACCGCTCAGGAGCTGGTTAAGGCAATAAAAGAGAAAACTAAAGCCGAAGGGCAATAATAATTTATCGGGAGATAAAGGGCGCGAAGCCCATTTGGCGGGCGCGCTTGATGGCCTTGGAGAGCTTGCGCTGATGGAGCGAGCAGGCCCCCGTCTTTTTGCGCCCTTGAATTTGCGCTTGCGGGGTCATGAATTTCCGGAGCATCTGCGAGTCCTTAAAATCAACCACTTTGATATTGGCCGCGCAAAAATAACACTGTTTAGAAGGGGATTTCATCTGGTTTGATTTCGTCTTCCGGGTATTCGACCGTAGCTAAAACTTCCGGGGCGTCTTCTTCCTGTTTAGCGGGACTTTCGGCGGTTGGCTTGCCAGCGCCTCCGCCCCTGGGCCCCATCTGCATGGCCTCGGCGATGATTTCTGTACGGTATTTTTTCTGGCCGTCCTGCCCTTCCCAGGACCTGTTTTGAATCCTGCCTTCTATCATTGCCATGGCTCCCTTTTGCAGATATTGCTTGGCGATTTCCGCAAGGCGCCCGAACATTACGATGTTATGAAATTCCGTCTGTTTTTGTTGCGAGCCGTCTTTACTTTTCCACATCCTGTTTGTGGCAAGCCCGAAGCTCGTCACCGGATTGCCGTTGGGCATGGTGCGGAGCTCCGGGTCCCGGGTAAGGTTTCCTATTAAAAATACTTTATTTAAATTCATAAATTATTTTCCCAAGATTTCTTCTAATTTTTTATCTATTTCCTCAATGTCGGCGGCGGATTCAAGCTTTGGTTGCTCCGGTTTTGGCACTGCGATAGCATGTTTAAGCTTTGGTCTTTCCGCGTCGGAAACTTTTTCTATTCTCGGTCTGAAAGTTCTAGCGGGCTGTCTTTTGGTGTGGACTATCATTGATCTTAGCACTTGCGGCGCTTTTAGGCGTGATTCTAATTCGCCGATCTTTTCCGGGCCGAGAGTAAAACGAAATCCTGCCGCATACGCCTCCGCCATTTTTTTTATCGGGTAAAATAGCCGGCGCTTTAGGAGTTCTCCTTCATGGTCAATAAACCCGCCCAACGCCTGAACGTGATTTTTGACGGTCTGCTGAAAATTTTGGGCCTCTTCCGCCGAATAGGCCGGGCTTACCAGATAGGCAATTTCGTATAAATTTTGGCTTTTGTCCATTGGGTTTATGGTAGCATAGTTATATTTTAAATTCAATTACATCCCCGTCTTTCACAATATATTCTTTGCCTTCGGAGCGCAGCCATCCCAGTTCCCGGGCTTTTGCCCATCCCGCCTTGCCGTCGGGCAGGGAGCCGGCTTCCATGAGCTTTTCCCACAAAATCACGTCTGCGCGGATAAATTTTTCCTCAAAATCAGAGTGAATCGCGCGCCCGGCGCGCTTGGCTGTTGAACCCGAGGGGATTGTCCAAGCACGGGTTTCATCCTCGCCGGTGGTAAAAAAAGTTATAAGCCCTAAAAGTTCGTAAGCGGCTTTTATAAGCTTGGGCAGTTCTGATTCGACGCCGAGTTCGCGCCGTTCTTTATCAGACATCGCCGAAATATCGTTTTCCTGGCCGATATCCAATGAAATGGCGTTCGGCAGGTTCGGCAGAGGCAGATTGGCTTTTGAAGAAATATTAAAAACGTAGAGGGTTGGCTTGAAAGACAAAAGCTGATACTGGTCTGCGATTGGCAAGAGGGGGAGAGGGGGGGTAGATTCTTGCAGTAACTTTTCCAGCGCTTCCAGATTTTGCGTAAGTTCCGCGGCCTCTTTTTTGCCGCTCCTTGCTTCTTTTTGAGCGTTGGCTTTTATTTTCGCGACAGTTTCCAGATCTTTCAGTGCGAGCTCGGTTTTAATTGTCTCAATATCGGAAAGGGGATCGGGTTTGCCGGCAACATGGGCGATATTTTCATTTTCAAACGCGCGCGCAATGTGGCAAATTGCGTCTACTTCCCGGATGTGGGATAAAAATTTATTCCCCAGACCCCCGCCTTCGGCCGCGCCTTTCACAAGCCCCGCGATGTCAACAAATTCAATTATTGCTGGGACAATTTTCTTTGAACGGCAGAGCGAAGCGAGCTGGCCCAACCGTTCGTCCGGCACACTAACCACACCTACATTGGGGTCAATGGTAGCGAATGGATAATTTGAAGTATCCACCTGTTTTTTCGTCAGCGCCTGAAAAAGCGTCGATTTTCCCACATTTGGCAGGCCGACAATTCCTATCTTCATGCACGCTATTTTATCACCGCCGCACTAAAAACTGAAGTGCAAATCTGACAGCTATAGCGCTGAAACTTGTAATTGGATTTCGTAAACAATAATCGTTATAAATTAAACTTATTCTTCAGATGAAGTTCATTGTCGATTTCGGTCGCTGTAATAAATCGGACATGGGGTCTTACGTTAAAAAATTCTATAATAAAATCAACTTCATTTCTACATTCAAATGGATGAATAAATACGCTTTTTTGAAATTTTATAAACCCGGCGTTTTTCAGTGTTCTTGCCAAGGCGTCTCTGGCTTTTTTCATGCTCTCCGGTATGTCAAAAAGAACTATGCGCCATTTGCGATCCCATTTTTTCATCGGCGGTATTTTCAATTCGTCAATTTGATAGGTCAGAGCTTTCTTTTTGCCGCGCTCGGTTAAGACAAGTGTGGTGACGCCGCTTGCATTATCTTCGGCATCTATGAGACGAGAGCGGTATAAACTTTTTATGGCGTTGTAAAGCGCTCGCCGGTTAATATTATGCCATTCTTTGCCAATCATTTTTATAATTTTAAAGTATTGCCGCGGGGAATGCGTAAGCCCAAGCGCTAAACCGCCCCAAAGCAAAAGCACCACTTTTTGAGCCGTCGGACCTATCCGCAGTTCTGAATAACGTTTTCGCATTAATGCCATAGTAGCGCGTGCCAATTACTAGTGCAAGTTTGACAGCTATAGCGGTGAAATTTGCACTACGGTTTTACCGTGGCTTTAACGCGCGTTCGTCGTAAAAATAAAAAAACCGCCGAGGCGCACTGTCCTCGGCGGCAAAGCAGGTGATGACCTTATCCCGTTTCAAAGCATTTTGCTATACCCACTTGAGATGAGGAGGCGCGTTCAGTGATGCGAGGTTCTGAAAATAACCCCTCTATTACAAAGAAGTAATCTCCGCGACTGCCAAATCTGACTTGGGCGTAGCTGTGTTCGTCGTCCCAAAGGTCAACTTGGCTTGTGCTGATCTTGCGGAAGTATAAAATCACATTGGCACTTCCGTGGCCACCATAAGATGCTAGTTTAAACTTGCAATGAAGTCTAAATTCTCGTCTTTCTACTGCTGTGTCTCCTGCACAACTCTTTTCTCCTGGCTTAGCAACTATGTTGATGTTCATGCTATAAAGCTCGTTGCTCTGAAATGAATCTGGAGAAATGTCTTTTACCGCGCATACTAAAACTTTCTCAGTTGTTTTAATGGCGGCATAGAACCATTCAGTTACGTCCATTTTCTGGACCTTTGCTTTTCCAAACATATAGCACCCCCTTCTTGTCAAAGAAGTTGGCTTAAGGGCCTATTCCCTTAGGCCAGACGGCGTCACGCCATCTTGCTCCTATTATACACCCAAACAAATGCTGTGTCAAGTGTCTAAAAATAGGCCTAAATTATAGAATAAGGTAATGCACAAAATTGCGCAAAAGTCGTGGAGCGAGGGGGGTAGTAGAGCTCGCGCTTCACTACCCCCCGAGGGGATTTTTAGGGCGTATGATATTCGGGGGATTTATCCGGAAGAAATCAATGAAGACGCGGCGTATAAAATAGCCCGCGCTTTTGCGCGGTATTTGAGGTTAGAAGTAAGAGATGAGAAGTTGGAAATTGTTGTGAGCTCCGACGCGCGCGAATCATCACCAGCGCTTAAAGAGGCTTTCTCGGACGGGCTTTCGGATGAGGGCGCGGAAATTATTGACGCAGGGCTGACGACAACGCCGATGCATTATTTCATCTTAAATAAAACAGAAGCGGACGGCGGCGCGATGATTACTGCTTCGCATAACCCGCCGGAATTTAATGGCATGAAGCTCTCAAAAAAATCCGCGGTTTCTATCGGCGCCGGCTCGGGGATGGAAGAAATAAAAAATGATTCTCTGCGCGGTATTTTCCAAAATTCTGAAAATCGCGGGAGTGTTGTTAAAAAAGATTTTTCAGATGAATATACCAAATTTCTGGCAGGGAGCTTCCCGCATTTAAAATCTTATATTATTAAATTTGCGCTGGCGGATAAGATACCCGGAGAGTCTTTTGATTTTGACGGAGATAGGGTGATGTTCCGCGACGAAAGCGGGAAAGCAGCGCCCGGAGACATGATTACGGCGCTTTTGGCGCGAAAATACGCCAAGCCCGGCGAGAAAATCATCTACGATATTCCTTCAAGCAGAGCGGTTAGGGAAGAAATAGAGGCGGCCGGCGGAGTCGCGGTAGAGAGCCGGGTGGGGCATTCATTTGTTAAGGCGCTGATGAAAAAAGAAAACGCGGTTTTCGGCGGAGAGCTTTCCGGACATTATTATTTCCGCGATTTTTTCTACTCCGATTCTGGGATTTTCGCGGCTCTCGCCGTGTTGGATTTGTTGAGAGAAACTAAGAAGCCATTAAGCGAGCTCATCAAGCCGCTGGCGCGCTATTTTAAATCCGAAGAAATAAATTTCAAAATAAAAGATAAGGAAAAAATAATAGACAAAGTCGCTGCGCATTTTACTGACGGCAAGGCGTCATATTCGGACGGAATCAAGATAGAATATCCCGACTGGTGGTTCAATTTGCGCCCGTCCAACACCGAAGACCTGCTCCGTTTAAATATTGAGGCGTCCACTTCGGAGCTTCTGGAAGAAAAAAGAAAAATTCTAGCTGATTTAATAATGAAGTAACCCGATTTTTTGGCGCACTTCGTGCATTTTCAGCTCGGCCGCGTCTTTAGCCGCATCCGCCCCGTTTTTTAGGATTTTAAGAACACTTTCTTTGTCCTTGGCCAGCGCTTTATATTTTTTTTGGATAGGGGAGAGGGTTTTGACTAGCGCGTCCGCTAGATCCGACTTAAAATCGGCATATGTTTTGCCCGCATATTTTTTTTCAAGCTCCGAAATAGATACGTTCGCCACGTTGCTGTAGATAGCAAGCAAATTGGAGATGGCTGGCTTTGTTTTCGGCTCAAATTTTATTTCTTTTCCGGAATCCGTCACGGCGATTTTTATTTTTCTCCGAATTTCTTCTTCGCTATCCAAAATTCCGATATAATTATTTGAACTTGCGGCCGATTTGGACATTTTCTTTGAAGGGTCATCCAAACCCATTATGCGCGCGCCCTCTTTTTGGATTAACGCCCTCGGCTCTTTGAAAGTTTCTCCGAATCGCGCGTTGAATTTTCTTGCGATCATCCGAGCGAATTCCAAATGTTGCAGCTGGTCTTTGCCGACCGGCACGGCGTCCGCGTTGTAGATTAAAATATCCGCGGCCATAAGCGCCGGGTACGCCAACAAGCCCAAATTAGCCGGTTTTCCGGAAGCAACTTTGTCTTTATACTGCGTCATGCGGGAAAGTTCTCCGACCGGAGTGATGGTGCTTAAAATATGGGCTAACTCAAGATGCTCCGAGATATGCGATTGGAGAAAAAGCGTTGTGTTGGCGGGTTCTAGCCCGCAAGCTAAATAAAGCGCCGCGACTTCCAGTGTTTGATTCCCCAATTTTTCGGGGTCCTGTGGCTCGTTGATGGCATGCAGGTCCGCTATAAAAAAATACGCCTTGTATTTTTTTTGAAGTTCCACAAATTGCTTAATGGCCCCGAGGTAATTTCCTATGTGCAAATCTCCCGTTGGCCTGACCCCGCTTACCACTGTTTGTTTCATTGTATAATTTTAGGTTTCTTTCAGAAAAATATCAACCAAGAAAATGCTTCCCAAAGCGGAAAACCCAATAAACTGAATTATAAATGCCCAAACCAGCAATATGGGATAACCCGAAAAAACCACAATCACAATCCCGCCTAAACCGCCGAGAACAAACACAATCCCAAACAGAATTTTTTTCAGAAACGCCTTTTTTGTCTCTACTTTCACCGCAAGGAAATAAATGCCGGGAAGTACCGTGGTCAAGAAAAGCAGCGCGGCCCAAATCAGGTCGTAAGGATAAAGTACGCGCCAGTCGACAAATCTGAACAAGCCTAGAAGAAAATAGAGGGGCATAGGGACGGCGTGCAGATGAAACAAAAAGAAAATTAACACAACAAAGGGAATTAGAACTGCAACCACTTTCTCGGTATTGTGATAGTCCCACGCTTTCAAAATAAAACGCAGCGCATAATTAAGACCGACAAAAAGCGGGAATATGGCTAAAAGATAAGATAAACCATTCAAATAGGAATTGATAGGAAGGAATAAAAGCGGAATGCCGTAAAAATATTCCGCAATCGCCACCCCGAGTCCTACCCGGAAAAACATCAAAGAGTAGTCATTTTTGGTTTGTTGGTAAGCGCGGAGGTTTCTAAGCCCATACCACAAAGCCATTGTGCCGTTAAAAATGTAGATTAAGGTCGAGACAGGTATCACAACTTAAATCATACCTCAATAATCACCGGCAATACCATGGGGCGGCGGTTGGTTTTTTGGAAAAGGTAGGAGCCCAGTCGCTCGCGGACATTGTCGCGGACATGGGTATAATTTATCGGATGCATTTTATTCGTGGATTCTTCCACCACGCGCTTTACGAGGTGGCGCGTGTGCGCGAGGAGTTCATGCGATTCTTTTAGATAAATAAAACCGCGCGAAATTATGTCGGGCGAGCCCTTCACCTGTCCGGTTTTTGAATCAACCGCCGCGATGACCACGAAAATGCCGTCCTGCGAGAGCATCCGGCGGTCGCGCAGAACCACCTCCTGCACGTCTCCGATGCCGAGGCCGTCCACCATGACATAAAAAGCGTCAACGGTTTTGTCGGTAATGACCGCGCTGTTTTTGCCAAGTTCTAAAATCTGGCCGTTGTCCATTAAAACGATGCGCTCTTTGCCGATGCCTATCGGTTTCATATTTTGGATGTTGGCGGCGCGCTTGAAATAGAAGCCGTGGATGGGGACAATGAATTTCGGCTTACAGATTTTAGCGACTATCGTCAGGTCGTCGCCGGGGGCGTGGCCGGATGAATGGATGTCAAGGTCGTCATTTGTGATAACAATCGCGCCTTGGCGCGTGAAATTGTCTTTGAGCGTCTGCACGCCGCGCTCGTTGCCGGGGATTACCGAGGAAGAAAACATAATCGTGTCGCCTGGCTTGATGTGAATATGCTTATGCTCGCTGTTCGCTATGCGCATCAGCCCGGAGTTTTCCTGTCCCTGCGCCCCGGTTGAGAGAATGAGTATTTTATCGTCTTTGTATTTATTTATTTCTTCAACCTGCACGAGCGTTCCGGGCTTGTATTTGATATAGCCGAGCTGTTTGGCGATTTCAAGATTGTCTTTCATGCTTCTGCCATTGATTACGACTTTGCGGCCCAGTTTTTCGGCAATTTTCACGATTTCGGCCATGCGGGTAATCATTGATGAAAATGTTGAAAGGACAATCCGACCCTTGGCTTCCAGAAAAGTTTTTTCAAGATTGGCCTCAACCAATTTTTCCGAAACAGAATGGCCTTCCACGTCAGCATTGGTGCTGTCCAAAAACAATGTATGGACGCTGAGTTTAGAGAGCCGTTCAAATTCCTGGATATTTTGAACCGTGTCTTCCTGGTCGTAGTCAAGCCGGAAATCGGCGAAATGCACCATAATGCCTGCAGGAGTATGGAACGCCACTCCGGTCGTGTCCGGCACGGTGTGGCTTACGCCGAAAAACTCGGCGGTCAAATGCTCGGAGAGCTTGATTTTGTCGCGGTTTTTTATTTCTATAAAGCGCATTTTCGGGACATTCGGCATCTCGCTTAAGCGTTTTTGGAGGATTTCTCTGATGAGCCGCGTGCCATAAATCGGCGGATTTCCGAGCCGCTCCAGCACATAAGGGACTGCGCCGTAGTGGTCATAATGCCCGTGGGTTATGAGAAGCGCCCTGATGTTTTTCTTCTTTTTCTCAAGATAGCTCGTGTTAGGGATAATCCAATCCACGCCCGGGGTTTCTTCCTCGGGAAACTGTATGCCCATGTCAATAATTACGATTTCGTCATTGTATTCAAAAAACGAGCAGTTGCGTCCGACTTCCTCCAGCCCGCCCAATGGGACATAATAAAGCGTGTCGCGCTTAAGAGCCGCGGCGTGGCCGCGCGCTTCATGGCCGGTAAGCGAGCCCTCTTTATAAAATTTGCGGTCGGAGGTTCTATTTAATGTTCTGATTCTTGGTCTCGATTGTCTCGGCGGCATATTTTTTTATTTAATTAGTAATAAATAAGTTATAACGATTTTTAGCGTCTTTCTTCACGATTATGTTTGCTTCCTTGCATTTCAAATAGGATTGAACAGCGACGAAATAGTGATGTGGAAACAAAAAATCTTTTTCTTTTAGTGACTTGAGTTGTCTTTTAGTAAACCACTTTGCTTCTTTTACTTCGCCATCGTGAAATTTAATTACACCAGATTTAATTTTAGCTATAAAATATATTCTTAATCTTACTTCGCCCTTTTCTTTATTGAACCAGTTTGATATATATATTAAACTGGTCGGTTTTATATTGAACCCGACCTCTTCTTTTGTTTCGCGAACTAACGCATCCAACAATAATTCTTTAGGCTGTACTCCGCCGCCAGGCAATTTCCAGCCGTGTCGATAGTGATCTTCTGTTAAAAGTACCCTACCGCCCTTTTTGATTATTGCGTACACAGAGATGCTGTAGTCATTTTTGTTTTTTTTCATGCTTTTGCGTATTTACTTTTGCCCCAGAGAGGATTTGAACCTCTAACCCTTGCGGGATACGGTTCTGAGCCGTACGCGTATTCCAGTTCCGCCACTGGGGCTTGTCTTAAATTGCTCTATAAAGTTTGTCTATTGTTAAAAGGTCTAAATATTTTCCAGGATTTATCAGCCAATCCAATTTTTCAGGAGTTTCGCGCAAATTCCAGATCGGATATTCCGCACCGTTTTTAATCCCAAATTCTGGCAGGTCGCGGAATTTTAGTTTTTTAATTTCCGGAACGGATTTGTAATTTTGGTTTTTTTCAAACTCTATTGCTTCACCGACGTCTCTGACATAGTAGCATCCCCCGCGGTATTTTTTTATGGTTTCATAATCGTAATCCACGAGCCCGACCCAATTAGCCAGAACCAAATTCGCGTCGCCAATATTGATGGCAAGGTGGCCGAAGTTCGGCGGTGTCACAACTTTTTCTCCTGCGCTTGCCTCTATTATGTAGGCCTCCGTTATTGCCGCGGGGTCGTTTTCATACCGTTGGATTAAGAAATAAGCACGGCCCTCTAGAACTTCGTAAAGGTCGGACTGCGGTCCGCGGTGGTAATGCCCGAATGTCTTGGCGAATTCACCGCCAATTTTTTGCTGCGGTATTTCCGTAATGTCGTATCTGACTTTCCCGCCGACGATTTCAAGGTTTCTATAAACTTCGTAGAAAACGCTGTTTTTCCCGACCGCCTCCGGATTTCTAAACACCGGCTTCATGTCAAAAACCATGCGTTTGGAAATGTCGGGACTTCTTGCGCTATTTAATAAATATTTTCCAAACATACATTCTTTCTAAATACCAATTATGAATCGTGTCATACCGGTCTGAACCGGTATTCACGCTTTTTATTTCTATCCCGCCCAGAACGCGCGGAACTGCGTAAAGATAGGAAGGAGAGAAAAGGAATACCGCCGGCTGGTCGCGTTTTATCTCGCGCTGGATGTTTTTATAAAGCTCGGCGCGCTTTTCTTCGCTTTGCTCAACACGGACGTCTTCCAAAAGCTTATCCACGCGGGAATTGGCGTAAAGCGCAATGTTGTATCCCGGATGGTTCCTTTGGCTGGAATGCCAAAAAGCGAAGGGGTCGGGGTTTTTGCCGACAAGCTCCTCGCCGTAAAGAAAAGCGTCGTATCTTCTGGGTCCGATTACGCTTTGCTCAAGGTCGCCTACGGGGAAATTTTTTACTTCAACTTTAAAGCCGGCTTCGTTCCACATGTTTTTTAAGATTTCCGCAATCTCCAGAAGTTCCGCTGTCCTCGCCGTTGTAAGCGTGAAGCTGATTTCTTTTTTACTTTTACTAACAATGCTCCTCGCCGCATCCGGGTCGTATAAATTATTTTCCGCTGCTTCCGGAAGCGGCCCGTCGATTATTTTCCCGCGTCCCCAAAGCCCTCTGTCCAAAAGCGCCTTTTTATCCACCGCGGCGTTAAGCGCCTTGCGGACATCTGCGGAGGCGAACTCTTTTTTGGCCCCCTGGTTTAAAAAAACGGCGATTACGCGTTCCAGCGAAATATCCTCAACTTTCGTCCTGCTCCCCAGCTTATCTATATTTTTCGGAGATATCGCGCCGTAAGCGTCTATCGCGCCGCTTTCCAGGCCTTTGAGCGCGGAATCTTCGTCGGGATAAAATTTCAAAAAAACGGTTTTGATGTGCGGTTTGCCCAAAGCGAAATATCTATTTGCGGTAAGCGTTGCGGAAACTATTGAGCCGCGAGAGTCCTTATCAACTGACTTTATTTTGTATGGCCCGGCTCCCACGGGGTTTGTGTTGAGCTCCGCCAAAGATATCTGTGACGCCGGGATTTTTTCCCAGACGTGTTTCGGCAAAATACCAAGCGTCAAATTTTCCAAAAACGGCGCGTAGGCCTTGTTGAGGCGGAAGCGGACCCTGCGCTCGTCTATTTTTTCAACTTCAACTCCTTCCCAGTTGGCGCGGCGGATGCTCTGTACAAGCGGATTCTTCGCCATGCTGATTGTGAAAATTACGTCGTCCGCGGTGAGCTTTTCGCCGTCCGACCAGTAGAGTTTGTCTTTCAATGTCACCGTGTATTCCCGTCCATCCGGGGAAACTTCGTATTTTTCCGCAAGCGCCGGCTTGGGCTTACCCTCGCCGTCGTGGCGCAGGAGGTCAGAATATAGCAGGGAAACCAAGTCGCGGTCGGCGTCCGATTGCGCGAGAAGCGGATTCATAAATCGCGGGCTCCCGACAACGCCTTCGCGCAGCGTCCCTCCGAAAGCCGGAGTTTCCACCCCGAATTTTTTATTTATTTCAGTAAGTATGCCCAGAAACGACACCAGCGCTATGAGCGCGAGCACAATGAGCACAAGAATTTCAGCCCGCATGGGGATAATTTATTTGATAATGAGGGTGATAAAAGCGGTCAAGGTGAATAATACTCCGAGTACAATCGTAGCAATAAATAATCCTTTCTCCAGCCCCCGTTTTGACCTGTAAATCTGGCCGCTTCCGCCGAAAGCCGCGCCTAAACCCACGCCTTTTTGCTGGAGCAAAATAGCCGCGACCAAGAGCGCTGAAATCACGATTTGAGCCCAGAGGAGTAAATTACGCATTCCAGGTAGTAGAATTTCGCATTATTTTATAATCTAAACATATTTATTTTTTGCAAACAATATCACGTTTGAGAGCATTGCCAAAGTAGTTGCTTACGGCTTCGCCGTGATGCGAAATTTCACTACCTGGCATTATTTATTAAGGTTAGCATGTGTAAATAGGGAAGTCAATGAGCCAAAAAAGTAAAACGGGGAGAGGTACTAGGACACTCTCCCCGAGTTCAGCATGGAATCTTACTTTAGGATTTTTAGAAAGGGTGGTATTTCAAGGTTGGCTAATCCTTGCCCAGAGGCAAGACCTCATCGCCTCCCACCTATCCTACGCTTACCTAAATTCCCCGTTTCAGACCGGTCCAAAAGAGGGACTCGAACCCTCCATCCTCCTGGATAGAAGTTGCTTTTAGCTACTCCTCGATAGGGTATGATAGTGCGCATACCCGCAGACCGGACTATCAAGTTTCTCTAAAAGCCCATTCCCGTTTCCATGCCAAACTAGGATTAAATTAGCACCTAGGTTTTAAAAGTCAAGCTTTTGCGATGGAGTTTTCTGTAATGCGAAATCGCAAATCTATGGGCTTCGGAGTCCAGCATTAAAATAAAATTTTTGAGCGGTTCGGGGAGGCGGGCAAGTGAGATAGGAGATGCTTTTCCGGAAATAAAAATATGGTCGCCGACATGTTTTTTATTTTTGGTGAGGGCAATGAATTTTATAACCTCCCCCAACCCCCTCCTTCGTAAGGAGGGGAGCTTATTCTTTTTATCCCCTCCTTTATAAGGAGGGGCAAGGGGAGGTATTGCTTTTAGTGCCGCGCTAAGCTGGCTTTTTCCTCCGTCCACTAAAATAATTTCAGGATACGGCCATTCGCGATGCTTTAATCTCCGTTCCAAAACCTCTTTAAGCATCGCGGGATCGTTGGACTCTTTGACCGTTTTAATTTTAAACAGGCGATAGGCATTTTTTTGAATTTTGCCGTTCGCGAAAACAGCCATTGAGCCATAGGCAAATCGGCCATGAATATTGGCGATGTCGTAGGATTCTATTCTATTTACCCCCACACCAAACTTTTTGGTGTGGGGGTTTATGCCGGATACGCCTAAAATTGATTCCAGCGCCCGCAGGGCTTTTTGGTACTCTGTGGGCAAGTCCTGCTTGATTACTCCCCTGTGTTCAAAAATTTTTTCCAGCGCGCGGATTTGGTCGCGGATTTTGCCGGCCTCTTCGTATTTTCTGGCGTCGGAGAGCTTATGCATTTCTTTTTTGAGCGTGAACGCAAGCGATTTGTTGTTGCCGGAAAGGATTTTTTTGATTGCGCGGATGTTATTTTTATAGACCTCCCCTTGGTCCCCTCCTTGATAAGGAGGGGAATGGGGAGGTAAACAGCAAAACCCTAAACATCTCCCAATCCGCGCGTTGAGGCACGGGCGCGGATGGGATTTTTTGCATGTGCAATATGGAAATGCGCGGCGGAGAGTTTTGAGGACGGAGCGTAACGCCCCGCCTTCAGTGAACGGGCCGATATAATTTGCTTCGCGGTTTTGTTGATGCGTGATAAATATTTTCGGAAATTTTTCTTTTGTAAACCCGACGTAAAAATACTGCTTGTCGTCGCGCATCAAAACATTGTATTTAGGCAGGTGTTTTTTAATTAACTCCGCTTCGCGAATCAGCGCTTCTGTTTCCGAGCCCAAAACTTCCCAACTTAAGTTTAACTTGGCGGCTAAGCCGCCAAGTGGCGGCTTAGCAGCTTTTCCGAAATATGATCTGATCCGCGCGCGCAGATTTGCCGCCTTGCCGATATATAAAATCTTCCCGCCCTTATCTCTAAAAAAGTAAATCCCGGGCGCATTCGGCGCTTTTTTAAAGCCCTTTCGGGTAAGCATGAATGGATAATAACATAACTATAAAAAAGAAAGCCGTAAAAGACTTTCTTCCATAAAGATTACCTCGCTACTGTACTTCTGGGCTTATTATACTCTTTGCGGGGCAAGTTGCAATCTCTTGACATCCGTCCTATAATTAAAACTTTATGGAAGCGAGAGAGAGCGGCAAAAATTTTATAAGGATTAGGGGAGCGAGGGTGCATAACCTTAAAAATATTGATTTGGATATTCCGAAAAATAAACTCGTGGTTATCACCGGGCTTTCCGGCTCCGGAAAATCATCTCTGGCTTTTGACACTATTTACGCCGAAGCCGAAAGGCGGTTTGTGGAGTCGCTTTCTTCCTACGCGCGGCAATTTTTGGGCGTTAAAGAAAAGCCGGAAGCCGATTCCATCTCCGGCCTTTCGCCGGCCATCGCCATTGACCAGAAAAGCGTGGCAAAAAATCCGCGCTCAACCGTCGGCACAATTACGGAAGTTTACGATTACCTCCGTATTTTATTCGCGCGTGCCGGTGAGCCGCACTGTCCGAAATGCGGCAAAAAAATAGGCAGGCAGAGCGCGGACGAAATTTTAAATCACATTTTGAAACCTGCCCGCGCAGGCGGGTTAAAGAACGGCTCGCGGATAGATATTTTCGCGCCCGTGGTCAGAGGCAAAAAAGGCGAGCACAAAAGCATTTTGGAAATGGTTCGCCGCGGAGGATTTTTGCGAGTGAGGATGGACGGAGAAATAATGCGCTTGGACGAAGCGGAAAATCCGCCGGCTGGCGGATTGAATCCTAAACAAGCCCATAATATTGAAGTGGTGGTGGACAGATTAGTCATTGACAAGGAGCTTGACAGGCCGCGACTCCGCGAGTCCTTGGAGACGGCGCTGAAGATTGGGAAAGGGCTGGTATTGATAAACCCCCACACCAAAGATTTTGGTGTGGGGGTAAATGACCAGCTTTTTTCCGAGCACTTTGCCTGCCCGGATTGCGGCGTTTCTTTGCCGGAGATTGAACCGCGCCTTTTTTCTTTCAATTCTCCCTACGGCGCCTGTCCGCATTGCACCGGTTTGGGAAGCACCTTGGAGGTTGAGCCGGATTTGGTTATCCCAAATAAAAATTTGACACTGGCGGAAGGAGCTATCAGGGCATGGGCAACGGCTTCGCACAAAGTCGGGCGGCAATCCTGGTATTGGTGGATTTTATCTGATTTGGCGGAGAGGCACGGATTTTCTCTAAACACGCCTTACGCGAAATTGCCGGAGAAAATAAAGAAAATAATTTTGTATGGTGATTCGCCTCGCTCCTCAACACCGCCCGGCGGGAAGAAACCGGGTTTTTTGGCAGTCCCAAAACCCGGTTTCGAGGAGCCGGGCGGTTTCGAAGGAGTAATCGAAAACTTGAAACGCAGGTGGAAAGAAACGGAATCGGAATGGACTAGAGAAGAAATAGAAAAATACATGCGCGTGGAGCAATGCCCCGTCTGCAAGGGCAGGCGGCTTAAGCCGGAAGCGCTGGCCGTAACCTACGCCGACAAAAATATTGCCGAGATTTCCGCTCTTACTATTTCGGATGCAAGAAATTTTTTTATTCCCCTCCTTACGAAGGAGGGGGTTGGGGGAGGTGGCGCTTTGCGTCCGTTGCTTAGAGAAATTTTGCGGCGGCTGGAATTTTTGTTGGAGGTGGGTTTGGATTACCTGACCATAGACCGCGAGTCCACGACGCTGGCAGGTGGCGAAGCGCAGAGGGTGCGGCTTGCGACTCAGATCGGCTCGGCCTTGACGGGAGTGATTTACGTTTTAGACGAGCCGTCAATCGGGCTCCATGCAAGAGACCATGCGCGGCTGATTAAAACGCTGAAAGATTTGCGCGATTTGGGGAATACCGTATTAGTTGTGGAGCACGATGCCGAGACGATGAAGGAAGCCGATTGGATAATTGATTTGGGTCCAGGCGCCGGCAAGCGCGGCGGCCAAGTTATTTTTGAAGGAACTTATAAAGAACTTTTACGCGCGAGAACTTTGACTGGGGAATATTTGTCTGGCAGAAAAGAAGTGAAAAGCGAGCCGAAGGCGCAGGTTTTGCAAGACCTTGCGCAGACCGACGGGGCGAGCAGAGCAATTCGCCAGCAGGCGAATATGCGTGTCCTTGCAAAACCTAGCGCCAAGGCAAGTGCGGATAAGTTGACCATCAAAGGCGCTTCCGAGCACAATCTTAAAAATATTGACGTAAAGATTCCTTTGGGCAAGCTGGTCGCCGTCTCCGGAGTTTCGGGGTCGGGGAAATCCTCGCTCATCTCCGACATTTTGGCAAAGGCGCTTTTGAAATATTTTTACGGCTCAAAAGAAGAGCCGGGCAAGCATAAAAAAATTGAGGGTTTGGAAAATATTGATAAGGCGGTGTTGGTGGACCAGTCACCCATCGGACGCACGCCGCGCTCCAACCCCGCGACTTACACCGGAGTGTTTTCGTTTATACGCGAAATTTACGCGCGGACTATTGAGGCGCGCGCCCGTGGATACAAATCGGGACGCTTCTCCTTCAATGTCAAAGGCGGGAGATGCGAGGTTTGCGAAGGGCAGGGGGTTAAAAAAATAGAGATGTATTTTTTGCCGGATATTTACGTGGAATGCGAGGAATGCCACGGCAAGCGGTACAATAAAGAAGCGCTGGAAATTTTGTATCAAAATAAAAATATCGCCGATGTTTTGGATTTATCAATAGAAGAGGCGCATAAGTTTTTTAAAGACATTCCGCAAATTGACCAGCGCCTGAAAACTCTCGTTGAGGTTGGCTTGGGATACATGAAGCTGGGCCAGCCGGCGACGACGCTTTCGGGCGGCGAGGCGCAGAGAGTGAAGCTCGCGTTTGAGCTTTCCAAAAAAGCCACGGGGCGAACTCTTTATATTTTAGACGAGCCGACAACTGGCCTCCATTTTGACGATATCCAAAAACTTTTAAATATTCTCTCCGCACTGGTGGATAAAGGCAACAGCGTCTTGGTTGTTGAACATAATTTGGACGTCTTAAAAAACGCCGACTGGATAATTGACCTCGGTCCGGACGGCGGCGGCAACGGCGGGGAGGTGGTCGCCGAAGGCGCCCCGAAAGAGATCGCCTCCCACAAAAAATCATACACCGGAGAGTGGTTGCGTAGAATACTATAAAATCATAACGATTTCCTACATACATCGTTTTGCCACGATCGTGAGAAAACAGTGTATGGCAAAAAAGTGTCGCCTAATAAATTAAGCAAAATAAGCAAAAACAGAGCTATTGATTGTTGGGATAATAAAGTATGACGCAAGAAGAAAAATTTGTCGTTAATCCTTTGGAAAAATATTTTTTAGACCCCAAACGCTCAGGGGCAAAATGGACGAGAAAAGATCGGTCAAGAGGTATGTCAGAAACCGGATGGGATTTACAAGTCGAACGAAAAAAACAAGTTTTATTAATTGAGGCAAAGTATATACGAGGACCGTTTGCTTCTGCTTTTGCTGGCTTGACTATAGCACCTTTGACTAATCGCCCTGAAAAAATGAAGAATAATCTGTACCGAAGCCGTTACTCTGTTATTTGTTGGGCGATTGGTTTTGGTTATAAAAGGAGGAAATATAAAATGAGCCGTATTTATCAAATTTTATTTGATTATTTGGCTAGAAATTTAGAATTTTGGGAATGTTATTCAAAAACTCTAAAAGTAATGTATATCTTCTTTGTTGATAATCAAAAAGTGGCCAAAATCAGCTTTAGCAAAATTATTAACCTTGCGGCACGATATGAACTCTCGATTAAAAAATCTTTACCCGAAAGGAGAGCAATAGCAGAAAAATTATTAAAAATTCTTGATTTTAAATAAAAAGCAAAATATGCGCAGAAATGCCATTTTTTAAATCCACAGCGGGGCCTGAAACCTTGACTAAGATATGGGCGTTTTGGTAATATACCCATTAGCACTCGGAGGTCAGGAGTGCCAACCCCGCTAAAGCGGGAATGACTAATTAACCTAATTTCTAATTGACCTAATTAAACATTAGAAATTGGGATTTGATTAGAAATTAGAATAATTAGAAATTAGAAATTTTAAGCCATGCTTAATATCAAGCCGTTAGGCGACAGGGTTTTGATTGAGCCATTGTCTGACGAGGAAAAAGCCAAGCAGTCAAAGGGAGGGATTTTAATACCGGACACCGCGGACAAGGAAAAGCCACAGGAGGGAAAAATTATTGCCGTGGGGGAAGGGAAAAGATTAGAAAACGGAACGCTCCAGCCGCTTTCGGTAAAAGCCGGCGATAAAGTTTTATTTTCCAAATACGGGCCGACAGAGATAAAAATTCCTGCCTCGTCGGCAGGCGGGGACGACAAGGAATATTTAATAGCCAAAGAAGAGGATATTCTAGCGATTATAGAATAACATGGCAAAACAAATAAAATTTAACGAAGAGGCGCGGAGCGCCATTAAAAAAGGCATAGACAAATTGGCCGAGGCGGTGCGGATGACTTTGGGACCGCGCGGCCGAGCCGTGGTTATTGAAAAAGGATACGGCGCGCCGCAGGTGACTTTTGACGGGGTGACAGTTGCCAAAGAAATTGAGCTTTCGGACAAATGGGAAAACTTGGGAGCGGAGTTTATAAAACAAGCCGCCGACAAAACCAACGACCGCGTTGGCGACGGCACCACAACCGCCGTTGTTTTGACGCACGCGATTATTGAAGAAGGCGAGCGGGCGATACACGAAAAGGGCTTTAATGTTATTCAGCTCGCCGAGGAACTTAAAAAAGGAAGCGAGGACGTGGTGAAGGCGCTGGAGCAGCAAAAAGAAGACGTTTCCGACAATAAAAAATTGCAGGAGGTGGCGACGCTTGCGGCAAAAGACGCGGAGATCGGCAAACTTTTGGCGGAAGTGATGTCCAAAGTCGGGCGGGACGGCGTTGTGACTATTGAGGATTCCAACACCGTCGGCAGCTCGCACGAAATGGTTGAGGGCCTGCAGTTTGACCGCGGATACGTTTCTCCTTACATGATTTCCAATCAGGAGAAAATGACTGCCGAACTGGAAGACCCTTATATTTTGGTGACCGATAAAAAAATTTCGTCTATTCAGGATATTTTAAAATTATTGGAAAAGGTTTTGGCAACCGGCAAAAAAGAACTGGTTTTGATTGCCGATGAAATTGAGGGCGAGGCGCTCGCGGCCCTTTTGGTCAACAAACTCCGGGGCGTGCTTAATGTTTTGGGCGTAAAAGCGCCGGGATTCGGCGACAGGAGAAAAGAGATGCTGCAGGACATCGCAGTTGTGACCGGCGCGGAATTTATCTCGGAGGATTTGGGGAGGAAGCTGGAGAACACGGAGGTGAGCCAGCTGGGACACGCGCACCGCGTTGTGGCGGACAAAGACAACACCACGATTGTGGGCGGAAAGGGAAACAAAAAGGCGATAGAAGAAAGAGTTGCCCAAATCCGCGCGCAAATTAAAAAGACGGACTCGGAATACGAAAAGAAAAATTTGCAGGAACGAGTCGGCAAACTTTCCGGAGGCGTTGCCGTGATTAAAGTAGGCGCGCCCACGGAATCCGCCCAGAAAGAATTAAAACAAAGAGTGGAAGATGCTGTTTCGGCAACCCGCGCCGCGATGGAGGAAGGAATTGTTCCGGGCGGAGGAATCGCCCTGTTTAATTTGGTTGTTTCGGCACAGGGAGAAATTATTGAACATGCCGTTTCTGCTACCCTGGCCGCTACCGGGATTTTGAATAAAGCGCTAAGAGCCCCCGTAGAGGCCATCATTCAAAATAGCGGAGAATCCGTAAATAAAATTATTGATGAATTGGTAAAGCAAAAAAAGGCAAATAATGGAGACGATAACAAAGCGCAATGGCTGGGATTTAACGCCGCAACCAATAAAATCGGCGACCTCAAAGAAGCCGGCATTATTGACCCGCTGAAGGTCGTAAAAATCGCTTTTCAAAACGCCGTTTCCGTAGCGGCGAATTATCTCACCGTCGGCGCCGCCGTCACAGAGATTCCGGAAAAGAATCCGCCAGCTGGCGGACATCCAATGGGCGGCGGCATGGGTGGCCACATGGACTATTGATTTAATTTGTTCCTCTTGCTAGCATAGGCCAAGAAAGCAAAATTTTGGTTTCGGAAGGAGGCGGGCAAATGATTGACGAAAAGCAGTTTTTGAAAGCGCTACGCGCGGCGGTCAGGACGCTAAGGTGCAAGACGGTATTGGACAGAGGATGCATGCTAAGATTTATTCTTGGAGGTGGCGATGATGACAAGTATTGTCCGATAACATTGCTAAGCGCTGCACGCGAACCGGCTATTTATTACAATCTGTCATATGAGATAAAAAAAGCGGCGAAAGCTGCAAAAGTGCCGGCTCTGCTCCGCGAGCGTATCAACCGCGCTACGGATCGCCATCCGATCCGCTATGACAAAGGGTTAAGGCGCAAGCTTATGCGCGCCGCCGGCCGCTGGACATAAGCGGAATAACAGATTCGCCAAAAGAGGGGGAACCAAACACCCTCTTTTTATTTTTTATGCCTTTGCTATAATTTAAGTCATGAACATCGTGTATTGGATTTCGGGAATAGCCGTTTTAATCGCGCTTTGGGTCGTCTTTGCTTATAACCGGCTGGTGACTTTGGGTTACCGCGCGAAGGAGGCCTTGTCGGACATTGATGTACAGCTTAAGCGCCGGTATGATTTGATTCCGAATTTGGTGGAAACCGTGAAGGGCTATATGCAGCATGAAAGGCAGGTTTTTGAAAATGTAACCCAAGCGCGCGCGCGGGCTATCTCCGGCGGGAGAAATTTAAGCGAAAAAGCGCAGGCCGAAGACGCGCTTTCTTTAAATTTGAAAACTCTTTTCGCGGTAGCTGAAAATTATCCGGATTTGAAAGCCAACGCCAACTTTTTAGATTTGCAAAGGGAGCTTGCCGACACCGAAAATAAAATCCAGGCCTCCCGCAGATTTTACAACGGCAACGTTATGGAGTTGAACACCAAAATTGACACTTTTCCGACGAATCTGATTGCCGGCCGGTTTGGATTTTCAAAAATGGAATTTTTCGGAGTGGAGTCGGAAGCCGAGAAGCGCCCGGTTAGCGTTAAATTCTGATGCTCGCGCGTTTTGCAAGATTTTTGGTTCTTTTTGACATACTTTTGGTTGCCGGCGTTATTATCTTTTTGCATTACGGCGTCTCCAGATTTGACGTTTCCGGCCCTACGGATATTTCCGCTTGGATGGCGATGGTTGATTGGTCAATGGGCCTTGTTTTATTCCTTTTCTATCTGCTTTTAGTTGTGTTGATTGTTATTTTTATCAATTACGTAAGGAGAACAAAAGAATAATGGCTGAATGGAAGGAAAGATATGAAGAAATACAGCCGAAATTAGAGAAGAAGCGGTTTTACTTGTCACGCGAGTCATTTTCTAAAGAGCGATTGCGAGTACTTAAGGAGGAATTCGGTAAATTTCAAGAAAATCATCCCGAGGTCCTTGCACTTAATTTGTACGGTTCTATGACTAAGGGATATGCAAAGCCGGAAAGCGATATTGACGGGTATTTCTTTTTATCCGGTGACGCCGAGAATCCATCGGATTTGGCAGAGGATTTCAAAAACACAGTAAGCGGCCGATTGGAAGGCGTTGGGCTTTCTTTTCAATTGAGACGTCTTAACGAGGGTGAGCTGGAATCGGTGATAGATTCAATTGTTGAAGATTATAATAGAGAAAAGAGTATATTACCGTATACTTCTATGGAATCAGCCGTCGGGTACTTTGGCAATAAGTGCGAAAGAATGGCTGAATTGTTCATTGGGATTTCATTGGGAAACGGGCTGAAGCAATATCGAGAAAATATGCTTTTTAAACTGCAGTCTTTAGGAGAGCCGGGAGAAAAAATCTGGCACAAAATTGTAGAAGTGATAATGTTATTGGAAAGACCCAAGATGCGACCCGGATTTGCAGATTCCGGCGTGCGTCAAGAGAAATATAAAGCCCTTTACCCTCAAACGGTTGAAGAAGCAATAAAAAATTTTGTGGAGCATAAACCTTTTAGACAGAAGTATCGTTAACAAAAGAATAATGACAATCTACTCGCATCGCGATTCAAATATCAGAAAGACCTTCGCGCTATTCGGCGTTTTTTTGCTCGCGGTTATCGGTTTGGGCTGGATATTTTCGCAAATTTACGGCAACGTCTCCATTTTATTTTTCGCTGTAATTTTCAGTTCCGCAATGAGCGTCATTTCTTACTGGTATTCGGATAAAATCGTGCTTATGATGACCCGTGCGCGGGCGCTTCAAAAAAAAGACGCGCCGGAACTTTATAACATCGTGGAAAATCTTACCATCACGGCCGGGCTCCCCATGCCGCGGCTTTATTTGGTTGAGGACAGGTCTCCGAACGCTTTTGCCACGGGGAGAGACCCCAAACACGCCATTGTCGCGGTGACATCCGGCATTTTGGATGTTTTGGACCGCGCCGAGCTGGAGGGGGTTTTGGCGCACGAGCTTTCGCACATCGGCAATCGCGATATGCTTTTGAACACGGCGGCGGTGATTTTGGCCGGATTCATTTCGCTTTTGGCCGATTTTTTTATGAGAAGTTTGTGGTGGGGGAGTTTTAGAAACCGCGATGACAATAGGGCCGGAGGAATTCTGGTTTTAATCGGCGTCGCGCTTTTAATTCTTGCGCCGATTGCGGCCACTTTGATGCAGCTGGCCATTTCCAGGAAACGCGAGTTTTTGGCCGACGCTTCCGGAGCGCTTTTAACGAGATACCCGGAGGGGCTGGCGCGGGCGCTTGAGAAAATTTCAAAAGCGCCTGCGTCGGTTACTAACGCGACTCCTACCATGGCACATCTTTGGTTCGCTGACCCGTTTCGCAAAAAATACGGAATTACAAAATTATTCATGACCCACCCGCCGGTTGAAGAAAGAATCAGAGCATTAAGAGCCATGAGCGTATAAAAAATCATGAATATTTTTGTTTCTTCGCTCTTTGATGTATTTAACGCGGCCGCCTGTTTGGTTTCCGCTTCGCGCCTGCGGCGGTCGCATAAACAAAAGCCCAACGTCTTAGTCAGGGATTTTTTCTATTTTTACCTGCTTTTTACCGTATTTTTTGCCCTTTTGGCGGCTCCGGTTATTTTCCACGGCGATTTGAAAATCGTGCAGCTCTTTTTTGTTTTCGGGCACCTCATTCTTTATCTTGCGCTTTCTTATTTTATAAGAATTTTATTCGCCTTGATCGGCTGGAGGAAATTTTTGCTCCCGCTGCAATTGTTTCTGGCGGCGGCGGGAGTCGTTGTGTTTTGGGTCAGTTTGCGGTCCGGAGACGCTGCCAGAATTTGGGAAATTGGTTTGGCGGGCCAGCGGCTGATTGCTTTCAGCCACGGCGGCGCCCCGTGGGCCCGCCTGCTCATCGGGCTTATCGGCGGGTTCTCCGGCGTGTTTTTTGCCTTGATTATGTTTGTTCGAAGTTTGCGCCTGGAGGATAAATTTTTGCGCCGGCGTTCCAGGTGGCTTTCCTATGGGACTTTTGTGCTGGGCCTTGCGGCCCTCTCTGCCTTTGAATTTTCAGTTTTTTCGTTTTATTCTTTTGGTATTGTGGTGGCCGCCGAGGTACTGGCGATTTCCGGGCTTCTTTTGATGTTGAAAGGAATTTTTTACGGCCGTGATACGGGGCGAAGAAACGGAGGCGTCGCATAGTGGTCTAGTGCGCTCGCTTGTCCCGCGTGGCGGGATGCCGCAGCCCCGCAGCCCCGCAAAACGGGGCGGGCGCGGGGCGGACGCGGCAGAGAGCGTATAATTAAAAAGCATGTTTAAGATTTATATAATTCAAAGTTTAGTAAATGATAGATATTATATTGGCCATACCGAAGATATTAATAAGCGCGTAGCCAAACATAATGCTGGGGAGGTAAAATCTACAAAATATGGCAAGCCATGGAAAATTATTCATTTGGAGGAATATAGTTCTAGATCGGAGGCATATCAAAGAGAGTTGGAAATCAAGAGTTATAAAGGTGGAATAAAGTTTAAAAAGTTATTGGGATTATGGAAGGGTGGCTGAGCGGTCTAAGGCACTCGCTTGGAGAGCGAGCATCCCGGAAACGGGATCGCGAGTTCGAATCTCGCCCCTTCCGCCAGTTGGGAAAATGCAAATTTGAAGAGGTCAGCTCGCGGCGCGTTCCGCGCCGCTCGGCTAGGATTTGAAAGGGCTTTTTTGGCGAAAAAGAAACGGATTTATCAATAAGGGCAAAAGAAATTTTTTCATAAGATTTTTTGAAAACAGAAACTCGAAAGGGTTTCTGTTTTTAGTTGACAATTAAGTATTTTCTGCTAATCTTAAATTAGTTCTCATAGTCCTTTGAAAGGAGGTAGACGGTATGTATGAGCATATACTCACTGGAAACGTGTACACCGTCCACGTGCGAATGACGGTCAATTCGTATACGGAGTATTCGCGCGGGGACCACTATGCCGGAGACGGAGAATACACCGTCTCCTACGGGACCGGCGAAGCCACCATCCGTGATCGCACGGGGCAGACCATCGCTGTGTGTGGCCTCGGGTACAGTCGTACGGACCCACGCGGTGGCTGGTTGCGAGGGGTGAGCGACGCAGTATTCAAGCGTTGCGTGGAAGTCGAGGGACTCTTGCCCGATCGACAGAAGGCGTATGCCGATTGGCTCGCCGAGAAGTGGATCGAGTGCTTTCGCAAGTCCAACCAAGGAGGTATGCCGAGAGTTGCTCTTGCCGAGCCGGATCGTGCGGAGCTCATTCAGTTGGGCTTTGCCCTCGATCCGAATGGCCAATCCTCGCTACCGCTCCATGATGTACGGAGTCCCGCGAATGCCTGACTCCACTCTTGATGGGCGCACGACTTTCGGGTACGGCGCCTTTCTTTTTTGTGAAGAACAATTTTGTGCGTGCTTCGCACGCTCGAATTTGTATTCCGCCAAAGAAAAACTTGAAATTGTTAATGTTCTCGGCTTCGCCTTTCATTTTGCCCGCCCGCCCATTCCGAGTCCGTCGAAGGCGGACGAGGGCAGAATTCCGTTCGAGCTATTTTTAGAATACACCGCCAGTTAGGAAATGAAGTCATTGTGCCAAAAAGTAAAATCAGTATAATAGAGACATGAAATCAATTATTAAGAAGAGTTTTACATCCCCGGATGAAGTCTACAATCCAAAAGAAACGATGAAGCTTGAAATTCTTGATGTGGGAGAGGGTCTTAAATTGCAGAGGAATACGGCACAGCCGGAGTATCATGGGGAAGATTGTCCATACGACCATATGCTATACGTAGTTTCAGGTAAATTCCATGTCCGTATGCCCGGAGGTGATGAAATTGAATTTGGCCCCGGCGAAGTCGGAGTAATACCCGCCGGACACGATTTACGGGTTACAAGCAGTGAACCCGCAGTCTGGTTGGAAATCAAGCGCTAAAATCCTGGCTCTAAGTTTTAGCCGTTCGGATATTTTCAAACAGACACCGAAAAACAAATAATGACCATTATAAAGTTTCTTAAGAAAATATTTTTTTATTGCTCGCTTGCGGCACTTTTTACCGCGCATACGGCGCGGTATTTGGCGCGGCGCGCATTCGGGCGGAGGCACGTTTCGCATGGGGCGCGCGTTATTCTTGTCCGCGAGGGGCGCGTTGTTTTGGTGCGGCATTGGTACGCTCCCGGAGTATGGACTTTGCCTGGCGGAGGAGTGGGCGCGAATGAGGCGCTGGAAGAAGCCGCAAAAAGGGAAGTTTTGGAAGAAACCGGGCTTGCGGTTAATTCGTTCGGCGGGGAGCTCGGCACTTACCACGGGCTTATGGGCAAGCGGGACACGGTTACGGTTCTTTTTACGGAAGATTTCGGCGGCAACCTTAAATTTTCACCAAATTTTGAAATAATGGAGCGCGGATTTTTTGATTTTGATAATTTGCCGGAGGTGCTCTCGCCGGCAAACCGCAGGCGGATTGAAGCATATTTTAAGGGAATTAGAAGAGAAAAAGGCATATGGTAAAAAATTAAGGTGTGTTATAATGGTCGCACCTTATGCTTTCTCAAATTGATGAAATAAAAAGCCGCGTGGACGTCGTGGATTTGGTGGGCTCGTATGTCCGGCTCGCCAAAGCCGGCGCCAATTTCAGGGCGCTTTGCCCGTTCCATAGCGAGAAGACGCCTTCTTTTAACGTCTCCCCGGCCCGGCAGATTTGGCATTGCTTCGGCTGCGGCAAGGGCGGGGACATTTTTGAATTTATCCAGCAGATTGAAGGAGTGGAGTTCGGCGACGCTCTGCGGACCTTGGCGGAGCGCGCCGGGGTGGAGCTAAAAAGAGAAGACCCGCGGTTTCGCACGGAGCGCGCGCGGCAGTTCGCGCTTCTGGAGGAAGCCGCGAAATTTTTTGAAGGAAATTTGTGGACGGGCGCGCAAGTTGCGGATGAAATTTCTAGGCGTGGGCGTGCGCCCGAGGGAGTGTTAGCGACCGAGGGTAGGGATAAGGAAATTTCAGACGCAATTTCGCGCCCGCTAAAATATTTAAAATCCCGTGGCTTGACTGATGAAACCATCCGCGAGTTCCGGTTGGGATACGTGCCGGATGAATGGCGCGCGCTCTGTGCTCATTTAAAAAACAAGAGTTTTTCCGTGGCAGAGATAGAAAAATCGGGGCTGGTGATCAAAAATCAGCGCGATTTTTACGACCGCTTCCGCGGGCGGATAATGTTTCCGATTTTTGATTATAACGGCCGCGTCGTTGCTTTCGGAGGGAGAATATTGGAAGTCCCGACGCCTGAAAGGGTCGGGACGCCGACCGAAAGCGTCGGCGCCAAATATATAAATTCCCCGGAAACTCTTCTTTACCAAAAAAGCAAAACTTTGTACGGGCTCAACAAATCAAAGACGGAAATTATGCGCCAAAAAGAATGCGTTGTGGTTGAGGGCTATATGGACGCGATTATGTCCTGGCAGGGCGGAGTGAAAAATGTCGCGGCCTCTTCGGGAACCGCGTTCACTGAAGACCAGCTAAAGACAGTTAAACGGCTTGCCGATAAGCTGACTTTGTCTTTTGACGCGGACTCGGCCGGAGAGTCGGCGGCAAAGCGCGGCATTGCTTTGGCTTTGGAGCGCGGATTTGAGGTGAGAGTGGCCGGCGGGCTGGGCGAAGGCGTTAAAGACCCGGCCGAAGCCGTCGCGAAAAATCCGGAGATTTGGCAGAAAGCAGTTTCTGGTTCGCGTCACATTGTTGAATTTTATCTGGATTCGGCCGTGAAAAAATTCCACCCGGCGTCCCCGGAAGCCAAACGAGAAATCCAAAAAACTGTTTTGCCGGTTGTGGCGTCTTTGGGCGAGCTTGAGCGCGCACATTGGGCGAGGGAATTGAGCAATATTTTAAATATAAAAGAAGAAGCAGTTTGGGCGGCTTTAAAAAAGGCGAACGCCGCTCCTTCCCAGGGAGAAAATGTTTTGGGAGATGAACAGGGAACTGCGCATAATAATAGAAAGTCGTTGCTTGAGAGCAGGATTTTAGCCATCGCCGCGGAATATCCGGCGCTTGCCCAAAAGATTGACCCGGCCTTCCAAAATCTGCTCGCCCAAAGCAACAAAACCGCCATCTTCGCCGAGATTTTGCTCAACAATCTCGCCGACGCCGAAGTTGAATTTATAAAATGCCAGCGGGAACTGAAAAAAGAATATTTGAAGGAGCGCCTCGTTGCGCTTTCCGGAGAGATAAGCGGCGCGGAGCGCAAAGGCGCGGGAAATTTAAAAACGCTCTTGGGGGAATTCCATAAAGTTTCTAAAGAATTGAATCAAATATGACGAAAAAGGACAAGAAAAAAAATAAGCCGAAAAAATCGGCCCGCCTTGCCGGCGGGCAGGCCAAGAGGATTAAAGCGCTCGCAAAAAATCCTCGGCGTGCACCCTTGAGATTGACCAAAGCGGAGCTGAAAAAAGAATTCAGCGAGGAAAGGGTTGAGGCGCTCCTTAAGAAAGGCAAAGAGCGCGGTTTTTTGACTTACGCGGAGATTCTTTCGGCTTTCCCGCACATTGAATATAACGTGGTTTTTTTGGAAGACCTTTATTCCCGGCTGGAAGCCGCGGGGGTGGACGTGCTTGAAGGAAGAGAACTTTTGGAAATTCCCATAGAGAAGAAAGCGGAAGGAAAACCGGAGCGCAAGAAATCGCGCCGGGGCGCTCTGGCGCCCGAAGACGTCGCCGCCTCCGATTCCGTGCAGATGTATTTAAAAGAAATCGGGCGCATACCCTTAATTTCGGGCGATGAGGAAAAAGAACTCGCCAGAAAAATTGAAGCCGGCGACGAGGACGCCAAGAACCGGCTGGCGCAGGCAAACCTGCGGCTGGTGGTCTCCATCGCCAAAAAATACGTTGGGCGGACGCCGAACCTCACTATGCTGGATTTAATTCAGGAGGGAAATTTGGGCCTTTTCCGCGCGGTGGAGAAGTTTGACTGGCGGAAGGGCTATAAGTTTTCAACATACGCCACCTGGTGGATAAGGCAGGCAATTACCCGAGCGATTGCCGACCAGGGGAAAACCATCCGCATACCCGTGCACATGGTTGAAACTATCTCAAAATATCAGCAGGTGAGACGGCGTCTTACGCAGGATTTGGGCCGGGAGCCGCTGGCGGAGGAATTGGCGGCGGAGATGAACGTAGAGGTGGAAAAAATTCACCACATCCAAAAAATTTCGCAGGACACGGTTTCTTTGGAAGCGCCGGTAGGGGAGGAAGACGAGGATTCAACGCTCGGCGATTTTCTTCCCGACGAAAAAACCCTCACGCCCGCGCAGGAGGCCGCGCGGAAGCTGCTTAAAGACCACCTTCGGGAAATTATGGTTGACCTTATGCCCCGAGAGCAGAAAATTTTGCGCATGCGCTTCGGCTTGGACGATGGCATCACTCATACTTTGGAGGAAGTGGGAAAGGAATTCGGCGTGACTCGCGAAAGAATCCGCCAAATCGAAGCCAAGGCCATAGAAAAAATCCGCCAGCACCACAAAATTGTAAAACTGCATGAGTATTAAAGCATTCTATATTTTTCTTCCGGCGGTTTTGTTGTTTGCCGTGTTTTTGCATTTCGGCTATCCGGTCAGGCCGGAGGGGGACCAGCTTTATCATTTCGCCCACGCCGAGATTTATCGTGAGAACGGAATTTTTAACTCCGCTTTTCCGTGGCTGCCGCATTCCGCCATCGGCAAATACGACGCGGACATCTGGTACGGCTTTCATCTTTTGCTGATTCCATTCACTTGGTTTTCTGACCCGATTTTCGGAATTCGTCTTGCAGGAGTTTTTATAACTTCTTTGCTTCTTATAATTTTTTATTTCTCATTGGTGCGCCTGGGGGCTGAAAAAAAATACATCTGGCCGTTTTTATTTTTACTTTCCGGATTTTTCACGCTTTTTCATATGACCACGGCGCGCCCGCACGCGCTTTCGCTCGCGTTTGATGTTTTGGCTTTGTCTTTTGCGATTACGGGAAACGTTTGGGGCGTTTTTGCGGCATCTTTTGCGGTGGCGTTTTTCCATTTGAGCTTATTTTGGTCAACGCTTCTGATTTTAGGCGTTTGGGCAGCCGTAAAATTATTCAAAGAAAAATCCTTTGGCTGGCGCGTGATTTTGTTTTCCTTGGGCGGGCTTATTCTGGGCTGGCTCGCACGCCCTAATCCATTGGGCGCCGCGAAACTTGCTTATGTCCAGATAGTTGAGCTTATGCTCGTAAAAAATAGGGGCATTCCGCTCAATTTCGGGCTTGAGCTTTATCCTTTGGGCTGGCAGGCGCTTTATTTGTTTTTACCGTTTACGCTTTTGTGGCTTTTGGCGATTTATATTTTTTTTAAACAACCCCAAAAAAGTTTAATTTTGTGGAGCAGTTTTTCTCTTTCCGCCATTTTCTTTTTAATGACCGTATTTGTCGCCCAGCGCTCGTTTGTTTTCTGGACTGCTTTCGGAGTCATTTTTATCTCCGCCAGCTGGCGGATTGCCTTGGCGCGCGAAAGGAAAGCCGCAATCTTGGCAGGCGCGGCGGTTCTCGCGCTTTTTATGGCAGGGCAGAGCTTATATCAAAACGACAGATTTTTAAAAACCGCGGATTGGAGCCCGGAGCGCTTCCGGGGCGCGGGGGAGTGGCTGAAAAACAATTCCCGCGCCGGTGACATCGTCTTTAACGCGAGCTGGGATTATTTTCCGGAATTATTTTTCTGGAACCGGAAAAATTATTACGTCGGCGGCATGGACCCAATTTTTCAATATGCTTACGACCCGAAGCTTTATTGGGAAGCGTATTACTTGGAAACCGGCAAAACAGCGGAGTGGACTTGCCCCGCGACGTCTTGCGACTCAAAAACAATAGAAGACACCTACGCCGTTTTAAAAAACAATTTCAAAGCGCGCTACGTTGTTTTGTCCAAAAGCGAAACCCCGGCTTTTTATAACTACCTTGCTGCAAGCAAAAACTACTCATTAAAAAACGAGGATAAAAGTTCTGCGGTATTCGAACTCCGCTAGGCCATCGGGCTCGGCCCGCCGCACGCCCTGCAGTTGGATTTATGCGAGACGATTTCGGAAATCGCCGCAAGCCCAACCAGCACGTAAATGGCGCGGGAAACCAAGGCGCTCTGGCCGCCGAATATCGCCCCTATATCCCAGCCGAAAAGCCCGACCAAAAGCCAGTTGAGCCCGCCGACCAAAAGGAGCGTAAAAGCGACTATATGCAGACCTTTCATAATGGCTTAATTATAGCAAAGCCCTTGTTTTTCTGCGTCTACCTATTCACAGCCGCTGCTGATTTGATTACAACCGGAGAAATCGGACGGCCGCCAGAATCAACCGGGACTCTGCCGATTGCGTCCACCACGCTCTGCCCTGAAACAACTTTTCCGAAAATCGTGTAGTTATGCGGCAGCGGATTATCCGCGAGCATTATGAAAAATTGGCTGCCGTTGGTGTTCGGGCCGGCGTTGGCCATTGCTACAACTCCTTTTTTGTAGCCGTTTTTGTATGATTCTGTTGCCGGGTTCAGTTCGTCTTTAAATTGATATCCCGGACCTCCGGTGCCATTTCCCAATGGGTCGCCGCCTTGTATCACGAATCCATTAACGATTCTGTGGAAAGTAAGCCCGTCATAAAAACCTTTTTGGGCAAGCGCGATAAAATTCGCCACTGTCTTCGGCGCGTCGGCGTCGTATGTTTCAAATTTTATCGTCCCCAAGTTTGTCTCAATTGTAACTATGTGATTTTGAATTTTAGATATTTCCATATTATTTTGTGTTGTCTGATTATCGCTTTTAATTTCGTTTTTAACAACTCCACTCCGGTCATTATTTCTAAAAATAAAATACCCTCCCGTTCCTAGGATTAATAAAACTATGATTGCCATTATGTAATTTTTTGCCATATTTTAATTATTTTTTGTTTTCCTCGGCGCGGGCCGTTATTTCAAGATTGCAGCTTTTGTGCTCTCGGCACCATGCTTCGCATTTCTCCGCAGTTTCTTTGCCTGTGGTGAGCGAAGTCGAATCATCGGCATAATGAAGCCCACACTCTTCACATTGATACAGCTCTTTATTGTTTTGTTTTATAACTTTGACCATAAATTTATTCTCCTAATTTTCTTGCCCTATCTATATTTAGCATTTTTGGCTCCGCGCGCTTCACGCATTTACTTGTCCGCCGTAGTTTCAACGAAGGCGGAGAACCGCCATTTGGCAGATACCCGGCAACATCTCGCCTTTCAAGATCGTGAATTACTGGTAGAAATTGATGTCTATTTTTTGTACTCCAAATAAACTCCGTAGGCGACAAGCAGAGAAATTAAAAATCCTATTGTAAAAATAATGGCGTCGCTCATATTGACTGGCCGTACACTGGCCTAAAATATTACTTACGCAAAAGTGCGCCCAAACTCAAAATAGACGGAACCCATAACCCGACAAAAACACCGGCGTCCTTTTGTCCCGTAAACCATAAATACACCGCCAACAAAAACGCAATCCCAGCAGCTGCAATAAATATATTTTTCATAAAGATTCTTAAATTATTTTAATTACTCGACCGTATTCATTGTAGCACATTACAAATAAATAGCTTGCGGTAAAAAATCAGGCCGCCGATAATGGCAAGCATGATACCGGCCCAGATCATCGGTTTGGTTACTTTCAGTCCGAATGCATCAAGTATGTTAATTGAGGACATAAATGGAGTAATTTAAGTACATCGCGAAACTCACCCAAAGAATATACGGCACGAGGAGATATGCCGCCGGGCGAGAAATTTTGTAGAACACAACCATTGTCCAGACGATTGCAAGCCAGAGAAAAACGATATCAACCAATGCCCAGCCGGGATTTCGCAGGCCAAAGAAAATAATTGACCAAACAGCATTCAAGGAAAGCTGAACAAAAAACGCTGCGATACCAGCTTTCCACATCCGCAACATTCTCACATTCTCAAGAATATTGGAATGTTGTTTCCAGACAAGAAAAAGCGAAATGCCCATCAGCGCATAAAGCGTTGTCCACACAGGCCCGAATACCCACGCCGGAGGATTCAGCGCCGGCTTCACCAGCGTTGAGTACCAATTCGGAATTGCCGAAATTGTAAAAAATGAACCGACAACGCCCGCCAACTCCGAAACACCAATCGCAATAACCAATTTGAAGAAATTATTTACCTTCATAGCTCTATTTTACCGCTTATTACGCTTTTTGCCTTCGCTTGTGCCCGCTGCCTGCCCGCCGTAACCCTGCGTGAAGGCGGGTGTGCCCCCGTGGCGAGCGATTATCCCCGGGCCAGAGATTTTTTCAATGCGCCACCCGCCCGGCGTATTCACAATCATTCTAACATTCTGCAGAATGTTAGAATGATTTCATGAACTTAAGGAAAAATTTACCATAGGGAGAAAGTGAGTGCGCTACCTGGCGGCCGCGATATTTTTTATTCAAAAGTCCGGCTTGGACAAGCGATTTGGTGTGCTGGGAAATAGTTTTGAAATTTGCCTCTAGAGCATCCGCAATCTCCTCAACCGTAATCCCGTCATTTTTTTCAACCGTAAACAAGATGTCAATTCGCCGATGGTTGGCCGCGCCCTTAAAATATCTTTCCAGCTGTCTTGAAGTTTTTACCATATTTATAACATAACACATTCGCCGCAACATTCCAACATTCTGCAGAATGTTGGAATGTTGTTTTATTTTAGGCGGTAGGTGACGGCGTGGCCGATTTTGCCGACTTGCTCTATTTTGCCTTCCCGCTCTAGTTCATCCAAATAGCGCACGGCCGTGCGGCTGGATACACCGAGATGCTCGCGGATTTCGGAGTTAGAAAGCTCTTGCTTTTCCTGAAACATAGCCAGCGCCTTTTGCTTGCGGGCCTCCTTCTGCGAAGCCGTCTCAACTGCCGATTTACAAATGCCGACAAATTCTTCTTTTGCGTTCGTGCCATGTTTCCCCGCTTCTTTGCGCGCGAAAATAACCAGCACCCAAATTGCGAAAGCTAGAAGAATGATTACTAAAATTAAAATTGAGGTCATGGGATTATTTTAGCATTTATACAACATTCTTACATTCTCAAGTTTGTTGGTATGTTATTTGGTTCTATTTTCCTCAGGGTGCCTGCCAGCCAATAGTTTTAACGATGGAGAGAGGCCGTAGAGTTTATAGACGAGCTGGTCAATTTGTTTTTCGTGGTCGCGGACTTATTCCTCACCTCTTTCTCTCCGATTTTTGTGGATTTGGCGGTGTTTGGTCGCTCTTATAACTCGGATATTCTTGGGTGTATCTTTACCACCTTCTGCGAGCGGTTTGATGTGATGTGCCTCGTATCCTCTGGGCGGCTTGCCATCTTTGTAGCCACGATTTTCCAGAATTTTCTTAATTTTTTCTGGATCTGCTTTTCGCTTTCTTGCCATAATGATTTTATTTACTTTCTATTAAACCTTCGACCTTGCTTTTAGCCTGTTCCAAAAGTTGTTTTGCTTTTGAGCGAGCTTCGTGGGATTTTTGGACAAGTTCCGCGATTTTTTGCTGGATGGGTTTTGATAAAATTGGGATTAGTAAATTTTTAATTTGCTCTGGTTTCCAATGAGCAATAATTGAACCGCCAGCGTCGCGTTCTGCTTGCATTTGGCCAACAAGCGAATTTATGCAAAGAGTTAGATACCCCGGCTCAATATCTTCTTTTAGTTTCAACCGCAAAATACCTCCGGCGATAATCCCCTCAATCGGTTCTTTTAATGCGTAGGCGATTCCGGGCGTTGCGTCTTTGGTAAGCAAAATTTCTCCGACTTTTGGTTCGTAATCTTTTTTAAGCTTTTTATACAAATCGTCGCTTAAATATTTTTGGTCTTTATCCGTTATGCCATTTTTTGAAAGACTGCTCACACGAATAAATAATTTGCCTTCTTCTTGGTATGCTTCACTTCCGGGCTCAAAACCCTTTTTCAGCGTTACCAATTCACCAAGCCTCTGCGCGTCATACTTTTTAAGTTGCAAAAAAAGCCTATTATATTTCGGCTGAAAATATTCCGCGTCTATGCGATTCGCATTTTTAACTTCCGACAAATTCACGATGGAAAACAAATCCTCCTCATTTTTAAAATCTTTTAGTCCTAATTCCTCCAAAAGCAAATTTTCTGCTTGGGAGTAAAAAGATTTTGAATTTTGATAATATTTTTCTATTTCTTTATATAAATATTCAAATTCTTGAGTATTAATGATAGGGATCAAAATATTTTCAATATTCCCCGTATTTAAATGTAATTGTCCAGTTGCGCCAGTGATTTCACGATTTATTTGAAATTGCCCAAATTTGCTTTTTAAAAAAGCCCACAAATAAAATGGATTTAATTTAGGATTTCTTATAACCGATACTTCGGCAACGGTTCCAAAATTATTATTTTGTCCTGTAAATATATTTACCTTACCGATTGAACCAAAACCAATAGACGATATTAAAATATCATTCTTTTGTACAAAAAATACGTTCTCCTTTTTTGCTTTTAACAAATTTTCTTCATCATTTATAAACTCGTGGGATAAATCGCCCGACCTAATAACAGGAGTATCGTAATCGCCGTATTCTTTTGGAGTATTGCCGCGTAAAATATCGCTTATCTCTTTTAAATTTTTTATTTCAAAATCTTTAATTTGAGTAAGTAAGTCCAAATACTCCGGCTGATAATATTCTGCATCCAGCCGATACGCGCCTTCAAGCTGTGATTTTTGGATTATTGAGTAGGTGATCATTTATTTTTCTGTTTGATAAACTTATCTTTTAACTGCTTACTTTCAAGATTTTGATGATCGTATTGTTTATTCCATATAAAATGGGTAGCCTTAAATAAAATACATCTTTCTCCACCTTGTGTTGTTGGTGAACCAAAAATAAATAAGTATTCTTCCCATGGCACAGAAAGGGACTTGCCTTGCTCTATTTTTTCCTTGATTTTAATTCTTAAATTTTCTTCATCGCCAACCGAGGGATAGAATATACCAATTTTGTATTTTGCTTTAATATCAACTAAATGTTGAACCTCGCTTGATATAACGTCATTCGGTTTTCGTTGTGAAATCTCGTGCTCTAGAGCTAGCTCGAGGGTATTAAAGCTATATTCCGGCATTTTGTGACGCATAACAAAATCTAGTGTCATATATTCTCTAACCCCGAGAAAGGGCGGCTGCGTCGAATTAGTCAGTTTTGAGAAAAAATCAAATATTAACTTCGTAAAATCTGTTTTCTTTTCTGACCACTTAACTTTTTCCTCTAAAAAATCGCAGAATTCATCAAAAATTTTAGGTAAAGATGGTAATGATGGATTCATATTTTTGTTTTATCTATACATACCTTTAAGCTGTGATCTTTTGGATTATTGAATATTACATTATTATCTTGAGTTACTTAATCGGAGGTTTTCCGGCAAAAAGCTGTCAATTTCCCCATCTGACCACGTAAATTCTTCTCCTTCAATTTCACCTCTCTTATTTAATCTCTTTTGAGCTTCCTTGTATTCTTTATTTCCGGTTTGTGGCGCAAGGTCACTAATGATTTGATACTCTCGTTGAAGTAAATCCCTCCTAGTCACTAGTATTTCAGTTGTTATGCTTTCGTTCATAATATCTACAATCAAAGAGCGGTAGCTGTCCCTTAGACCCATGTATTTAAGAGCAGAGTTTTTATGCATCACAACCCTTTGTTCAAAACTGAAAGAAAGCTGTATGATTAAGAAAATGATTTCTGCGATTGTTACTCCAGCGGCCAGATATGAGAACAAGAGATTTTCTGGGTTTGAAGCCTGAACAACCAACAAAACAATAACAATTCCAACTAAAATAATGTTGGCTATTTTTACCTTAAAAACATTTCTTCCCTGATCTTCAGCCGCGACTTCTTGCACCTTATGAGTAAAGACAGTGTTTGCAAAAGATTGCCTAATGATTGATAAATTTTTTATATCCATAATGTTTAATTTTTATCAATGGGAACTATAATTTTATCCATCGCGACGCACAGATTATTTTTAATGATGTAACACTCAACATAGTGCTCGCCAAAGTATTTAGTATTTTCTTCCTTTGTTGCAAATCCTTTATCATGTGTTATCTCCCCTCTAAGGTCATTGGCATTTTTAGCCTCGTCTCCAAAATTTCTAACTTTCCACATTATGGAATAAGGCGATGGGACATTATTTTTAATTATCGAAAATATGAGTTTCTTCTTTTTCTTGAGTGGGAATCTTTTTTGAAGAAAGGAACTTAACCAATCTGGCCGGAAGCCATCTTGTGTAACGCGGGCATCAATTCTAACTTGATGGACTGGATTGATTGCAAATGCTATATCGTAGGTTAGATCAAGAAACTCCTCTTTCACAGAAGGATAAGATTTTTCAAAGTTTGTATTTCTATCTATAACAGACGTAGTTGTTGTGGTGCTTTTTTCTAATGTTGCCGGGAAGTCGTCCTTGAAAATTTTTATCCATTCTTCTACAGCTTTTTCAAGTTTGGTTTCCTTTTCAAAATCGCAAGCCTTTGTGGCTCTGTTTAAGACAGTACTCAAGTGATTTTGTAAGCCCTCATCATTAGTTGTTTTATAAAAGTAATCGAAGAAGTCTCTCACTAAAATCGAATATTCTTTATCTGAAAATTCATCATTCGCAAAAAAATCCAGCACCTTGTTTTCTATTTGATATGACTTTAATTCTGCGGTGCAATTTTCCGACCATTTTTTTATCATACGAATTAAAGCTTTTGTTCTACCTGTTCTCGAATCAGAATCTTGAATCTTTTGAATTTCTGAACGCGGATCCCATTGTTCCCAAGAGCCGCCATTTTCGGAGTTGGGAATAATAAAAGTCCCGTCTGCGTTTTCCCAAGCTGGTAGTAGTTCTACATTATGTTTAGTGTCGGAAAACTCTACCACAACGACTTTACCGAAAGCTCGGATTGGCGTATCGGGATACTTTTCTTCCAGAACTTTCTTTACATCTTGTAAAAGCTGAGATTGCCCATTTGACTGGTTATCGTCGTGCTGCTCAAATTTTTCTGGGGGCATTATGAAAATAACATCAACATCTCTTGCGGGTCGGATATGTGTTTGTTTTCCATGGGAGCCAATTAACAACTTCGAGCTACCGTCGTATTCCACGTTTGGATAATAGTGATCGTGTAATTTCTTACATATTCCTGTGTACTTGGTTTTTGCGTCTTCTTTCTGGGAAGGCGTTAATTGTATATTTTCGTAAAATTTTTCAAATTGCTCTTGAATGCTCATGGTTTTATTCACAAAAACCAAATTTCTGTTCTTTCGCGAATTTCAAAAATCCCTCCGCGATTTCATCCAAATCGTGATCTAGAACTTTACGGCCTTTAGCGTCGTGGACATAGTTTCCGGCGGCGTCTTTTTTATAAATGTAGTCGCCGGAATTGTCTTTGCCTCCTTTTTTAGAAACGGCCATAAAAATCGGGTAATCCGCCTTCGCCGAGGCTTCGGCGGACAAGTCTTTTTCAGGCCATTTCTGTAAAAATAAAACGCTTGTTTTTGTGCCTGTGTGCGGCTTAAAAGTGTTTCCGTGAAGCCCGACTACAGCCAAAATCCGCGCTTTATTAAAAAGATATTCGCGGACATATTCCATATTCGTATTGTTTAAAACGCCTTGTGGTAAAACAATCGCCATCCGCCCGCCCGGGCGGAGCATATCCAGCGTCCGCTCAATAAAAAGAATGTGCCGCTCAACATTATTTTTTAATCTCCCGCCTTCTTTTTTGGCGAGAGTGTATTGACGGAGCAGTCCCTGCTCCGGATTTTCTCCGGCAAACGGCGGATTAGTGAAAAGCAAATCAAAATTAAAATAGCGGTATGTTTTTTGATTTTCCCGCTCGTCTGCCGGATTATCAAAGTGGAAAAGCAAAGGCTTTAAATTAACTCGCGCGTCCTCGCTCTCGGGTCTCTGCCAATCGCGCGCGTCCAGCGAATCACGTTTGAATATATGGTGCTTGCCGTCTCCGGCAATAAGCATAAGCGCCTGCGATATCCGGCGCATATTGTCGTCAAAATCTAAGCCGAAAACATATTTGGCGGCGTAGCTTTTGCGAGCCGCTTCGGTTTTCATATTTTCCCAAACATGATACATGGAGTGAAGCAAAAATCCGCCGGAGCCGCAGGCCGGGTCTATAACATATTCCTCCTGTTTTGGATTAAGCATTTGAACGCACATTCGAACCACATGGCGCGGAGTAAAGTATTGCCCCTTATTGCCTCGCGACACTTCGGTAATCAGATATTCAAAGGATGCGTCTATAAGCTCATACTCCCCTTGTCCGGTTTCAAATAGCCGCACTCCTTCCAAAAATCCCACGCAGACATTAAGCCGATCCGGCGATAAGCGGATTTTGTCGGTTGGTTCAAAGGTGTCCGGCCATTCTTTAATTGCTTTTCTGAAAAGTTCATCATTTATGACCTGGAATGTTTTATCAGGGTCGCGGTATTTTTTAAACAGCACTTCTTCATTTTCTCTTTGATCGCGGGCCATCTTTTCATCGTAAAGTTTGGCATAGATAACTTTGAAAATTTCTTCAAAAACATTGGCGCCAGAGCCGGCGAGCGCCAGCTCTTCCATGCGCTTGATGATATGAGTGAAATCAAACTGCGGAGTGAGCGCCGACCACTTTCGTTTCATTTCAAATAAATCGTCAATGGTTTGATTAAAACGCGGGATATCCGAAAGAGAATCGTCAAACTCGCGAGGATATGGGCGATATAACATCACGCGCTCGTTGCCGTTGGACCAAACGCCGATTTCCGCGCCCTCGGCATTCAAATATGTTTTTAATTGTTCAATGCCTTTCTTTTCCGTCGGGGCTTTAATTTCAAAAATTATATATGGCGTGATTTTATCTTTTTTGTATATGACGATGTCTGCCGCTTTCGCGTGTATTTCTCTGCCGAATTGGACGCTGCGCTCAATTTCAATCTGGCCCGCAGGATAGCCATACTCTGATATCAATTTGTGAACCCACAACTGACGGACAATTTCTTCCGGTTTGCCTTTCTGATTTGCTTCGTTCCATACGAGGCGCGGCTGGCCGGATTTTTTATCTTGCAGATAAAATTTGCCTTTCTCATCTTCAGAAATATATAAAATTTCAAATATAGATATCTTTTCAAATTCTTTCAAGCCAAACGCCAATTCAGCGTCTCTAAAAATTTTAGAGATAATTTCTTTAGCTTTGTTTGGTTTTTTTGTCGGCATAGTTATTTATTTAACCGGTTTCCAATAATCATTTTTTAGAACCGATATGACTTTTCCTTTCAGCCGAACATCTTCCGTAAAAATAATATTTTCATACTTTGGATTCTCTGGTTTTAAATATACGTATGGCGGTTTATCTTCTGAAATGAAGCGTTTGATGGTAGAATCGCCGCCCACTTCCGCAAGCACCACTTCCTTGGAAATAAATTCTTTTTTGGTCTGCACCAAAACAACATCCCCATCATCTATTCCTGCATTTATCATTGAATCGCCGGAAATACGGAGCATAAAAACATCGGATTGCAGCCTAGCAACATCTCCGGATATTTCTTTCCATTCGCCGCTAATCTCCACGGCTTCAACGGGCGCTCCTGCTGATGTAATGCCGAGAAAAGGCGCTAATGATGGTTTGTCTAATATCTCATATCCCATGGGTAAAATGGTTATGCCGCGCGCGGCAGAGCCGCTTTTTTTTATTGCGGCTTTCTCTTCAAGTTTCCGCACGAGATCAATCACGGATTGATTAGAAGAAACTCCCAAACTTTCTCGCATCTCCCCCAAGGTGGGGGGGTAGCCAACGGCTCTAATATACTTGTAAATTATGCTTAAAAGTTCTTTTTGTCTTGTGGTTGTGATATTTTTCACTATCTAAAGGATACCCGACTATTTGGTCAAAATCAATAATCCGCCTGTGGATAACCTGAAGTTTGAAGCTAAATTTTATGTTTTGACTTTAAAATGCTATAATAAAAGAGTAGGAAACAAAATTTCTACCAATTATGCCCTCTCTTGGCGTAATTGCGATGGCCAGTCGAAGCCAGAGACGGTAAAAATGGGAAATACAGTACATCATGGCAGAATATAATGGACATTATAGCTATGACCTTACCACCGTAAGCGGTTGGGAAAGTAAAGTTATCGGCGTATATTATATAGGTTATTTGTCTGGTCAAAATTTGACTCCGGTCTATGTCGGTAAAGCTACGGGCTTAGACGGCATTCGCGGAAGGCTCTTGGACCATCTTAATGAAAACAATTGGTCCGACGCTTCATATTTCGGTTACAGAATTTGTAATTCCGCGGCAGAAGCAGAGCAGTTAGAAGCGGCTGAAATTAGGCGTTGCCAGCCAAGATACAACGAATTGGGCAAATAAACGGCTGTATATTTATGGGTTAAAAGAAAGAACTGGTACCAATCGGGCAACTCACCTCTAGAATGGCAAATCTCCGAAGCTCAAAATTTCTGAATTAAGAGGCCCAGCCAAAGATTGCTCGTGATATATCTTCCGATTTTAACCTTAAAGCCCGTCAATAAAAGGCGGGCTTTTGAATTTGTAAAGTTTTACCAATTTTAAGAAAAAAACTCAAATTCTCCAACAAACTCCATTTTTCTCCAATACGCCACCCGACTGGCGTATTCGCGGCCTATCTGATTTTGGTGCTTCGACTTTGCTCAGCATAAATAAATCCTTAATTTTCATAAATTAATCTTCCGGGCCGATATCTGATAATTTGACCATATATGTCTTGATAAATTTTTCGATTTCTTTTATTGCCGTTTTGGAACGGATGATTTTTAACTAATAAATAAAAAAGCATTGATGCCTTTCCAATCAATCCTTTGTACGCGCTCTTTCCGCCAAATGAATGGAATGGAGTAGCGAGGCAACTTTCAAGAACAAACGTATTCAACTTCTTTCGCTGACAATTTTTTCATTCTTTACCAAGCAATTTTAAAGTTTCGCCGTATTCTCGGACGGTTTTTCTGACTGCTTTTTCAATTATCTTTTTCTTCTCTTCTGTAAGCTCGCCCCCAATCTCAACGGGTAAATCTTCCCGATCAATGGCGTAGTTTTCGCCGATTTTTTTTGCCTTTATTTCTCCGGATCTGATTTTCTTTAATACGGCCTGCCTGCTTATGTTTAATATTTTCGCAACCTCTGTGGTGGAAAGTAGTTCTTTATCCATATAAACAAAGGGTAATTTACGACAACCAAAAAGTCAATGGTTGTCATGTGACAACTTGGTGAAATAAAAAGGCGGAAACAGTGACTTATCGATCCCGAGCTCCCCGGGCAGGGATCGGACCTGCGACCGTCGCCTTAACAGGGCGCCGCTCTACCGCTGAGCTACCGGGGAATATTTTTAGATAATAAACTATTTCTGAACTCGCGTCCAGCGCCACTTTTTAAAAATTTTTCTTTAGCGCGAGCTTCCGTTCGAGTTTTAAATGCTTCGTAGTAAAAAATTTTAAATGGGCCTCGGTGTAATGTGGAAGGTGTTGATTTCTTGCCTTTATTATGTTGAGCAAGGCGCCTTTCTAGATTATTTGTTATTCCAGTATAAAATTTATTATCTTTTTGGCTGCGTATGATGTAAACAAAATACATAATTTTAACAGTGAGCCGCCCTGCCTGCCCTCCTGCGGCGGGTAAACCGGCAGGCAGGTCTACCGCTGAGCTACCGGGGAATATCGTTTAATATACCGGATTATTTCGTTTTTATCAATATCAATATATAGTAGCGGTCGTCCAAAATCCGCGCTTCGTAAAGGCCGGAGGCGGCGTATGAGGCGGCGTATTTTTGAAAATCTTCCGGCGTCTTAAAGCCGAAGTAATCCGCGCCGTCAATCAAAACAACGTCCGGCTCCGCGCGCTCCGCGCCGAGCATATAAACGCGTTCGCGGTCCGCAAGGTGCGGGACAAGATTGGTATTAGCGGCAACACTCGCTCCCGCCGGAACATGCGAGAGCATGTTCCGCATTGCGTCCCTGTGCGGGTTTTCTTTGAAAAACTCGGTTGGGAAATTAAGAAATCCGACAGGGGAGCGGACCAGGAAAGCGAGAGCCGAAGCGACGACTAGAAGGCCAATAACTTTTTTATTTTTGTTGGCTTTTCTTAACCCGAAAACTGTTGCGATGAAAATCGCGCCGATGAGCACGGAGTCGTATTGGTAATTTCCCGAAAATTGCGGGGAATACCGGGTGAGCAGGTTTTGGGCGAGCCCTGGCGCCAAAAGCAGCCACGCCGCGGGGGCCAAAAGCGGAAGAAAGGCGACCGGCCAGAGAAGATTCAACATATAAATCAGTTTCGGGTAGCTGAAGGCGGTTTTTAAGAGCAAAGCCGGGGAGTAAAAAACGGCCGGGTCGTAGCGGTCCAGGCGCAAAAGCCCGCCGCCAAAGTAAGGCATTATAAATTTTACGGAAATAAGAAAATAAAGGATAGAGAGCAGAAAAGTCGCGATTCCCATTTTGTATTCTTTTCTTAAAATCAAATAAATTCCCAAAAAGGCGACTGCTAAAACCGCGTCTTCCTGAACGCTCGCGGCAAGCAGAGCGAAAACCGCGAACCACTTCCAGTTTTTTATTTCGGCGAAGTAAAACGCCGCCAAAAAAAGCGGGGTTAAAAAAGCAATGGGATGAAAATCGTACCAGTTTACCCAATGAAGAGCCGGGTAGAGAAGATAGGCAATGGAGACGGCCAGCGCCGGCTTTTTATTTTGCAGGACATGATTCGCCAGAAGATATAACGGCCAGGCGCCCAGAGCAAGCGCGAGCGTTTGGATTATCAAAAGATAATAAGGGCTTGGAAAAATAACGTATCCGGGGACGAGCAGAAATAAAAACGGATTTAGGTGCACGCCGAGATGTTGCCCGATTTCTTCAATGCTGTTTTGCATCACCCGCCCGTGGACGGTGTTCCAGAAGGTTTGCGCGTAGATGCCCAAATCCCACGCCTGCGTCTGGAAATTGTAATGGCGCAGCGCAGTCATCGCGCCGAAAATTACGAGGTAAACGATGATTGCCGCCCAAAGCCATTTCATTGCTATAATAATACTCAAATGAGGAAATATTGGCTAATCGCAATTTTAATTTTGGCGGCGGTTTTGCGGATTTACGGTTTGGAAAGGGGAGACACGGTGAACGACGAGGTTTTCTACGCTTTCCGGGCGATTGGTCTGATGGATTTTGACAAAGCGCCGGACCAAACCACGCCATTGGAATGGTTTGACCCCCACACCAAACCTTTTGGTGTGGGGGTTGACTCCCATATTCCTTGGTGGACGAAGATTTCTTTCCACGACCATCCGCCTTTGGTTTTTTGGGTTCAGCATTTTTTCATGAATATTTTCGGCGACAGCGCCTGGGCGTTCCGCCTGCCCTCGGCGGTTTTTGGGGTAGCATCGGTTTATTTGGTTTATTTGATCGGGGCAATTTTATTTTCAGAGACAGCCGGTCTGCTCGCCTCCGCATTTTTCGCAATGACATTAAACGGCGTCTATATCTCGCGCACGGGAATGCAGGAGCCATATGTGATATTTTTTATGCTGCTTGCGAGTTATTTCTTTTTGAAAGCGGTCGGAAAACCTAACTCTAATTACTTAATCTGGACAGGTATAGCTCTAGGGCTTGGTTTTCTCGCGAAATACAATGTTTTCATAATGGCGCCGTTTTTTTTGGCTTATCTCGCAGTTTATAAACGAGATTATTTTTTGAATAAAAAACTGTGGCTTGGCACTCTGATTGTTTTTGTGATTTTCAGCCCGGTAATAATTTACAATATTGAGCTCTACCGCGCCGTGGGGCATTTTGATTTTCAGCTCTCCTATGTTTTTGGCCAGTCCCATCCGGAGTGGCAATCCCAGCCGGGGAAAGAAATCGGGACGGCGGGGGAGAGGGTTAAAAATTTCGTCCCGCGGCTTATCGCGACAAACTCTTGGCTGTTTTTGGTTATTTTCGCCGGGTCTCTGATTTTTTTGCGCAATTCGTTTTTGTTTTTTGTTTTCGGTTTTTTACTTTTGCTGTTTTCGCTCATTGGCCCCGCTTACCGATTCCTTACGATGCTTACGCCGTGGATGGCGTTGAGCGTCGGTAGTGCCGCCGAGCATTATTTTTTCGCTTTCCTCGCTTCGCTCGGGGTGGCGCAACGCCAAACCCGCTCAAAAACAATGCTCGGCTCAGCAAAAATAGCTATTTTTGCGCTTATCGCGGTTTTTGCTTTTGAAATTTTCTACTCCTACAATAATCAAATTGCCTACTATCCTAAAGGCCCGCAGCCATGGCTTTCATCCAAAGTCCGCTACGAAAATTATAATTGGGGCTACAACGAGCTTAATGATTATCTGGAAAAAGAACTTGCCGGAAAAATGCCCGCGTTCACGTTTACGCCAAAGTATTTATTTTTAAATGAATTGCAGGATAAGGCGCTTGCCGACGCGCTGGCGAAGAATCTTGAACCCTACCCGGCGCTCATTGTTTACTACGGCAATTTTGACGACGGGCCGCGGCTTTGGATTTTTGACCGGCTGAATTTTTACCGCGCCTGGCCGGTGATTAGTTTTGACACTTATTTGCGGTTTATTGAAGAAAACGGGTTTGATTATTACAAAAAATCCGGGTTTAGGGCTTATTACTTTATTGAAGCGGCGAACATCGTGCCCTCAAAAGAATTCCGCAGCGCAGTCGCCGGGCAGAATTTCATAAGCGTAAAAAATCCCCGGGGCGAAGAAGCGTTTAAAATATACCGCTTTGATATGCTATAATTTGAATAATGATTTTTGACCGGCAGCATTTCCGCTTTTTCGGGAATCGCGAGGTTAATGCTCTCAATGTGTCTTTGGCACTGATGAATTTCGGCGAGGGGCTGATCAGTTTGTTCGTGCCAATTTATCTGTGGCAGCTAGGGACGCCCATTTGGAAAATCATATTTTTTTATTTTTTGATTTCGTTCTTTTTTGCCGCGCTTTCTTTTACTTTTTTACCGCTCCTGAAGATTTTGAGCGACAAGATTATGATGTTTTTAAGCATTCCGCTTGTAATTCTTTATTTTCTCGGGCTTGGCTATTTGAACGAATGGGCGTGGCTTTTTTACGCTTTGCCGCTGGCGCACGCGGCGAACATTCTTTTATTTAATGTAGGATATCATCTAGATTTTTCCGGAGCCTCTGACGGCGAATTCATCGGCAGGGAAGTCGGCACGCAGTTTATGATAAGCTCGCTTGTGTCTTTCGGCTCGCCGTTTATCGGCGGAGTGCTTATTGCGATATTTGGATTCCGCTACGCGTTTTTCGCCGGGTCCGCGGTTCTTTTTTTAGCCATCTTGCCGCTTTTCTTTTTTCCGAAAAGAATAATGCCAAAAGCATTGAGCGCCGCGGAGGTTGCGGGCTTTTTGAAAAACCGCGGCATTTTTAATTTCACCGTCTCTGGCGCTGGCTATGCCATGGAACGAATGGTTGATTTTATTGTATGGCCGCTCTTTTTATTTTTCACGATCGGTAATATTGAGAAATTCGGAGGCGCGCTTTCTTTGGGACTTTTGGCGGTTGCCGTTGTGACATTTTTAGTTGGATTTTTATCGGACCAGGGAAAACGTCGCAGAACCCTCAAATATTCAACACTGCTTTTATTTGTGGCGTGGGTATCCAGGATTTTTGGCGGGGGAGCCGGATTTATGGTTGGGAACCATGTGGCCGGCAAAGTGGTTGCGGGAGCGCTTTTGGTCGCGTGGTCTAGCCAGTATTATAAAATCGCGCGCGCGCTTCCAGATGCATCTGCTTTTATCTTAAGCCGCGAGGTTCTTTATCACCTCGTGCGTGTGGTTTTCTTGCCTGTTTTGGGAGCCCTTGCATATTTTTCTCCCGCCGAGACATTTTTTAAAACAAGTTTCGCTTTAGCCGCCGCGCTTTCATTGCTTTTCCTTTTCGCCAACCGCATGCCGCACACTAACGAATTAAACCATTAACGACATCGCAAGTCGTTAGATTGATTATTCTAGCGCGTAATCTCTAATGTCATTTACTTCCGTTATTTCCATGTCTCGCAACCAGCCCGCCAAACTTTTTTGATATTCTTTCGTGCCGCCAAAGAATTTAAGCAAAAGATTTCTGTTTGTCACAGAGGGGAAGTTTTTCTTGCCGATATAATCCATATGACTGCTCCAGCGGTAAGAGTCTAAAAAGTGTAGTGCAGCTTTTGGGTTTTTGAGTTCTCGCGCTCGCCAACTCGGATGTTTTAAATCCAGTGGATTGCAATGGATGTAATAGGGGATATACATAAAATGCGCTTCGTCTTTTATTACAACAGATTTATACCTTCCTTCAAAAAGCGTTCCTTGGCGTTCGTATTTTTGATTAAAGTATTTTGCGTAGCCCATATTTAACTTTTTCATAAACCTAGAAATACCGTCTTTGACGCAAGCTGTTAGCAAAAGATGATAGTGATTTGGCATAAGACAAAACGCATGGATATCCACAAGTAGCTTGCGCGGTTTATGTTCAATATTACGACTTGCGATGTCATTAGATTTGTTGAAGCTATAGTGAGTTGTGTTTACTCGGTCTTGATCGTTAAATTCAAAAAGATCATGAATAAAACGAAAGTGATCTTGTTGGTCAAGAAAAATCTTTCTTTTATCCACGCCGCGATTTAGTGTATGTGTTAGTTCCATGTATTTTTAGCTTATACTACGACATCGCAAGTCGTCAAATTGTTATTAACGACTTGCGATGTCGTTAATTGAGACCTTGTGTTGGTTTGCGCAGGACTTTTATTTTTTTGTTTGTTTATGTGCTAAGATTCTTTTATGCTTAAAAATAAAGACGGCAAAATAGTTTTGTCCCCGTCGGCGCTGAATCTTTTTTTGGAGTGCGCGAAATGCTTTTGGCTTGAGAAGAACCGCGGGATTCATCGGCCCTCGGGTGCCTTTCCGTCTTTGCCCGGAGGAATGGACGCTGTGCTTAAAAAATATTTTGATAAATTCCGCGCAAAAGGTTTGCTCCCGCCGGAGATTGAGGGAAAAGTGGAGGGTAAGCTTTTAGACGACCCGAAATTTTTGCGCGAATGGCGGCTCAACATGAAAGGAATTAGATGGCGCGATGAAAAATTGTACGCGGAGCTGATGGGCGCGCTGGATGATTGTTTGGTTTCCGGCGATTATTATATCCCTGTGGATTATAAAACCAGAGGTTGGGCCGCCAAAGAAGATTCACACACCTATTATCAAAACCAGCTGAACTGCTACGTTTTTTTGCTTCAAAAAAATGGATACAAGACAAAAAATTTCGCGTATTTGCTTTTTTATTCGCCAAAAGAGGTTTTGAGTAACTTGGCGGCTAAGCCGCCAAGTGGCGGTTTCACCGCCGTGTTGTTCAATGTTGAGCCGAGGAAAGTTGAAGTGAACCCCGAAGCCGCCTACGAAGTTTTCAAAGCGGCTTTGAAAACTTTGCGCGGCCCGCAACCTGCCTCGCACAGCGATTGCAAATTTTGCAGTTGGGGAAATGACTACTTGAACTGGGAATAATATAGGTGTATACTCTTCTTATTGTCTTTAGTAGGGAAGGTCTGCCTACAGAGCAAGTTTATTAGGTTAGTTTAATTTAGATGGCAAAAAAGCTATACGTAGGGAGTCTTTCCTACAACACCACCGACGAAAGCATGAAGCAGGCTTTTGAACAAGCCGGTTCCGTCACTTCAGCCAGCGTGGTCATGGACCGCATGACCGGCAGGAGCAGGGGATTCGGCTTCGTGGAAATGGCTTCCGATGAGGAAGCCGAGAAGGCCATTGAGATGTGGAACGGCAAAGAGCTGGACGGCAGAAGGGTGACGGTGAATGAAGCCCGCCCGATGACCGAGCGCCCGCCGCGCGAATCTCGGGGAGGCGGTTTCCGCAGCAGATACTAATTATTTGGTGTCTCATAATTAACCAAGCCCCGCTTAGCGGGGCTTGGTTTTTTGTGTTATTATAAAATCATGTGGAAACAATGGACATCGGGCATATTAGGGCTTCTGATTATGCTTTTGCCTTATTTGAGTTTTCCTTGGGGGGCGCATAAAATAACGCTGTTTATTTTGGGCGTAGGGGTGGCGGTCCTTTCCTTTTGGTCGGCATCGGAAAAAGAGGAAAAGCAGTTATAATTTATTTTGTGGAAAAAGCGGACTATTTAATTTTAGGCGGCGGGATTGCCGGAACCGCCGCCGCGGAAGCTTTGCGCGAAGCGGACCAGCACGCCAAGATAGTCATTTTGGAGGATGAGCCGCATGTTTTATATTCGCGCGTCATGATTCCCAAATACATCAAGGGGCTTGTCCCGCGCGAAAATCTTTTTTTGAGAAAAATCGGCGACTATGAAAAACGCGCGCTGGATTTTTATCCTTCCACACGGGCGGTAAAAATAGATTTCGCGCGCAAAGAGGTGAAGGCGGAGACGGGCTTGGCAGTTTCTTATAAAAGGATTCTGATCGCCTCCGGCGGGCGGCCTCGGCCCCTGCCGGAGCCGTTTTTGTCGGCTGCGGCGTCCGCCAAAATTTTAAGAATGCATACCTTGAAAGACGCGGATTTGATAAAAAAGGAATTGGAAAGCGGCGCGCATCAAAGCGCGCTGGTCGCCGGCGAGAGTTTCATCGCGCTTGAGTTTATAGAAATTTTGAGCTTGGCCGGCGTCCGCGTCCATATTGCGGCGAAAGGAGACATTTGGGGCGAAGAGAGATTCGGAAAAGCGTGCGGCGAGCTTCTGGAGGAAAATTTTAAAAAGCATGGAATTATAATACACAAAAATATAGAGGACTTTCTTTTTAAAACCTCTCTGGCGTGCTTGGGAATAGGCCTTTCCCGCGACTTGAGTATTTTCCCGGGCCTGGAAGTGGGCAGGGGCGTACTTGCGGACGAGTTTTTAAAGACCTCTGACAAGGATGCTTTCGCGGCGGGGGACATAGCGGAGTTTTTTGACGTTGTTTTGGGTAAAAAAAGAATCGTCGGCAATTGGACAAACGCTTTTTTGCAGGGCAAAACCGCGGCTTTGAATATGGCAGGCGGCGGCAAGATTTTCCGGGCCGTGCCCGCTTACAACATATCCAATTTGGGCCTGCGACTCTCCGCTTTGGGCGACACGGAGGACTTTGATGAAGAAAAAATAATTCCCGGAGACAATAATTGCGCACGGCTTCTCTTCAGCGCGGGCAAGCTGGCCGGCGCTACCTTAATCAACCGGTTTAATGATAAAATAATATTGTCGGAGCTCATAGAAAAAGGCGCGAATCGAGATGAAACGTCAAAAATATTTTCATAAACTGGCGCTTGGCCGCTCCGACGCGGCTCTCGCGGTGATTGGAGTGGCGCTTGTGGCGACGGCGTTGTGGTCTTTTGTGAGAACTTATGGGGCGGGGGACGGGAGCGCGTTTCAAACAACTCCGGCCGTCATCTCCGAGCCAGAAAAACCAAGACACGTAAAAACTCCCGAACCGGTGAAGGCAATTTATATGACCAGCTGGGTTGCGGGCACCAAAGATTGGCGCGGAGAGCTTGTTGAGTTCGTGAAAAAATCCGAACTTAATAGCATCGTGATTGACATTAAAGATTACACCGGCAGAATTTCTTTTAACACCGGGAACCAAAAAATACAGGAAGTTGGCTCGGAGGAAATGCGCGTAGGAGACATGAAGAATTTTATTGAGCAATTGCACGACGCCGGCATTTACGTCATCGCCCGCATTACCGTGTTTCAGGACCCGTTTTACACAAAAAAACATCCGGAGATCGCCGTGCAGAAAAAAAACGGCCTGCTTTGGAAAGACAAAAAGGGGCTTTCATATCTTGACCCGGCCGCGCGCGAGTTTTGGGACTATATAATAGAAGTGGCAAGGGCATCGGAGGCGGCGGGGTTTGACGAGCTTAATTTTGACTATATTAGATTCCCATCGGACGGCAACATGTCCGACATAATGTTTCCAATAGCGGGCAAAAGAAATAAAGTTGAAGTCCTTTCAGAATTTTTTGCCTATTTAAATAGCGCGCTAAGCGATTTGCCTGTCCCAATCTCCGCCGACGTTTTCGGAATGGTTGCCACCAATCCGGACGATCTTAATATCGGGCAGGTTTTGGAAAACATTGCCCCGCATTTTGATTATGTTTCTCCTATGGTTTATCCGTCGCATTACCCGCCGGGGTTCCAAAATTACAAAAATCCTGCGGCGCATCCTTACGAGGTTGTGCGCTTTTCAATGAACAAGGCGGTGGAGCGGTTGATCGCCGCAAGTTCCACGCCTTCCAAGCTCCGCCCCTGGATTCAGGATTTTGACTTGGGTGCCACTTACGACGCCTCGAAAGTCCGCGCACAGATTCAAGCTGTTTACGACTCCGGCTTGACGTCTTGGATGAGCTGGGACGCGGGGAATAAATACACAAAAGATGCTTATCTACTTGACCGAAACTAAGTTTCGGACAACATGGGATAGATATACACAGGAAACCTATAATTCTTTTATGATATAATGCTCTTATGCGCAAGGTCTTGGCTTTAAGCTTTTTCTTGGTTTTTTTGCCTTTTTTAGCTTCCGCTGAAAGCTGTTTTGACTATTATAAATTCCAGTCAGTGGAGATTGATTTGCACGGCGAAAAGCAGATATATAAAGCTGGCGAGGGCGCAAAATTCATAGGCTCTCTCACAAATAAAAACAGCCACCCGTTAGTGGGCGGGTCTTTGATTTTGAGAGTCAGCAAGCTTGACCCGCGCTCCATGGTCGGAAACGACATTATTGACGAATGGGTCGCGAAAGAAAACATTAATCTTCTGGCGGGGGAGAGGCAATTCGTGAATATTCCCTACCAGCTTCAATCCGGCTTTCCTGCCGGGACTTACGTTCTGACCTCGTATTTTCTTACTCAAAATAAATTTAACATCTCCGGCCTTTCTTTTACTGACGATATTTACGGAGGATACACGACTTTCACGCTGGAAGGAAGCGGCGAGAAATCTATAAGATTTGATCGCACGGGCGTCAAAGTGGATGGCAAGAACTACCGCATTTTCGGATTTTTGCCGATGGTGTTTCCTGATGATACTCAAACTCTTAAAGTCGGCGTTCCTTTAAAAAATGAGACCGGCAAAAACCTTAGCGCCTCCGTTTTCTACTCGCTTTATGCTTGGGACGCAGCGTCCAGAGAAAACCTGATTAAATCTTGGAGCGAAAAAGTTGATTTGGGCGCCGGCGCGTCAAAAATTCTGCCAGCCGATCTTGATGTTGTCGGCCGGCCGGTTTACTTTTTGAAAATAAAAGCTCAAGCGGGCGATAAGCAGAGCGAGATTCACATCCGCTTTGTGAAAGAGGGCTTTAGACCGCGATTGAATGATGTAGGAATAACGCAGTTCCCGCTTGCATCAGGCAATAAGGCCGCTATTTTTGCCTGCTACCATAACACTACTGATGGGGTTGGAGGTGGGAAGTTGGAGGTGGGGCTTAAAACTCCGAGTGGCAGAACCATAACCGAAGCCAAATACGAAGGCCAAATTACAGGAGCTATAGATGTTTTAGCCAAAGATGTCAGAAATTCAGCTTTTGACAAATTGACGCTTTCGGCCAAGCTTTACGACGACAAAAATAATTTAGTGGACGCCGTAGAAATCTTATACGACTGCTCCGCGTTCAGCGAACCACTTTGTTTAAAATCAAAAATTAACTGGTATCTTTTGAGCGCGGGCATTTTGATTGCCGCGGCCGCCTTGTATTTCCTGCTTAAACATTTTAGAAATAAAGACATTCAGCCAACGCCATGAATTTAATTCGCGAACATCATCATACTTTTCTTGTAACCCTGTTTTTAATCGGCGCGCTTTTGATTGTAGGTTCTTTTGAGGCAAGAGTGCCAGACTCCGCGGTCGCCGCGACGACTCCGGGGCAGCAGTCAAGCTCCGAGGGCTTTGGCTTTGAAAACGACCGCACTTGCGGCGGCGTGTGCGCTGGGCATATCAACACTCTTGCCAATGTGGTTTACACGGGGGAAGTAAGAAAAGCCGGTGGTTCGTTGCTTGCCTCCGGAGACGTTTTGAAGCCGGGGGACAGATTGAACGTTACCCTTACACTGCTCGGCAGCTACAATGTTTTGGGAAGCTATGGCGATTCTCCGCCCGCGGTGTGGGCGAATACGGTTGACCCTTCGCAGGTTTCTGACAGATATGGTTCTTCCGCGCACACAGATGCCCAAACTCTTTGCGGCGGCCCGGATGGCAGGGCTTACCAAACCCGCATTGGCAGATACTGGAATTGTTACGTGGTTGGAATTCAGCGTCCCCAGGTTTCTATTTCTGCTTCGGGGCTTTCCTGCGACCCTTTTGCCGTGAAAAGCGAGGTTTTGGGCACGGGTATAAGGGAGCTTACGACTAAATGCACGGTGACCACTGCTGGTCCTGCGGCAACACTCGGCATAAATATCGGCGCGGCGCCTTTTGCGGCTTTTGGCGGAAATTACTTCTATTTTCGGCTTAGCAGCGGAACGACGCCCCCACCTTCTTATTCCGGGCCGGCTTGCAATGTGAGAAGCTATGAAGACTCCGAGTCTGGCTACACAGTCTATAACTGGTGCGATCCAAGTGAACAAACTTGCAATGCTTCTTGCGAGCGTGATAATGAGGGCGACTTCGTAAATTGCACGAATCAATGCGGCGCCTCTATTTCTTTAACTGCTTCTCCGGCTTCGGTTCCCAACGGTGGCTCGGCCACTTTGCAGTGGAGTACCCAAAGGGTTTCAAGCTGCACGGCCTCCGGCGCCTGGAGCGGCTCGCGCCCGACTTCTGGCTCCGAACCAACCGGCGCTCTTTATAATCAAGCCAAGCTCTACACCCTTACTTGTTCCGGAGAGGGCGGGGAGGCGAGAGAATCTGTTGCCGTGGTTACTAATACTTTCCCTCCGTTTTCCTCTCAAACTTTTTCCTGGAACATTGATGTTGCTCCGGAAGTTATTCCTGCGCCCACTCTCACCTTCACCGAAAATCCGTCTACTATTGTTCAGGGCCAATCGTCCACTTTTTCCTGGAGTTCTCAAAATACAACGAGTTGTTCTGCTTCGGGCGGTTGGTCGGGTTCCAAAGCCATTTCCGGTTCTGAAAATGTTTCACCATCTTCTACCACCATTTACACCCTGACTTGTTCAGGGCCCGGGGGCAGCGTTTCCGCGAGCGTTAATCTTACCGTAATTCCCATACTTTCGGCTTCCTGCTCCGTTTCGCCGACTTCCATCACCACTGGCCAGAGCGCGACGTGGTCAGCGGCTCCAACCGGAGGCACCGGCTCTTACTCTTACTCCTGGTCTGGCACGGATGATCTCACCGGCAGCACAAAAGACGTCACTAAAACTTACCAAACCACGGGAACAAAATCGGCTTCGGTCAAAGTTACGTCCGGCACACAGGAGAAAACCGTCTCTTGCTCTAATACAGTTTCTGTTGGGTTTGCAAATCAATCCCCGGTGGCGGATGCTAAAATTTCCGCAGCCAATTCCAATTTCACAGATTCAATCACGGTAATAAAGGGAGTGCCGACTGCCATTTACCTTTCCGCTTCCGGCAGCTCCGACCCAAATGGATGGACGGACGCCGCAAACGGAGTATCCAACGGCGGCAAATGCGAATGGAATGCTGACCTTGAACAAACATCGCCAACTTTTGAGCAAACAATCAATAATCCATCTTCGCCTTCCGCCTGCAATGTTTCTTTAGGAACGAAAACCTTTAACGACGCCCCCGGCACTTACACTTACCAGGTTTTGCGAATAACTGACCGCCAAAATGCCCAGTCTAACATAGACACTGTTTCGGTGACGGTTCTGGCTCCCGAAGGATTTTCTTGCAACGGCCAAAATCAGTGCGTCTTTGGCGGAGGCGGAACAAGCTGTTTAACTAACGCCGGTTGTCCCGGAGGAGGCGGCGGAGGTGGATGTATTGGCAACTGCGGCGGCGGAGGAGGCGGAGGTGGCGGCGGAGGCGGTTGCACAAATCCTGTATCTTGCCCTTCGGCGACTAATCCCAGCGCTTCAGGACTGAGTTCGGATATCAGTTTCTTCTGCCCGTCTAATCAGGTTCAGACAAGCTGGAGTTATTCAGACCCTAACAACAATCCACAGGCGTCTTTCCGGCTCCAGCTGGATGACAATCCAAGTTTCAATTCAATGCTGATTGATGTCTATAAAGATGCTTCTGATAAACTCTACATCACTCCCGCCAACGTTCTCGCTTTCGGCACAAAATATTATTTCAGGGTTGCGGTAAAAGATTCAACCGGTGCTTGGTCCGACTGGTCTTCTTCGGCGAACTTCACGACTCCGGCAAACTGCTTGGTGCCTGATTTCTCGCTCAATTCTTCCAATAATGTCATCGTCAACGTAACCGGCGTCGGCACCGGAAGCAGCAACACAAGTAAAATAACCGTCACGCCTTTCGACCAATTTGGTCAGCTGGTTACTCTTTCATTTAACTCCGTTTCCCCGTCGATTCCCAGCGACGTTTACATTTTTAATCCCACAACTTTGCCTTCCAATCAATACTCTTCCGGCTCGACGTTTAAAGTAATCGTCCCCGGCACGACCGCTCCGGGGAATTACATAGTAACTATCAAAGGCGAAGGCGGAGGACTTATCCGCACGGTCAACGTTAACCTTAAAGTAAATTCTACAAGCCCCGAGTTTAGAGAGATATAGATGGACCAAAAAGTTTTAATTCCTGGAGCGATTATTTTAGCCGGCGTGATAGTCGCCGGGGCGGTTTTGTATTCTAACCTCCCCAAAAATCCCCTCCTTGGTAAGGAGGGGAAAGGGGAGGTGATTAAAGATGGCGCAGACGCCTTAAAAATCCAAAAAGACGATTTTGTTTTGGGAAACCCCGCCGCGAAAGTCGCCATTATTGAATACGGGGATTTCCAGTGCCCGTTTTGCGGAAGATTTTTTCAAACCGCGGAGCAGGAAATTAAAGACAAATATGTTAAAACCGGGAAAGCTGTGTTTTCATGGCGCGATTTCGCGTTTTTGGGAGAAGAATCGTTCCGGGCGGCCGAGGCGGCCCGCTGCGCCGGGGATGAGGGGAAGTTTTGGGAATATCACGACCATCTCTTTAACAGCCAGCGGGGGGAAAACGAGGGAGCGTTTTCCGACCAAAATTTGAAACGTTTCGCGGAAGAGCTGAAATTGGACAAAACAAAATTTAATTCCTGCTTTGATTCGGGGAAGTACCGCAAAGCAGTTGAGGAAACGTCAAATACGGGCAGAGCGGTTGGAGTGAACGGCACTCCGGCAACTTTCGTAAACGGGCAGTTGATTTCCGGAGCCCAGCCGTTCCCGGTTTTTCAAAAAATTATTGATGAAGAGCTCAAAAAATAATTTTGTTGTTTGGCCAGTAATTATTTTGATTCTGGCCGCGGCCGGATATTTTGTTTTTAACTATTTTTCAAAATTGGTTTCCATTCCGGAAATTGGCGAAGCATTTCCGATAGAAGGCGCGGCGCACGTGGCGGAGGGAACAAAAGTTGAATATCGCACAAACCCGCCGTCTTCCGGCGCTCATTACGCCAAATCGGCTCGTTGGGGAGTTTATGATAATGCGCTTTCGGATGGAAATTTAGTGCATAATTTAGAACACGGCGGAGTATGGATTTCTTACAGGCCGTCAATTTCAGCGGACGAAATAAAAAAGCTTAAAGATTTGGTGCGGAGTTACAAAAGCAAAGTGATTTTAACGCCCAGAGAAAAAAACGATTCTTCCATAGCGCTTGTGAGTTGGGGGAGAATTCATAAAATTGATTCTTTTAACGGAGAGATAATTAAAAATTTTATATTAAAATATAAAAACACCGGACCGGAATTGGTGCCGGATTAGCCATAAGCCATAATGTTTTATGCTGTATGACACAATAATCATCGGCGGGGGACCTGCCGGAGCGGCGGCGGCGGTGTATTCCGCCAGAAAAAAACTTAAAACGCTTTTAATTACCGATTCTTTCGGCGGGCAATCGCTTGTTTCCAGCGATATCCAAAACTGGATAGGCGAGCCGCATATTTCCGGATTTGACCTCGCGCAAAAACTTGAAGCGCACGTGCGCGCTTTTCCGGACGCCGTTGAGATAAAGACGCCGGAGAGAGCAACTGCGATTCGCAGTATCAAGTGCGATGAAGATAGAATTTGCGATTTTGAGGTCAAGACCGGCCAAAATAATGTTTATGAGGCAAGAACGCTTATCTTAACAATCGGCGCAAGAAGAAAAAAACTCGGAGTGCCCGGAGAAAAGAAATTTGAAGGCAAAGGCGTGGCTTATTGCTCAACCTGCGACGCGCCGCTTTTTTCCGGCAAAAAAGTCGCGGTTGTGGGCGGCGGCAACGCCGGACTGGAAGCGGTAGTTGACCTTTTTCCTTATGCTTCTGAAATTTATTTAATCCACCGCGGAGACGCTTTAAAAGGGGACCCGGCGGAGCAGGAAGAAATCAAGAAAAATCCGAAACTTAAAGAGATAATCTTAAACGCGGAAACATTGGAAATTTTAGGGAACGGGTTTGTAACGGGGATTAAATACAAAAATACAAAAACTGGAGAAGAAAAAGCGCTGAGCGTTGAAGGGGTTTTCGTAGAAATCGGCTCACGGCCAAATTCAGAGATAGTAAAAGATTTGGTGGAGTTTGACCAGTGGGGGCAGATAAAAATTGACCCGCGGCACGGCTCAACCTCGCACCCGGGAATTTTCGCGGCTGGAGATGTCACCGACGACCCTTACAAGCAAAACAATATTTCGGTGGGCGACGCCGTAAAAGCCGCTCTCGCCGCATATAATTATTTACTTAAACGCGAAAAACAACCCCCCGCTGCTGGTTAATCCACTTGGCAACCGGGTTGCCAAGTGCTAAATTTTACTCATGCGGAAAATCCGTTTTGCTACCGGGGAATTTTACCACATTTATAATCGCGGAGTGGATAAACGCTCTGTGTTTTTGGACTCTCATGATTTCGAGCGTTTTTTGCAAAGCATGCGTGAATTTAATAGCCAAAAGCCAATAGGCAGTTTATTTGAAAATTCTTTTCGCGATAAAACTAAACTTGGCAACCGAGTTGCCAAGTTGGTCGATGTTGTTAGTTACTGTTTAAATAACAATCATTATCATTTAATGCTTAGGCAGCGTATTGAAAATGGCATAAGCGGATTTATGCACAGATTGGGTACTGGTTATACTCAATCTTTCAATATTAAATACAAAAGAAGTGGCAGTCTTTTCCAGGGAAAATTTAAAGCGCTCCATATCCATTCTAATGAATATTTTTTGCATTTAAGCGCTTACATAAATTTAAATAATAAAGTCCATCGCATAAAAGGCGAGTCATTTAGATCGAGTTGGAAAGAATATGTCGATGACAAAGACGATGTGTGTTTTAAATCAATCATATTGGAGCAGTTCAATAAGCCAAGCGAATATAAGGAATTTGCAGAAAGTTCTCTACAGGATATTTTAGGGCGTAAGAAAATATATGAAGAAATGAAAGAAATGTTGCTAGAATAGCCACTTGGCAACCCGGTTGCCAAGTGGCAAAACATTTGATGCTAATTTTTGGCAAAAAAAGAAAGCCTCCTTTATTTAGGCGGCTTTAAGGGAAATCGAACTTGGCTTAGTAAACTTTCCAGCCCATACGGACTGCGAATTTTCCGAAAGATTCGTTTGCTTTTCGACTCTTTCTATAGCAACGATACATGAAGGGCAAGGGCAGAAGAGCAAATAACCAAATCAATAACAAAGGCCAAAAGTCGATTAAAAACTCCATTTTTGTATCCCTCCTAAGCGCAGTTTAGTAATTAGTATAGAGTTTGTCAAGCTCTTAATCTTGACTCCAAAAGTTAGCAGAGTATATTTCACTTAATTTATTTAACGCGCTATAATTACAAATATGGCTAAAATCGCGATAAATGGGTTTGGGAGGATTGGCAGGTCGTTTTTCCGGGCGGCTTACGATGCCCGTCCGCCAGCTGGCGGATTGGATATTATTGCGGTAAACGACTTGGCGGATGAAAAAACTCTCCATTATCTTCTTAAATACGATTCTGTTTACGGAAGATATTTAAAGGAGCCGCAAGGCGTCCAATTTTTGGCGGAGAAAGACCCGGCGAAATTGCCTTGGGGAAAATTGGGTATAGATATTGTTGTGGAATCTTCCGGTCTTTTTGCGGATGGCGAAAAGGCCAAGGCGCATTTGGATGCCGGAGCAAAACGCGTGGTCATTACCGCGCCGGCAACGGGAGATGTGGTTACCGCGCTGGTTGGCGTAAACGACGATTTATTTAAAAACAACAAACACCCTCTCACTTGCAATGCTTCCTGCACCACAAATTCCGTCGCGCCGGTTCTTAAAATTTTGCTGGAAAATTTTGGAATTAAAAGGGCGGTGATGACAACTATCCACGGATATACTGCCACGCAAAAGCTGGTGGACGGGCCGGACGCGAAAGACCCGAGGCGCGGTCGCGCTGCCGCGTTAAATATTGTTCCTTCCACAACCGGAGCGGCGGAAGCCGTGATTCAATCCATCCCGGAGCTTGAAGGAAAATTCCAGGCGGAATCTCTCCGCGTGCCGGTGATTACCGGCTCAATTAGCGTGACCACGGCATTGGTTGAGAAAAAAACTACGCGCGAGGCAGTAAACGAGCTTTTCAAAAAAGAAGCGGCGAAACCCCGCTGGGCGCATGTTTTAAAAGTTACGGAAGACCAGATTGTAGTCACCGACATCGTCGGCGAGCCCTACGGCGCGATTATTGATTTATCTTTGACCCAAGTTTTAGGCGGCCCCGATGATTCTGTCGGGGCAGGCGACCTTGTAAAAGTTTTCTCGTGGTACGACAATGAATCCGGCTACACGGCGACTTTGGTGGAGCATGTGAGGAGAGTGGCGGAGAATTTATGAAAATCTATATCGGGGCGGATCATGCGGGGTATGAGATGAAAGAGATGCTAAAAAAATATCTCGCGGGTTTGGGGCATGATGTTGAAGACAATGGAGCGTTTAAATATGAGCCGGAGGATGATTATCCGGATTTCGTTCGCCCAGTGGCAGAAGCTGTGGCGAACGACCCCGAGCATAGTCGAGGGGTTGTCATCGGCAGTTCCGGCCAAGGCGAGGCGATGGCGGCTAACCGAGTAACAGGCGCGCGCGCGGCGGTATATTACGGAGGGACTCTAGAAATCGTGGAATTATCGCGCAAACACAATAACGCCAATATTTTGTCATTGGGCGCGCGGTTTATTGACGATGAAATTGCCAAAAAAGCGGTGAAGCTATGGTTAGAGACCGATTTTGAAGGTGGACGGCATGAACGCAGAATTGCTAAACTAGATTCTTAAAAGCAAATGCAGCCTCTTCGCTTTCCTCGCAGCTCCGACGCCAAGCCGTCGGAGCTCTCGGGGTTGCCTGCTGGCAAAACCCGCTCAAAGGCTCATTTGCTTTTATGTTATACTGAAAACATGCTCGAAATTATCCCGTCAATCAACGTTTCCGATTTTGAGGAGTTAAAAAAGCGGATAAAAAAAGTTGAACCATATGTAAAATGGGCGCATTTGGACGTGTCGGACGGAGTTTTTACAAAACACGTCAGCTGGCATGAGCCGAAAGATTTGGTGGGGCTTAAAACCAAACTAAAACTGGAGGTTCATTTGATGATTGACCGGCCGGAAAGAACAATTGATGGATGGCTGGTGAAGCCGGTCTCTAGTGTTATTTTTCACCAAGAAGCGACTAAGGAGCACGCGTTATTGATAGATAAAATTCACGAAGCTAAAAAAGAGGCCGGGATTGCTATAAAACCCGACACGCCGTGGCTTAAGCTGTTTCCTTACTTAGGAAAAGTTGAGGTTTTGCAATTGCTTGCTGTGCCCCCCGGCCCCTCGGGGCAAGAGTTTAGCGAAGAAATTCTCCACAAAATAGGGCATATCCGCTCGCTTTGCAAAAAGTGTATAATAGAAGTTGACGGCGGGGTGAACAAGCGCGTCGCCGCGCGGCTGATAAAAGAAGGTGCGAATCTGCTCGTCGCCGGCAAAGCAATTTTTGAGTCAAAAAATATTAAAAAAGCAATCGCAGAACTAGAAAATGTTTCATCTGCACGAAGAAAAAATTAAATTTTTGGAGGAGAAGGCGAATGCTGTGAGGCAGTCGATTATTGAGATGCTTTTGGAAGCTGGGAGCGGGCATACGGCCGGTACCTTGGGGATGGCGGATGTTTTTACCGCGTTTTATTTTCATATTTTAAACCACGACCCGAAAAATCCATTTTGGGAGGAAAGAGACCACCTGATTTTATCCAATGGGCACATCTGCCCGGTGCACTATGCTGCGATGGCGCACGCCGGGTATTTTCCGATATCAGAACTCAAAACTTTAAGAAAATTCGGTACGCGTCTTCAGGGGCACCCGCACCGCGGCTCTTTGCCCGGGATTGAAATAACCTCGGGGCCGCTTGGCAGCGGTCTTTCGCAGGCGGTCGGCATGGCGATCGGGTTTAAAATGGATGGAAAGAAAAATCAAGTTTATTGCCTGATGTCGGACGGCGAGCAGGAAGCGGGAAACACATGGGAGGCCGCAATGCTTGCCGGCAAGTTAAAGCTGGACAATTTGACCGCCTTAATTGACCGCAACAACATTCAGATTGACGGGATGACCGAGGATATTATGCCTTTAGAGCCCCTCAAAGAAAAATATGAAGCTTTCAACTGGCATGTTTTGGAAATCAACGGCCACGATTTTGAAGAAATCGTAAACGCTGTGGAGGAAGCCAAAGCAATCTATGAAAAGCCAACGGTTATAATTTCGCACAATATTCCCGGAAAGGGGATTAAAGAAATTGAGTTTGATTACAAATGGCACGGCATTCCGCCAAATAAAGAGCAGGCCGCGAAATTTTTAGCGGAGCTCCGCACGCTGGGCGGTAAAATAAAAAGCGAGCACCAATAATATGCCGATAAATCCGAAAGTAAAATTAGTACTGAACATTCTGGAGTTCAAAACAATTGAACAGGCGCCGACGAGAAAGGGTTACGGCGAGGGGCTTTTGGCTGCCGGCGAGGCGAATGAAAAAGTTGTCGCGCTCTGCGCCGACCTCACCGAATCAACGCAGATGCATCTGTTCGCAAAGAAATTTCCGCAAAGGTTTATTGAGATGGGGGTTGCCGAGCAGAATATGGCAACCGTTGCGGCGGGGCTCGCGAATTACGGCAAGATTCCATTTATTTCTTCTTACGCGATGTTTTCTCCGGGGAGAAACTGGGAGCAGATCCGGACAACGATTTGCTACAATGATGTTCCTGTGAAAATTGCCGGATCGCATGCCGGGGTTTCCGTGGGGCCGGACGGCGCGACGCATCAGGCGATTGAAGACATCGCTCTTATGCGGCCGATTCCGAATATGACCGTAATCAATCCGTGCGATGTGCACGAGGCCAGAAAAGCAACGATGGCGGCAGTCGACATAAATGGGCCGGTTTATCTCCGTTTCGCACGTGAAAAGACGCCCGTGTTTACTACAATAGAGTCGCCCTTTGAAGTGGGACGAGCCGAAGTGCTCTTTGGCTCTAGTGAGAAGTTGGACGTGAGCATAGTTGCTTGTGGTCCTTTGGTGTATAACGCGATTTTAGCCGCGGCGGATTTGGAAAAAGAAGGGCTGAAAATCCGCGTGATAAATAATCACACAATTAAACCGATGGATGAAAAAACTATTATTCAGGCCGCCAGAGACGCGGGCGCGGTGGTGACGGTTGAAGAACATCAGGTTCAGGGAGGAATGGGTTCGGCGGTGGCGGAAGTTTTGGCGAAAAATTGTCCGGTGCCGATGGAATTTATCGGAGTGCAGAACCGCTTCGGAGAATCTGGCGCGCCAAACGAACTTGTGGAAGCATTTGGCATGGGCGTTTCGCACATCAAAGAGGCGGTTAAAAGGGTTTTAAAAAGAAAAAAATAAAATGAAGCAGTATGATTTTATCGCGATAGGGGATTCCACGACCGACGCGTTTATTAAATTGAAAGACGCGTCGGTGCATTGCAATATTAACAAGGAAAAGTGCGAGATCTGTTTGCGATTCAAGGACAAAATTCCTTACGAAGAAGTTTATGTCGTGCCTGCTGTTGGTAATGCCGCGAACGCATCGGTTGCCGCTTCGCGCTTGGGGCTTCAAAGCGCGCTGATTTCCAATGTTGGTGACGATTACTTTGGCCAGGAAGCCCTGGACGCTCTTAAAAAAGAAAATGTCGGGACGGAATTTGTTATAGCTCACCCGGGCAAAAAAACTAATTATCACTACGTGCTTTGGTACGAAGACGACCGCACTCTTTTAATCAAGCACCAAGAATACGATTATAAACTGCCGTATTTTAACGACCCCAAGTGGGTTTATTTTTCCTCAATGGCTGAAAATTCTCTTCCGTTTCACGAAGTTTTTGAAAGATATATGAACGAGCACCCGAAGGTAAAACTAGCTTTCCAGCCGGGAACTTTCCAGATGAAATTCGGAAGAAAAAAATTGGTGGGCATTTACAAACGGACGGAAGTTTTTGTCTGCAATAAAGAAGAGGCGCAGAGAATTTTAGAGTCAAACGAGAAAGACGTGAAAAAATTAATGAAGAATCTGGCGGATTTGGGCCCGAAAATCGTCGTGGTTACGGATGGCCCGGCGGGCGCTTGCGCTTACGATGGCGCATCCGCTTGGTTTATGCCTCCTTACCCAGACCCCAAGCCGCCCTTTGAGCGGACGGGGGCGGGCGATGCTTTTTCTTCCACTTTTATCGTCGCGCTTTGCCTTGGCCTTCGCGTTGAAGAAGCACTCCGTTGGGCGCCGATAAATTCCATGTCGGTTGTGCAGTATGTCGGCGCGCGCGAAGGGTTGCTCACCCGCTATAAATTGGAAAAATATTTATCAGAAGCCCCGGCTGACTATATTCCTAAGTTGATATGAATCTGAATGATTATTTAAATAAAGCGCTGAAAGAAGGTTGGGCGACGGGGCATTTTAACGCGTCGGAGTCCGACCAATTCCGGGCAATCTGCGAAGCAGCACTCGAAATATCGAAATATCGAAATATCGAAATTCCTGCAATAATCGGAACATCTGAAGGCGAGGCAAAACATCTGGGTTATTTTGAGGCGGTTGCTTTGCGCGATGCCTTTAGAAAAGAGCTTGGCACTCCGGTTTTTTTAAATTCCGACCATCATAAAAGCGTGGAGGCCGCAAAAAAAGCGGTGGATGCCGGGTACGATTCAATCCACATTGATTTATCCGCGGAGCCGTATGAAGAGAATGTTGCCGGCACCAAAGAAATTGTTGAGTACGCGAAAAATTCCGCCATAGGCGGATCCGCCTCGGGTGGAAAAAATTTCCAGATAAGCGTTGAGGGCGAGCTGGGGTATTTGAGAGGGGAGTCAAAAATACAGAAAGAAAAAATAACGGTCAAGCCGGAAGATTTAACCAATCCGGACACGGCTAAGAACTTTATTTCGCGCACCGGCGTGAACCGGCTAGCCATTGCCGTCGGCAATATACACGGGCTTTCTCTGGGGGAGCCGACTCTAGATATTGAAAGAATAAAAAAAATAAGGGAAGCAGTGCCGAAAAATGTCGCGCTGGTGTTGCATGGGGGGTCTGGAATACCGGATGAACAGATTAAGGCGGCGATCGGAGCGGGCATCGCGAATATCCACATAAACACAGATATCCGCGTGGCTTATACGATGGCCTTACGCGAAGAATTTTCCAAAAATCCCGATGAAGTCGCGCCATACAAATTTGACTCTTCCGCCAGAGAAGCCGTCAAAAAAATCGTAAAAGAAAAACTTATTTTATTCTGCGCAGAAGATCGAATATAAAAATTATCTATAAGCTATGATAAGTTGTCAATAGTGCACTGAATTTGTACGATCGGAGGATTTCAGTGTATCATAAAATTGCATGAGAAAAAGGATAATCTATGAGCCAACTTTATCTGATGCCGCGCTTTTAATACTCGGCGGGGTAAGTAAAATTTTTATTGAATCATTTTGGCCGCATCCTTATTATCATACTTTTTGCGAACACGCCAATAAACGTTCTTTCCGCAATGCCATTGATCGCCTAAGAAGTCGTGATTTAATAGTTGGCGAAAGACAGAAAGGCGGGCGAGTAGCGTTTTCTCTTACGAAGAGGGGTCAAAAATTAGCAGATAGGATTTTTCTCAAACTAAAACTGGCTAAAGCGAAGAAGTGGGACGGCAAATGGCGGCTCTTAATTTTTGATATTCCGGAGCGTATCCGCGCGCGTCGGGATTTTTTCAGAAAAGAATTGCAAGATTTTGGATTTTACCAGCTTCAAAAAAGCGTTTGGGCGTATCCATATCCTTTGCCCAAAGACTTCTTTGATTTGTGGAGCGATTTTAATCTGGATAACCATTTAGTAGCGATAGAGTCCGCGAAAATTACTGAAGACGAAAATTTACGTAATTTTTTTAGTCTTTAATATACATACACTGTTTTCTCACGATCGGAAGAAAACGATGTATCGCTGTTTTATCGTGTTATAAATTTCTAAATAAAATAAAAAAACTGCCGGGAGGATCGCTATTCTCCTCGGCAGCGTGGACGCGTTTAGCGCTTAATCAGCTTATCTAGGCATCTGATGTATTCAAGGCCCTTTGAGATACCGTCCGCTATGCGGTGGGTATTATGGGAAATGTGCGGACTTTTACTTAGTTCTAGCGCTTTTTGGGCTTCTTGATAAAGCTTCTCGCAGTTTTCTTGCGCGGCGTAAGCTCGCCTACCGGTCAAAGTAATTCCGGTCCAAATGGCTCCAAAAACCACTCCAAAAACCACAAGAATAGAAACCGGAACTAGCAAAAAACGCAAGCTCTTTTTCATTTTTATCACCTCCTTTCCAGCTACAATACTAGCAAAATAAAGCATAATTTGTCAAGAGGTGAAGCGGTTTTGAATTTGATACAATAAACTTATGCCTAAAATATTTGTGACCAGAAAAATTCCGGAGGCGGGGATAAGTAAGCTAAAAAGCGCCGGATATGAGGTGGAGGTAAATCCGGAAGACAGAGCGCTTACTAAGGACGAGCTAATTAAGCAAGTTAAGCGAGTTAAGCCGGACGCGGTTTTGGCTTTACTTACCGATAAATTGGACGCCGATGTTTTTGAGGCGGCAAAAGAAAGCGTTAAAATTTTTGCCAATATGGCTGTGGGTTTTGATAATGTTGATTTGGAAGCCGCCAAAAAAGCGGGGATTATGATTTCAAATACGCCGGGCGTGCTTACTGACACCGTGGCCGAACACACTTTCGCTTTGATGCTTGCCATTGCTCACCGCATTGCCGAGGCCGATAGATTTGTCCGCGCGGGAAAATACCACGGTTGGGAGCCGATGATGCTTTTGGGGGCGGATGTTTCTAAAAAAACGCTCGGGATTTTGGGTCTCGGTAGAATTGGTTCCAGAGTGGCGCACCATGCCGTTCGCGGTTTTGACATGAAAGTTGTTTATTACGACGTGAAGCGAAACGAGAATTTTGAAAAAGAGTTCAACGCCCAGTTTCGGGCGAGCGCGGAGGAAGTTTTAAAAGAAGCGGATTTCGTTTCCGTCCATGTCCCTCTTTTGCCGATGACACATCATTTGATTAACGCGGAGAGTTTGAAGATTATGAAACCCACAGCGTATCTGATTAACACTTCCCGCGGGCCAGTAATTGATGAAAAAGCTTTAGCGGAAGCTTTGAAAAATAATATTATAAAAGGCGCCGCACTTGACGTCTTTGAAAATGAGCCGGTGATTGAACCCGAGCTTTTAAAATTGGAAAATATTATTTTGACTCCCCACATCGCTTCCGCCACGGAAGCAACGCGCGATAAGATGGCGGAGTTGGCTGCCGAAAATATCATCGCGGCGCTTTCCGGCAAAGAACCGCCTAATATTGTAAAATAGCGCGTTTCGGGGTAATATTGAGTTTATGCAGTCAATAACTGCCGAAAAGCGGGATATTTTGGGTAAAAAAGTAAAAATCTTGCGCAGCAAGGGCTTTTTGCCTGCCGTGGTTTATAGCGGCGGCAAGGCGGCGGAGCCGATTTCGGTAAAAGAGTCGGATTTCAACAGGACTTGGAGGTTTGCCGGAGAATCCACCGTTATTGAGCTGGTTTTAGGCGGGCATAAAAGAAACGTGCTGATACACGACGTTGCCATTGACCCTTTAAAAGATACGCCCGTTCACGCTGATTTTTACGCGGTGGATATGCACAAAAAAATCCGTGTTGACGTGCCTTTGGAGTTCGTCGGAGAGTCGGAGGCTGTGAAAGCCGGGGGAGTTTTGGTTAAAGTCTTGCACTCTCTTAAAATCGAGGCCTTGCCGAATGACCTGCCTCACTCAATCTCCGTTGACATATCCGCCATCAAAACCATAGGGAATTCCATTTTAATAAGCGATTTAAAAATTCCGGCAGCGGTTTCTTTGTTGGATAGCCGGTCTGAGACGGTTGCCGTGGTTGAAGCCCCGAGGGCAGAGGAAGAGCCAAAGGCGGCTGAAACCGCCGCAGAGCCGTCTTTGGAGTCCATTGAAGTTTTGAGCAAGAAGCCCAAAGCCGAAGCCGAAGAAGGCGTGGCGGGCAAAGCCGCTCCAAAAAATGAGTAATCTGATAAATTTAATAAGCGTTTTTTTGCTTGCCGCGTCTTTGGCCAACGCCCAGGTTGATCCCGTTAGAGGCATCGCCTCTAACGGGATTGACCCAGCGCTGGTTAATTCGCGCCGCGCGGAGCTGGAAACGCAGCTCCGCGAGTACGAAACGCAGATAGACCAATATCAAGGATTGATTCAGGCCAAACAGGCGGAAGCGGATTCGCTGAAGCGGGAGATAGACATTTTGAACGCCGAAATATCCAAAGCCAAACTGGAAATCAAAGCCAGAACTTTAAACATCCAAAAATTAATCGGAGATATAAACCAAAAATCAAAAAATATTGAAGAGCTGGTCGCCGAGATAAACGCGTCCCGGCAGTCGCTTACGGAATTTTTGCGCAAGGTCAGGCAAAACGATAATTTTTCCGCCTTGGAGCTCGCCTTGATTTACGACAACGTATCGGAATTCTTCGGGGAATTGCAGTCAATTAACAATCTGCAGGCGTCTTTGCAGCAGGCCTTCGCGAAATTCAGCAGTTTAAAAATAGAAGAGGAAAAAGTCAGAGACGAGCTGGAAGAACAGAAGCGGGAAGAGTTGGAACTGCGGGCTTTGCAGGAATTGCAGAAAAAGGCCTTGGAGAAAAACGAAAAAGAAAAACAAAAATTGCTCAAAGACACCAAGGGGAAAGAATCCGAATACCAAAAAGTCCTCAAAGACAAGCAAAAAAACGCGGCAAGCATCCGGAGCCAGCTTTTCCTTTTGGTCGGGTCGCCGTCCATCCCGTTTGAAAAGGCCTTGGAATACGCCGATTTGGCCGAGAAAGCTACGGGCGTGCGGCCGGCGTTTCTTCTGGGGCTGATTACAGAAGAATCAAATCTTGGGCAAAACGTCGGCAAGGGAAACTGGAGAATAGATTTATCGCACGCGAGGTGCGCCAAGCAAAGAGAGGCGTTTTTACAGATAACTTCGGAACTTGGCTTGGACCCCGACCTTATGCCGGTTTCAAAAAAAGCGTGGTACGGATATTGCGGAGGAGCGATGGGTCCGGCGCAGTTTATCCCAACGACTTGGCAGCTTTATAAAAACGCCGTTGCCAGGCGCACCGGAAATAATCCGCCCTCGCCATGGGAACCAAAAGACGCGTTTATGGCCGCGGCTTTGCTTCTAAAAGACAACGGCGCCAAAGCGGGAAATTACAACGCTGAGTGGACAGCCGCTATGAAATACCTGGCCGGGAGCAATTGGAATAAAAAGGCCTACCGCTTCTATGGCGACGACGTCATGGCCATTGCCAAAAAATACCAGGAGCAGATTGATTTGCTCCAAGAGCTAGCGCAAAGATAGATAAAATTAATTCGATATAACATTTCTGACCGATCGGTCGATTTTGTTATAGAACTAAAAATAAAAACCACCGCGGTTTAAGCAGTGGTGGGCACTTTGCGTAGTAAAGCCTCAAGCTCGTCAAAAATTATCGTTTTGGCGACGCAGGTATCGGGGTTGGTGTAGATTATCAACCCCCCACTTTTTATCTGCGCAACGGTGCTTTTTAACACCCCAAGCGCGTGGTTGATTACCTCGCCTTTATCTTTTAGACCAAGTTCGTCACCTAGCTTTTCTAGGGCTAAAAGCCCATCTTCGGAAAAGACAAACTTGCGTTCTATCAACGACTGATTATTTCGTCAACAATTATGTCAAGGTTTCCTGCCATAATATTTTGGATATTGTACCAGGATTTTTTGATGCGGTGGTCGGTGACGCGGTCCTGCAGAAATATCAGGAGCAGATTGATCTTCTCCAGCAATTCGCCCAGCGTTAGCGCCCCTTGCAAAATTTCTAAATATCCTAAATAATGAACGGGATTTGATCTTAAGAAAGGAGAATCCCATGAAAGTGGCTGTTTGGGTTTTTTGCTTGCTGGCGCTAATGGTGGGGGATGATTCTATAGCACAAAGCGAGGCACCGAGGACATTGCCTGGTTCCGTGGCAGATACTTTATTACAGAGAGACGCAACACGGATTTTAATCTTGGCAGATATGGCGGCTTACTCAAGCTGCCGCCAAGAAAGAGTAATCCTTTGGGCTGATGTCATTGAACCGCCCAAGGGCAAACGTTTCCCAGGTGGTGGCTTGCGTACAGGCGGGTGGACCGAGCGCTGGCAATTGTGGCGCTGTGGGAAGATGGTCCCTTATCTGGTGAAGTTCATGACAGATGGGAAAGGAGGGACCTTCATAAAAGTTAGTGTAATAGTAGAAAAATGATTTTTGCGCCAGTTTCATAATTTATGAGGGCTTCCCCCGGCATATCTAGGAGGCCCTCTTTTTTGTTGTTGACATTTTGGGGTGAGTTTGCTATCATATGGCCAATATGAGTTTTAGTCAAAAAAGCCTTTATTTCCCGTATTTCCCAGCGATTTTAATCATTATGCTCGCGGTTTTTGTTGTGCCTGCCGAAGCCGCGTTTTTCGACTTAGTGATGAAAGAATTTACCCTGCCCTCCGGACTGAAGGTAACGGCTCCGCAGTCCATTGAATCCGCGGCTTTCAGGCCGCCGGAGCCGAAACCGCTCAAAGATGTTTTGCGCAACAAAACCGGAAAGGACGAGCCAGCAAGCGGCAGCTTTATGGTTGCTCTTCCTTATGCTGGTTTCGGCGGAGGTGGTGGCGGGGGAGGTGGAGGAGGTGGAGGAAATGCCAAGAGCGAGGAAACTCCCCGTCCGAAAGCTTTTATAAAAGTTTTGACTCCGAATGGCGGTGAGAAGTTGAAGGGCGGCGAAACTTATACTATCAAATGGGAATCCGAGCAAGTTCCGCAGGTTTATATAAAACTTCGCAAGGGTGACGATACTTATGCTGGACCGGAAGGGATGATTTCTGATGTAATTAAAAACGAAGGTTTTTTTGAGTGGAAAATTCCAGATACGCTTCCGGCCGGCAAGGATTATTCAATCCGGGTTGTAGATAAAGATGCTCCTCAAAATGATGTCTTCGATGACAGCGACAGCATTTTTTATATCCTACCTTCCTCTTTTATTACCCTTTCTTATCCCGTCGGCGGGGAAACTTGGACATTGGGCGAGAAACAAACTTTTCAATGGGAGGACAGCGGCGACCTTGTAACCTATGGGATAGAAATTTCTGGCTATGTAGGCGACGCACAAACCGTCAGCGTCTGGTCAATTTCGCCAGAACTTCCCAAAGGCACAAATTCTTTTGAATGGGTAGTTGGCTCCACGCTCGCTTGTGTTCGGGAGAATTGTCCACAAGATTTAACAGAAGGCAACTATGTAATTGATGTATTTGGTTATAGAGCCGTTGATCTTGAGAGTAAACCTTGGCGAGTCGATGACCATGCAAGAATAGACATTGTGAAAACCGTTCCTCCTTCCGTTCCTGTTGAACCTCTTGAACCCCCCAAGGGATATCCTTATTTAACAATTCTCTCACCGAATGGCGGTGAGAATCTAGTATCGGGCGAATCTTATACCATTAAATGGGTTTCTTCTGATGTTCCCGCTTCTGCCAATTTGAACATTTGGCTTTTGGATGAGCCGACCAGATTCGGACAAATTATTTTTCAAAACATCCCGAATAGCGGTTTTGTTGACTGGAAAGTCGCGCCGCTTGCTGAATTAATCGATAAAAATGGCCAATCTTTACCCCCCTCTGGTAATTACGTTATATTTGTTGAGTGCGCTGATTATTCCTGCACTGTGGATGACAGCGATGCGCCGTTTAGTATCATTGACGCTTTGCCTGCTGAACCTATGGTTCCTGTTGAAACTTCCCCAACGCCTTAACGATCGGGTCTAAATCGCCGTCCAGAATACGCTCTATATTGTGCCAGGATTTTTTAAGGCGGTGGTCGGTGACGCGGTCCTGCAGAAAATTGTAGGTGCGGATTTTTTCGCTTCTGTCGGCAGTGCCGATTTGCTCTTTTCTTTCCTTACGGAGCATCTCTTCTTCTTTTCTCAATTTTTCATCCAAAAGTTTGGCGCGAAGAATCTCCATAGCGCGCTCGCGGTTTGCCTGCTGGGACCGTTCCGTCCGCGAGGATATTATAATTCCGGTCGGCTTGTGAAGCAGGCGCACCGCCGTTTCCACCTTATTCACATTCTGCCCGCCCGGCCCTCCGGCCCTTGAAAAACTCACTTCCAATTCTGACTCTTTTATTTCTATTTCTTTTTCTTCCGCCGCAGGTAAAACGGCCACGGAAGCGGTTGAGGTATGGATTCTGCCGGATTTCTCCGTAGCCGGCACGCGCTGGATTCTATGCACGCCGGATTCGTGGCGCAGTGCGCTGTAAACGTCTTTGCCTTTTATCTCGGCGACCGCTTCTTTGTGCCCGCCCAAATCATTTTTTGACTCGTCCAAAACGGAAAAGCACCAGCCCTGTTTTTGGGCATAATTTTTATACATGTTTAAAAGGTCGGACGCAAAAAGTGCGGCTTCGTCTCCGCCGACGCCGGCACGAATTTCCAAAATCGCTTTGTTTCTCTCTTTACCGTCTTCGCCGGTTGCCAGACCCAGCATGCCTTTCAGTTTTTCTTCAATATCTTTTTTTCCGGCCTCGTCCGCTTTTTCGTATTCGTCAACCATGACTTTCAGTTTTGAGAGCTCTCCGAACTTCACCACTTTATCTTTGGTCCACTTAAAGCTTTCGGCGACATCCATCTCCAAGGCATCGTATTCTCGAAGGGCTTCATCGAGTTTTTTTTGCAGTTCGAAGTCCATGAGTTATTTTTTAGATTTTTTAGCGGCTCTCGCCCTGAATTTTTCCACTCTGCCGGCTGCGTCAACCAATTTTTCCTTCCCGGTGTAGAAGGGATGGCAATTTGAACAGATTTCAACGGACATTTTTTCTTTCGCGGAGCCGACTGAAAAAACCGCGCCGCAGGCGCACTCTATTTTTGCTTTGTGGTATTTCGGATGTATATCGGTTTTCATAAATGTCATTTTAACACGCCGCGCTTGCTTTTGCAACGTTTTTCGCGTATACTTAACCGTATTATGGAAATTACGGAAAATGCCGGAATTGAGCAGCTTTTTGTCGCCGGTGCGCACATCGGATATACGAAATCGCGCCGCCATCCCAAAATGTCCGAATTTGTTTTCGGGACCAGAAACAATGTGGAGGTTTTTGATTTGGTTAAAACCGAAGCCAAGCTCAAGGAGGCGGAAGAATTTTTAAGGGCGCTGGGCAAAGCCGGTGGGACGGTTTTGTGGGTTGGCACAAAGGCCCCGGCCAGGGCGCATGTTGAGGCCGCCGGCAAAAAAACAAAATCGCCTTACGTTTTTGAGAGATGGCTTGGCGGGACATTGACTAATTTCAAAATCTTTGAGGGCCGGCTGGGGCATCTGGTGAAGCTTGAAGCGGAAGAGAAAGCCGGAGAATTTGAAAAATACTCCAAGAAAGAAAAAATGATGAAGACGATAGAAATCAAAAAACTTGCTAGAATGTTTGGAGGGTTAAGGCCCCTTAAATCCCTCCTTGGGGCGCTGGTGATTGTTGACCCGGGCGAGGAAAAAACTGCTCTGGCGGAAGCCGAAAGAAAAAATATTCCGGTTGTGGCCTTGCTCAACGTTGATTGCGACCCCCGGGACGTAAATTACCCCATACCATTAAACGACAACTCTTCGGCCGCAATCGCTTTGGTTTTGGACCGCCTTGCCTTGGCTTACGAGGCGGGCCTCAGGGAGAAAGAACAAACAGCACAAACAACACAATTATGACCGTATCCGCGGATTCAGTTAAACGTCTAAGGGAGCTCACTGGGGCGTCCGTGGCGCTTTGTAAAAAGGCGCTGGAAGAAGCGGAAGGAGACACGGACAAAGCAATAGCGCTGCTCCAAAAATCTTCCGAAGCGGTAGCCCTTAAAAAAGCGGAGCGCAAAACCGGCGCCGGCGTTATTGATTCTTATATCCACGTAAACAGGCGCGTGGGGGTTTTGCTTGAACTTCGGTGCGAAACAGATTTTGTGGCCAAAAACGCGGAGTTTCAGGCCCTGGCGCATGATTTGGCCCTGCACATCGCTGGAATGGCTCCGGAGGATGTTATTGCGCTTATGGCCCAGCCCTATGTCAAAGACCCGAGCACAAGCATTGAAGAATTAATCAAGCGCGCCATCGGGCGTTTCGGGGAAAAAATAGAAGTAGCGCGGTTTACAAGGTACGAGGTGTAAAATTGACATGATCTTTTACTCCATAATTTTTCTTTTGAGCGCCGGCGGGATAATCGCGATTATCCGCCGCAACCGCGAGGAATTCGCCGCGTTTAATTTCGCGGAGTTTATGGAGGGGCTTGTGGACGACGCCGCGGAGGCGTGGCATTTGCACTTGCGCGAAAGGTCATTCACGTTTTTGGAAAAGCGCCTTAGGGAAGCGAGAATTTGGGTTTTGAAGACCGAAAGCATGCTTTTCCGCACGGCCAGCAAAATACGCGGGATAAAAGAAAGGAATGGGAACGGAAACCCCGAAAACGGGAACGGCGCGAGCGGTGACGGCCACGGAGACAACGCCGATATAAATCGCTAAGCCGGAGAGAGGATTTGAACCTCCAACCTACGGTTTACAAAACCGTTGCTCTGCCATTGAGCTACTCCGGCAATTTTTTAATTTTACACCGCGTATTGCGAAAAAGCAATAAATCGCGTATAATTAAGCCAATGAAAAAGCTCTCTTTTGTTGTTTCCTTTTTGCTTCTAACGGCTGTTTTCGTAGCTCCTCTTTCTGTTTCGGCCGCCCAAAGCACCGGAATTAAGCCCGGCAGTTTTTTATACGGTTTTGTTACGACTTTTGAAAAGATAAATCTCTTTTTCACTTTCAATCCCGAGAAAAAAGCGGAGAAGGCGCTTAAATACGCCGAAAAGCGGCTCACCGAAGCCGAGGCGGTTGCCGGAGATAAAAATTCAGACGCGGTTAAAACGGCGATTTCGGGCTATGAAGCAAACATCGCTCTCGCGGCGGAGGCGTCAAAAAAAGTTAAAGACGAAACCAAAGCCGAAAGTTTGCTTAATTTAATCGCGAATAATACCTCAAAGCACCAAGAAATTTTGGCTGATGTTTTGTCTAAAGTCCCCGACGAAGCCAAAGAGGCGATAACGAAAGCTCTTGAAGCCAGCAAAAAAGGCCAAGAAGAAGCACTCAACAAAATCGCCGAGTTAAATAAATCTGAAGGCGGCGGGTCAGAAATGGGATCGAATGAAGTGAACTTAACAAAAAAAGAGTTAGATGAACTTCGTAATTTGTTGTTGCAAGAACGAAAAAAGCGGGAAGAGTTGGAGAATAAAATACAAAGCCAATCAACTGCGGGGGCAAAAACAACTCAGCAAAATTCACAGGAGTCAGGAAACTTCATTCTTTCTACTGGTGTGGTTGTTGATCGGTATGGAAATATTATTAGTATTCCAAAATCTGAAGATAAAATCAAAACAGAAAATGGTGTACTCACTGTTACAGAAATAGCTAATAGGATTATACCTGCAATAACACGGATTAAAACATTTACTACGGATTCAGAGAGCGTAGGAAGCGGAGTAACAATTGAATCTGATGGTTTGATATTAACAGCTGCGCATGTTGTGAAAGGTTTTGACAGTGTGCAAGTTTATTTAAGCAACGGCGAAACACACATAGGAAAAATTATAGGAAGAGATGAGTTTAATGATATGGCGCTGGTTCGAATAAGTAAAAATAATTTGCCCATTGTGGTGTTTGGTGATTCAGACCACATAATGATTGGTGATAAAGTTTTAGTATTTGGACACCCCCTAGACCTTCCAAGCGCAGTGCTTTCGACTGGGATAATTGGTGGCAAGCAGCCCGGCAATAATTTTACCTTCTTACAAACAGACGCAAAAACACAACCAGGCAGTAGTGGAGGTGGGTGGGTTAGTGAACACGGAAAACTTATTGGATTACACGTAGCAGGTATAGGGCCCAAAATTCAGGGCATTAAAATAGATGTAGGGCTTAACTTCGCTGTACCAATAAACTTTATCAAAAGTATAATCCCAAAGCTCAAACAAGGAGAAAATAAAATTGATTATCAAGGTCAGCCTGCCCCGCCGGTAGGAAGTGAAGTGCAGATTCGTACAGATGTTAAGGTTAGAGTGGACCTCAATCCATCATTAAGCTGTTCTATGTTGGGTTTTACTGACAAAGATTTATTTGCCTGTAATTTATACCGTTCCTTTCCAAAAAATTATGTATGGGTAGAGGTAAATGAATACACAGATAACATAAACCAAGCAATAAGCGATAAAGTATTATCTAACTTTCTGCCAACTTTTGGTAGCACAATTACAATTAAACGAAGCACTATTTTTTCATCTGATTTCAATCCAGAACTCCAATGCGCTCAATTAGGTCTCGATGCTTTAGAGTTGGATAAATGCAAATTATACCGAACTAAAAAGGATAGTTATAATTGGCAGGTTATTGATTGAGAAAATCTGCAGATTTCCGGCGGGCCGCGTTAGAAATAAGACGCCAGTCACTTAGCAATCCGATTGCTAAGTGCGAATTATTAACAAACAACATTCCAACATTCTGCAGAATGTTGGAATGTTGTTGAGAGCAAAACAGCAGATTTTCGGCGGGCGGGAAAAATGAAGGGTGTGGATAATGCCCTATTGACTTTTTTGGAGGGCTTGTTACTCTAGAACTATTAACCACCCCCGCGCTTACTTGTAGGTGCGGGGTTTTGTTTATGTTAAAATGATTTTGTGGATGAAAAAGAGAGAATTTTTATAATTATTGACGGCAATAATTTTTATCACCGACTGAAAGAGTTAAAGTTGACTAATCTATTATCTTTTGATTATGAAAAAATTACTCGGTTTCTTGTCGGTCGCAGGTTTTTGATGTCAAAAAATTATTACATCGGCGCTATCCGCGAAGAACACAATAATCCAAAAAGCAAGGAGTTAATGACTGGGCAGCAAAAATTGACAGGCATACTTCAAAGAGACGGCTGGATAGTTAAATTCGGTCATATGCTTAAAACCGACGGTTATCACGAAAAAGGAGTTGATGTTCAAATCGCTGTTGATTTGTTGATTGGAGCTTACGAAAATCTTTATGATACCGCAATTTTGGTTAGCTCCGATACCGATTTGATTCCGGCATTAGCTAAAGTACGCTCAATGAAAAAGAAAGTTGAATATATCGGGTTTAGCCATAAACCATCTTATGGCTTGATTACACATTCGGATATAAGAAGACTTTTGACAAAAGAAGATATTAATCAATTTCTATGATCCACGATGTCGTGATAATCGGCGGGGGGTTTGGGGGGGTCAAAATCGCGAAAATTTTGGCAGATGAGAAAAACCTGCGCGTTACTTTGGTGGACAAAAGCCGCTACCATACTTTTTATCCCAATCTTTACGAGGTGGCTACTGCGCATCTGCCGGAGGTTTTCGGCCATCTGCCGATTGATTTTGTTGACCTGAAATCTTCCGTCATTTATCCTCTGGAGGATATTTTTTTGGATGACCTGAACGTTTCCGTGCTGGAAGACGAGTTTTTGGGCGCGGATTTTAAAAAACATTTTGTAAATTTAAAAAGAACCGGAAAATTGCGGTATGATTTTTTAGTGCTCGCGATGGGCAGCGAGACGAATTATTTCGGCATCCCCGGAATGACGGAAAAAGCCCTGCCGCTTAAAAATTTTTTTGACGCGCTCGCGCTCCGAAACGCAATTGACGAGCTTTTTTTCAGGGCGCCGAAGAACCATCTCATAAAAATCGTGATAGGCGGAGGGGGGTTCACCGGTTGCGAGCTGGCCGGCGAGCTCATGGGATACATGGATAAGCTCTCCCAAATCCACGGCAGGCCGCGCTACTACGCGGAATGTTTGATTGTTGAGGCGGCGGAGGCGCTCTTGGGCAGCGCGAGCCCGTGGGTTCAAAAAAAAGCCAAAGCGCGGCTCCAAAAACTCGGCGTGAAATTTATGTTCAAAAGCGCCATAAAAGAAATCGGGCAAAAAGAAATTATTTTGGGTGGCGGCCCGCCTGCCGGCGAGGCATGCCCTAAAGTCCCATACGATTTGCTCGTTTGGACGGCCGGAGTCAAAGCCAGCGAATCCGTCAAGGCGCTGGAGGGCGTGAAATTTGAAAAGGCCTCTTGCGTCGCGGTTGATAAAAATTTAAGAATCGCGCCTTACGAAAACGTTTTCGGAGTGGGGGATATTACTTACTGCGTTGACGAGGCAACCGGCAAATCGCTGCCTATGACGGCTTCGGTCGCTTTAAGGGAAGCGAAATGCGTTGCGGAAAATATAAAAAGGACGGCTGCCAGGAAAACGCTTCTTCACTATCGCGTAAATCATCCCGGCTTTATAATCCCACTGGGGGGCAAATACGCCCTTTTAGAGCTTTACGGCGTCCGTTTTTCCGGCTTTTTGCCATGGTTTTTAAAAGAATTTATCGCGCTCCGCTATTGGGCCGGGCTTCTGGGCTGGCAGAGGGCATATGGCTTGTGGAGAAAAGGGCTTGAAATCCACTCGCGGAACGATTAAGATCGGATATATATTGAGCCGCCGATTCGCGCGAATTGTAGACAGATAATAAAGTGCTATGTTTCATATAAAAATATGAATATAAAAACTTGGGTTAAGATTTTCAAGGCGTTGGGGAATGAAGGCCGGATTAAGATTTTAAAGTTTCTTTTTGACGGCAAGGAACGGACGGTTTCAGAGATTAAAGACGAGATTGGGATATCATTGAAAGCGACTTCAAAGCACCTAATTTCGCTGGACAACCTCGGATTTCTTGAAAGCTCCGGCAAGAATGGGAGAGTGTGGTACAAAATTGATTTGAGTTCCCACCCGAAAGTAAAAGAAATTTTGCGAAGAATATTTTAATCTATTACTCTACGATTCGCGCGAATTGTAGAATCACAAGTAAAAAAATAGGCGGTGCTCCGTCTAGGGTCCGCCGCCGAAATATCGGCTTTAAAAAAAATAAGTGAATGAGTGATACACCCATATCCCGCCTACTATTAGCAGTATCCATGCTATAAGCCCCAGGAAGGATATCAATAAGATATGATCGGTCATCCAATCTCCAAATTCTTCAATAGCCATTGATTGAGCCCTCCTTCACAAATCTTATTCTAATATTTAGAATATAGTTTTAATTAGCGTTTGTCAATATTGCATGGCTTTTAGTGTGGATTATAATCGGACTATAAGTGTCCGATTTATGAAAAAGTTTGATTACGGGGTTATTTTGATTGAGCGCCTGAAAGTTGCGGATGGGGCTTATTTGGACGCGAAAAGCGTAGCAAAAGAACACGGCTTACCTACCGCTTATATGGAAAAGGTGGCGCAGGAACTTCGGCGTGCGGGGTGGCTTGAGGCGCGCCGGGGCATCGGCGGCGGATATAGATTGATTAAAAAAGATTTGCAGGTTTCGGAGCTGATTAATTTTTTTGAAAGGCCTTACAATATTTGCCCGATTACTAGATTAAAAATTAGAAATTGAAAATTAAAAATTATGCGTAGAGTGTATTTAGACCATGCTGCGACGACTCCAACGGACCAGCGCGTTAAGGAAGCGATGAATTCTTTTTGGACGGAAGAGTTCGGCAACGCCGGGGGGCTTTATGAAGAGGGCCGCCTTGCGAAAAATGCTTTAGTAAAATCTCGCGAAACAATTGCGAGAATAATCGGCGCGCGGCCGGAGGAGATTATTTTTACCTCCGGCGGGACCGAGTCGGATAATCTCGCGATTTTCGGGGTTGCTTTTGGGGCCGCGCCGCTCTCCTCAAAACCAGGTTTTGAATCTGCAAAAAAACCTGGTTTTTTCCCGAGCGGCGCGATAAAACCACACATCATAACCACAAAATTTGAGCATCACGCGGTTTTGGAGCCATGCCAGCAATTAGCGAAAGAAAATTTTGACGTAACCTTTTTGGATGTCGGTGAAGACGGGATTGTAAAACCGGAGAACGTCAAACGTTCTTTGCGGCCAGAAACGATTTTGGTTTCCATAATGTACGCCAATAACGAAATCGGCACAGTCCAGCCGATCGCGGAGATCGGGAATATTATTAGAGAATTTAGGGCACAAAATAAATCAGCTTATCCCTATTTCCATACCGACGCCTGCCAGGCGGCGGGGTATTTGGATTTGAACGTGAATCCGCCAGCTGGCGGATTGGGTGTTGATTTGATGACGGTGAACGGCTCAAAGATTTACGGGCCGAAAGGAATTGGATTTTTATACCGCAAAATGGGAGTAAAAATAAAACCGCAGATTATCGGCGGTGGGCAGGAGATGCGGATGCGCTCCGGCACGGAACCGGTGGCTTTGATTGTCGGTTTGGCCAAGGCGCTGGAGATTGCTCAAGCCGAGCGGTTTGCCGAGTCGGCGCGCCTGACGCCGCTTCGCGACTATTTTATTGCAGAACTTCAAAAGCGCGTTCCAAAAGTTATCTTAAACGGACATCCGACGAAGCGGCTCCCAAACAATATAAATGTTTCCATTTTGGATATTGAAGGCGAGGCGCTGGTGCTTTATCTGGACGCGAAGGGAATTTCTTTTTCAACCGGCTCGGCTTGCACTTCGGAGTCGCTGGAGCCGTCGCACGTTATTTTGGCTTTGGGCAAGCCCTACGAATTCGCGCACGCGTCTATGCGTTTTACAATGGGCCGCGGGACAACAAAAGAGGAGGTGGATTATGTTTTAAGCGAGCTTCCGAGCGCGGTGGAATGGCTCCGCAAGGTTTCTCCGTTAAATCTTAAACTCGGCGCCAAATCAATGAGCCACCCCGAGGCATTCGCGGGAGAAAATTTAAAAGTTAAAGCGAAATCGCAAAGTTACAAATGAAAGACATAGACGTTATCAATCAATACACCGGGGAGAAGTGGTATTACACGGATATCGTAAAAGAGCATTTTTTTCATCCAAGGAATTTGCTTTGGGAACGGCCGAAAGATGAAAATGAATACGACGCGCATGGGATGGTGGGAAGCCCGGCTTGCGGGGATATGATGGAGATGTGGATGAAGATTGATCCGGCGACGGCGCGCGTTCAAGATTTAAAATGGAAAACATTCGGGTGTGCCTCGGCGATCGCCGCGACCTCAATGTTTTCGGTGATGGTTACTGAAAACGGCGGCTTGCCGATTGACGAGGCGCTCAAAGTCCGCCCGCAGGATGTGATGAAAAGATTGGGAGGGCTTCCAAACCGCAAAATCCACTGCTCGGTTTTGGCGGACAAGGCGTTCCAAAAAACCGCCAACGATTATTTCAGAAAAATCGGCCAATATGATAAAATTATCGTGGAAGGCGCGCGGGTGATTGACGCGCGGTTAAATATCACGGACAAAGATATAGAGGAAGCGGTTCTGGAGGGCGCGCAAAATCTTGAAGACGTCCAGAAAAAGTTGAAAGTCGGCATCGGCTCTCCGGAAATCATCACCGAAGTTGAGCAGTTGGTTAGATTTTACAAGGATAAATATTATGGATAAAAAAATCGCGAAAATTTATGTTGACCGGGAGCTTTGCATTGGTGCGGCAAGCTGCGTGGCCATTGCCCCCGGGGTCTTCGCGCTGGATAATGAAAACAAGGCCTATGTGGTTAATTCAGAAGGCGCGGACGATGAGACCATTCTTTTGGCGGCGCAGTCCTGCCCCACGCGCGCGATTTCGCTTTATGACAAGGATGGAAACAAAATTTATCCGGAATAATTATAAATTTATGGCACGAGAAATAAAAAAATTAAAATACACCGAGTTAGACGGGCTTTCGGAGAAGCAGTTGCGTGAGCACCACGACGTGCTCTACGCCGGATACGTCAAAAAAATAGGGGAGATTGAAGAAAAATTAAAAAGCGTCGATATCTCGTCGGCAAATGCGACCTACTCCGAACTTAGGGAACTAAAAATGGAGGAAACTTTCGCGCTAAACGGCGTAAAATTGCACGAGGGATATTTTGATAACATGGTGAGTGCGGGCAATCTTCCCTCCGGTAAAATTAGGGAAATGTTAGAGCGTGATTTCGGCTCTTATGAAAATTGGGAGAAAGAATTTAAGGCGATGGGGCTATGCGCGCGCGGCTGGGTTGTTTTGGGGTATGATTTGGACGAGAAAAAATTAAAAAACATCCTTTGCGATTCGCACAATCAAGGCGCTCCGTGGAACATGCTCGCGCTGCTTATCATGGACGTCTACGAGCATGCGTATTTTATTGACTACGCCACGGGCCGCAAGGCATACATTGAGGCGTTTTTCAAAAACATTGACTGGAAATACGTAGACATGCGAATTTCGGAATACAGCCTGTTTTTTTTGAAAAAATAATGGAGGCGGAAATCAAGGAAATTTTGGAAAAAGAGATAAAGCCGATGCTGAAATTGCATTTGGGGTCTTTGGATTTTGTCGGTTTTGAAAATGGTGTGGTTTCGGTGCGATTTCAGGGCACATGCAAGGGATGCCCGCTTTCAAATCTTACGCTCAAAACCGGCATTGAAGCGTTGCTTAAAGAAAAGGTGAGAGGAGTTGAAAAAGTGGAGGCAGTTGACTAAAATAAATCTATGAACGACATGTCTAAACAGCAGCTTGTCCTTTTGGTGCTTTTGGTAAGCTTCGTGACCGCTTTGGTTACAGGCATTGTTGCCGTGACCTTGCTTAACCAGGCGCCGCAGCCCATCACCCAGACCGTCCAGCGCGTCATTGAAAAAACCATCGGCTCTTTGCCGGAGCCCTTAAAGAAAGACGAGAAAAAAGAACTGGAGGCGAACGCCATGGCCAGAGATGTTTTAATTGAAGACATCGTGCAAAGGGTCTCTCCGTCGGTGGTGAGCATTGTTGCCGCAAAGGATATACCGGTAATTGAGCAGTATTTTATAAATCCGTTTCCGAACGACGATTTTTTCGGCGACATCAGGATACCGCAGTACCGCCAGCGCGGCACGGAGAGGCGACAGGTTTCCTCCGGCAGCGGATTTTTTGTTTCTTCTGACGGATATATCCTGACCAACAGGCATGTTGTTGAAGACGCCGAAGCGGAATATTCGGTTATCATGAACGACGGGAGAAAGTTAAAAGCGAAAGTTTTGGCGCGCGACGTTTTGAACGACGCAGCCGTACTTAAGGTGGACGGAACGTATGTCCCCATTGATTTGGGCGATTCCGAATCTTTGCGGATAGGCCAGACGGCGATAGCCATCGGGAACGCTCTGGGGGAATTTCAAAACACGGTTTCCATAGGCGTAATCTCCGGGCTCCGCCGGACAATTATCGCTTCCGGCGCGCTTTCCGGGCCGGAGGAACTTTCGCAGTTGATTCAAACGGATGCCGCAATCAATCTGGGCAATTCCGGCGGGCCGCTTTTGAATTTAAGAGGCGGGGCGATCGGTTTAAACACGGCCAAAGCCCAAAACGCGGAAAATGTGGGGTTTGCGATTCCCATAAACCAAATCAAGCGCGCGCTCCGCGACGTCCAGACAAAAGGCAGGATAGTAAATCCGTACGTCGGCGTGAGATACGTGCTTGTTACGCCCCAGCTTAAGGAGAAAAATAAATTGTCCGTTGATTATGGCGCGCTGATTACCCAAGGCGCGGGGGGCGAGGATGCAGTGCTTTTAAATTCGCCGGCGTCCAAGGCAGGGATAAAGGAGAGCGACATTATTCTGGAATTCGGCGGGATTAAAGTAAATATAGATAATCCTTTGAACAAGCTTATTCAGCTTCACAGCGTCGGCGATAAAGTCACAATCAAAATTTTGCGCGACGGACGCGAAATAAAACTGGAGCTGACTCTTGAAGAGCGCAAGAATTTTTGAGTTTATTGTTTACGGATTAAAATTATGGATGTAAAGATAATTAAAGAGCCAACAGGCAAAAATGAATTTCAAGCAGTCGCCAAAGCTGGGTTCGGGAATTTTGTAAAAGCGGTAGTGGACATTAAACAAGGAATAATGGCGGTTGGCGGCGAATTGCACGCGGACGAAGAGGCCTTGCTTGTTGAGCGCGAAGGTTCAAGCCGCGAAAATACGTGGGGGGTAAATTTATACACTGAAAAATCCGGCGATGAGTTTATTGAGTTTGATTCAATGGTTAACATAAAGCCGGCTTTTGGGAACCGTTCTCGCGGGATTGAAAGCCCGGCTATCAGAGAGCAAATTAAGGCGATTGTGCGCAGATTGGTAAAGCCGTGAGGAAATTTACGCACAAAGAACTCGCGAACGGAGGATGGTCGCGGCTCTCGCTTAAGGAGCAGATGGGAAATATCGGCAGCGAGGTGTCGCGTGCTGCAAGTTGGCGGGCAAAAGATAAAAAATTGTATGACGGCGCTGTGGAGCGGGCGCTTGAGCTTTTTGACCTGACGCTTGAAGACAAGCGCTGGCGCGGCCGACTTTTGGAAATCGCACGGGCCAGGGAAGTTTTTTGCGATGCAATTTCCGGCGGAGCGGAATACAAAAGTTCGCTTGAGGATTTGGAAAAATACTTCCTGCAATTCGCTTACGCCGTCCGGCTTGGGGCATAAAACTTGATTTTCTCATTCTTCCGTGCTAATTTTATAATATGAATGGAACGACTATAACATTGCCTAAAAAAGTTTTTGATGACTTAGTTAAAGCCACCGAGCATTTTGAGCGAGCCCAAGACGAACTCGAGAATTATATGTTGAGCCGAAATAAGAACTTTATCGCCCAAGCTCGCAAGGCGCGCCATGAACATAAAAAGGGCCAATTTCTTGATTGGGAGAAAGTCAGATCGAGATATGGCATATAACCTTAGGCCTCTTCCGACTTTTGATAAGAGCCTTGATAAACTTGATAACAATATCTCCAGGCGGGTTATAGAAAAACTCGATCGGCTGGCAGAAAATCCTGCTTTGATACCAAGGCCAATGGGCGGGCTGCCGAAAGATTTAATTGGCCTTCATAAAACACGCGTTGGCGACTGGCGTGTTTTCTTTTGGGTAAACCATGAGAAGAAAGAGATAGTTTTATATTTTGTTGAACATCGCGATGAGATTTACAAACGACTGTATAAGAAATAAATATAAAAAGTATCATGGCGTAGATAAAAATAAAAAAAGGGCTTATCAAACTTGGTAAGCCTGTGGTGAGAATAATTATGAGGCGCGCGGTGTTTTTATTGCTAGTGGATGAAGTTTTTTTAAAATATACGCCGCGAAAAAGAAACGTAGCGACTTGAAAGCTTTTGTGGGTACGTCGGTTCTCGGAATACCGATTTGTTTGCAGAGGGTCTCTGCTAAATCATATGCCGCATGCGAAAAGCAACGATGGTCCTCATAGTGCTCGTATGCCAGGATTACCAACGACTTAGAATGACACATAGGATCAACTGGCCCACATGCCTCTGCATTCAGCCATACAAAATCGCATTCTTCTTTCGCGACCTCACATTTCACTTCTGGTAGCATAGTACACCTCCTTAAGGTTTGATTTACTCTGATTTTTATGCTAGCATAGAGTTAATAAAAAAACAATGCCTCCATTAGGACAATTTACGATAAAGGCGCAGGAGGCCTTGAAAAAGGCGCATGAGCTGGCGATAGAGCGCGGGTCCAGCCAGATAGACGGCTCGCACCTTTTGGCCGCGCTGATTTTGCAGGAAGAAGGCGTCGTGCCGTCTTTGCTGGACAAATTGGAAATAGACCACGCCGGCCTTTTGGATTTGATGATGGGCGAGCTTGAGAGCCCCATCCGCTCCAGCGTGCTTTCCCCGGCGCACCAGATTTATTTGACGCCGGAGCTGGCCAGAATTTTGGAAGAAGCCCACAAGTCGGCTATCTTTTTAAAAGACGAATTCATTTCAACCGAGCACCTGTTTTTGGGTATTTTGGAAGCGCCGTCGCGCGCGAAAGATTTGCTTTCCAGATTTTCTTTAAACCGCGAAATGGTTTTGCGGGCGCTTGCCGACATACGCGGAACCCAGAGGGTTACGGACGCCGAGCCGGAACACAAATACCGCGCGCTTGAAAGATACGCCAGAAATCTGACCCGTCTCGCGCGCGAAGACAAGCTTGACCCGGTTATCGGCCGGGACGGCGAAATCAGGCGGGTGATGCAGGTGCTTTCCCGCCGGACGAAAAACAATCCGGTTTTGATAGGCGAGGCCGGCGTGGGAAAAACCGCTATCGTTGAGGGCTTGGCTCTGCGCATCGCCTCCGGAGACGTTCCGGAAGGCCTGAAAGACAGGGAATTGATTTCACTTGATTTGGGCGCTTTGGTGGCCGGGACGAAATACAGGGGAGAATTTGAGGAACGTTTAAAGGCGGTAATGAAAGAGTTGGAGCGCGCCTCCGGCAAATTCATATTATTCATAGACGAACTCCATACGCTTGTGGGCGCCGGAGCCGCCGAGGGGTCTATGGACGCGTCCAATATGTTAAAACCCGCTTTGGCGCGCGGAGAGCTGCACGCGATCGGCGCCACGACTTTAAAGGAATACCAGAAATATATAGAAAAGGACGCGGCGCTGGCCAGACGTTTCCAGCCGGTTTACGTGGAGGAGCCCTCAACCGAGGACACGATTTCAATTCTTCGCGGCATCAAAAGCAAGTACGAGCTGCACCACGGCATAAAAATTACCGATGCGGCGATAACCGCGGCAGTAAATCTTTCCGCGCGCTACATCACCGACCGCTTTCTGCCGGACAAAGCCATTGACCTTATAGACGAAGCCGCCTCTTCCTTGCGCCTTCAGATGGACAGCATGCCGAACGAACTGGAGGAAACCAGGAGGGAAACGATGCGGCTGGAGATTGAAAAGGAGGCGCTGAAAAAGGAAGAAAATGTCGCGGACAATAAGCAAAAAGTGAGAAAAATACACAAACAGCTCGGAGAGCTTAAGGAAAAAACCGGCGGGCTGGAGCTCCGCTGGAAGCATGAGAAGGAAACCATAGATTCCATCCGCCAGCTGAAAAAGGATTTGGACGTTTTGCGCCAGGAATCGGAGGCGGCGGAGCGGAAGGGAGATTTGGCGAAAGTCGCCGAAATCCGCTACGGACGCGTTCCGGAACTCCAAAAAAAGCTGTTTGCCGAAGAGGGCAAGCTCCGGAAACTGCAGGGGTCAAAACGCATTTTGCGCGAAGAAATCATTGAAGAGGACATTGCCGACATTGTTTCAAAATGGACGGGCGTACCCGTGCGCCGGATGCTTGAATCCGAAGCCAAAAAACTTTTGAGAATGGAGGGCGAGCTTAAAAAGCGCGTTGTGGGCCAGGAAGAGGTTATTGAAAAAGTGTCCCAGGCCATCCGCCGCTCGCGCGCCGGCATCGCGGACGAGAAGCGGCCCATAGGATCATTCATGTTTTTGGGGCCGACGGGGGTTGGAAAAACCGAGCTGGCTCTGGCCTTGGCTGAGTTTCTTTTCAACGATGAAAAAGCGCTGGTGCGGGTGGATATGTCGGAATACATGGAGCGGCACGCCGTCTCCAAATTCATCGGCTCGCCGCCGGGATACGTCGGCTATGAAGAAAGCGGACATCTTACTGAAGCCATCCGCCACAGGCCTTACGCCGTTTTGCTTTTTGACGAGATTGAAAAAGCGCATCCGGAGGTATTCAACATAATGCTCCAGATCTTGGACAACGGCACCCTCACCGACGCCAAAGGAAGGCACGTAAATTTTAAAAACACGGTTATAATCATGACCTCCAATATAGGCGGGGAATTTATCCGCGAGATGGGGAGTTTGGGGTTTGTTTCGGAGAGCGACAGGAAAGCCGCCAAGCGTGGAGACGAGCTTAAAACCAAAATCCAGCGCGCGCTGGAGAACCATTTCCGTCCGGAATTTTTAAACCGCTTGGACGAGATAATCATATTTAATTCCCTGACGCCGGAGATGCTGAAGCAAATCGCCAAAATACAGATTATGAAGCTCGCCCGGCGCGTAAGCGGCAGGGGCATTGAGATTTTGGTGCAGAAGTCCGCCGAGGACGCGCTGGCCAAAGAGGGTTACGACCCAAATTACGGCGCGCGGCCGCTGCGCCGCCTTATTCAAAACAGGATTTTAAATCCCTTGGCGGAGAAAATTATCTCCAAAGAAATCAAGGAAGGAGACGTAGCTTCGGTGGAGTTCAAAAACGGCGAGTTTATAATCTCCGCCCAAAAACTGTCTGCACCTTTGCCAGAAAAGCCGAAAAAGGTTAAAATAGTTGCGTAATAGGCGCAGGTGGCGGAGTGGTCAATCGCACGCGGCTGTAAACCGCGCGCCCGGAAGGGCTACGCAGGTTCGAATCCTGCCCTGCGCAAAAATTATTTTTTAGGCCAACGTAGCTCAGCGGTAGAGCAACTCCATGGTAAGGAGTAGGTCGCCGGTTCAATCCCGGCCGTTGGCTCCGGAATTAGACTTTCCGAGCTTTGCTCTGGTGCTGTGACCCCCATACCCTCCCTCTTTTCCGCCATGCACTCGCTTGGCTGACGATTTTTTGGCGGGCTTACAAAGTTTCAATCAATGCAAATGATCGTCTGCACCTCCACAGCCATCAGACAAATTCCATACTTCCGTAACTTGCTCGCCAGTAAAACCGTACTTTTGGATAAGAAGTTTTCCCAGTCCTCCATACACATACCATCGCCAGCACTTGCAACAGCACGGCCCTTTTTCATCGGAGTTTTGCATTGCATATTCATACACCTTTTGTTCTTCTGGCGTGAGTTTCATATCGTAGTAACCCATCAGCTTTTTTGCGAGGCCGACCTCAACATCATAAGGGTCAGGAGGAATTTCCGGTATGTTGCTATATTTTTTCAATCCTTCAATCTGTTCGTTGTAGCGGTGCATGCTCATAGGACTGCAACATGAACCTTGAAGACGAGCAGTATCCGGCATTGACGGAATTGATTCTCTGAATGTGGCCGAGCAAGACGAATTGCCGTTTTTGGAAAGGTAGTCAAATTTTGCAGCCAAGGTTTGAGGAACTAAAACATTAGAGGGGGTAGCCTTTTCTTTTGAAGAAAGGACAAAAACGCCCCCGATAAATAGCAGGAAAAGTCCAACGACTATAAATTGCACTTTTTTATTCATAGATTTTTTCTTGATTGCTTTTCCCGACCTCTGCAGATATTTTACAAGAAGCGCAGGTTTTTTCAAAGTAGAGATTCATCGCGGAAGAAAAAATTAGTAAAAGCGTAGGAAACCAAACCTGCCAGTAAAGAATGGTATAAAATTTGATGAATATAGCAACATAAAGCCAAAAGATGCTGACGATTCCAATTATAAGAGGAACGAAGTTTTTATGTCGCCGCCAAGAATAGATGAGGCCAAAAAGCCCGATAAGAAAGGCAATAATCGCCAATGGCTGCATATATTTCAGTTGAAAGAATGGCCAAATCCCCAATGAGGTAACGAGTGAAGCTAAAGCGGGTATGCAGGAAGGACACACTGCTACGGCAATAATACCAGATGCCCCGGTTCCAAAAAGATTTAAAAATTTTTTCATATACAACAGCTTAATTTGGAAATATCTTTGGTAAATGAGAGTGCGACAATCTTTATCGCCTCGGAAAGCGTCGGGAACATCGGGAGAGAATTCACCACATCGTCAATCGTATTTTTGTTTTTTACCAGCATCATCGCTTCGGCGATCAGCTCACCGGCGTTCGGCGCAAGAATATGCACGCCGAGAATTTGTTTTGTTTGCGGGTGAATTGCCATTTTTATCATTCCCTCGGTGCGGTGCATTAGAATCGCTTTCGGCACATTTTCAAACGAAACCGTGCGGCAGGCACAAACGCCCATTTGCTTCATCTGCTCGTCTTCGGTAAAGCCGACACCCGCAAGTTGGGGGTCGGTAAAAATGGTGTAGGGTACGGCGTTGTAATCAATCGAAAGTGCCGCACCTTTGAGTGCGTTTTCTGCCGCAAGCGTGCCCTCGCGTCCGGCGGTCGGCTCAAGCCGCAAGGGGCCGTTTGTAACATCGCCGACTGCAAAAATGTTTTTATCGGTTGTTTGGAAATTTTGATTGACAACGATTGCTTGCCGTTTATCAATTTCAACGCCAACAACATCGAGACCGAGTCCTTGCGTGTTGGGCGTTTTGCCTGCCGCTAAAAGTATTTCATCCGCCTCCACTGAAGTTTCGGCGGACAGGTCGGTTTGTGTGCATGTCAATACTTTGCGCGCTTGCCCGCCGGAGCCTTGGCGCAGGCGGGCGCTTTTTACCTCAACATTTGTTTTGATAGTAATTCCTTCTTTTGAGAGGATTTCGGTGAGACGATCGGTGAGAGTTTTTTCAGAGTGCGGTAAAATTGAATCGCCGCGCTGTAAAACAGTTACTTTCGTGCCAAAGCGAGCGAACATCTGGGCAAACTCTAAGCCAAGCGGTCCCGCGCCGATGATAACTAGCTCTTTCGGCTGGCGCGGAAGTCGCAACGCTTCAATATGCGTAACGAATCCGACTTCGCGGATATTTTCTATGGGCGGCACTGTTGCTGTTGATCCGGCAGCGATAATAAATTTTTCCGCACTCAACTTTTCTCCATTCACCTCTACCTCGTTTTGAGAAACAAATTTTGCTTTGCCCTCGATGGCGGTTACATGCTCTAAATTTTTTAATACTTTTTCGTATTTCTCTTGACGCAATTTTTCCACAAGCGAGAGCTCGTCTTGCACGACTTTTTGAAAATCAAAATTTTTCACTTCAAGCTCAACGCCGGGAACGCCGTGATGTTTGGCGTGATGTAACACTTCACCAGCGTAAAGAAGCGTCTTTGACGGTACGCACCCAACATTGACGCAGGTGCCGCCGAGCGGCAGTCCGGCATTCACAATCGCCGTTTTCGCTTTTAGCTCATTGGCGCGGATAGCGGCGGCAAACGCGCCCGCTCCGCCGCCGATGATGATTAAGTCAAAATTTTTCATAGTGTTTAGGTTACAAGTCGCTCCTTAAGCATTGGTGCATCGGAGAATTGCCTTTCGGTCTTTCAGTTTTTTTTAATTTTCTGAATATCTTTCGTTTGCATATACATTCAAATGATAGCAAACCAAAATAAAAAACACAACAATTTTAGCAATTGACTTTCTCGGCGCTGCGCGTTAAACTTGTTTTAGTATTTGTTCGTTGGAAGGAGCGCAATTATGAGACATAGAGCGAGATCAAACCGCTTATTTTTAATCAGCCCCGGTTTGTAAAAAGAATCTGAAGCGGGCGGCTATGTGCCGCCACCTTTTATTTTATCTCGCAGAGCGCCTTCAGCGCCGCAAGGTCGTCGGGGGTTGCGGTTTCGTTTGCCCCGCTGTTTAGGCGGTACATTATCGCTTTGGAGTTTTCCAGATGCTCCAGCCCCAACGCGTGCCCAAGCTCGTGCGCCAGCACCCTTACCAATTTTTGCCGGCTGTCAAACTGGTAAATGTCTATTTGCTCGCCCCCGGAGCCGCTCCGGTAGGTTCCTTCTTCAAACTCTCGCCCGGCGCTGCCGCCGATTTCGTTGTATTTTGCGACGTTGAGGTTGAGCGTCTGCGCCAATCTATTCAGCACGACGACAAAGGCGTTTATGTCGTCTACTTTTGCGTTGAGCTCTGCTTCCAGCGCTTTTATTTTTGAAAATTCCTGGTCAAGCGCGTTTTTTTCCGCCGTCAGGCGGTCGTAGACATCTTTAGGCGCGCCTCCGCGCCGGTTCCATGATGCCACTTCGGCGTTGTAATCCTCTTGGCGCGCTTCAAACTCGGCAAAGCGCTTTTCGTACGCCGTTTTAAGGGTTCCGTAAGAAACTTTCATTGCTTCGTACTGCGCTTTAACCGTTTCGTAGGAGGACTTCGTGTCTTTAACCGCGATTCCCAGTTTTTGGAGTTTCAAAGTCGCGTCCTGGCGGTAGTCATAGATGAGATTTATTTTAAGCGCTCCGCCCGGCTTGTAAGAAAAAAGCTCCAGCGCCATCGGGCGCTCCCAGACGTCTTCGGATTTGGATACGGCGTCCAAAAAATCTTTTTGGGTAAGGCCGAATTTTTCGTCAAATGCTCCCAAGCCGTAAGCAATCGGTTTTTGGCAAGGGGAGAGGGGGGCGGAGAACGGCAGCTCAAAATTCGCCAGCGGAAGCTCAATTTTTCCGCTGATTTTTTCTTGAATCTGCCCACGGAAGGCGTAAACAAGAGCCGCGATCGCGGCAATCAAAAGCGTAATTTTGACCGCCTTATTCATAAATACTAATTTTAACCGATATTCAATCAAATAAAAATCCCCGGCCTCTAGCCGGGTTTCTTATTTTTTGTTATAATCTTTTTGATGGGAGATTAGTTAAGTGGCATAACTGCGGTCTCCAAAACCGCTATCGGGGGTTCGATTCCCTCATCTCCCGCCATGAGAGTTTTTAATTTAATAGTTAAAATACTTGAAAGTAAAAACTTGGTACTTTATTTCTCTATCATATCGATAACACTTTTAGTATTTGGTTTCGTGATTTGGAATGTTTACCTTTATACTCTGGGTTTTATTGAAGACGAAATTATTAAAGCAAGATTTATTATAACTGGATTTTTTTTCTTTTTCCTAACTATAATTCTTTTCTCTATTTTAAAAGTATTAGGAAAGCTTCTGAGTTATTTTTTTATCAATATTTATTGTCATGCCAATGATTTTGGTTTGTTTTTTAAAAAAATAGGAGAACGAATGTTTAAATCGTTGTGGTTGGAATTTGTATTTTTGTTTTTAATAATTTGGATTATTATCTACTCTGTATATATTTTCCCTTCAATCCCCTTAGTTATCGGAGGGGGGCAACCTAGATCGTTGTCTTTTTTGGTTTCTGATAAGGGTCTAGGTTTATTAAAGTCTCTTGAAATTAAAATGGGTGCTAATGCCCCAAATCAAACGGAAAATATTTGTATTGCTTACGAAGGGAGTAATAAGGTGATTATTCTTCGTGAGGGACGTGTGTTGGCTATTAATAGAGATTTGATTGAGGGATTTGGAAGCTTGCCTGGTTTTAAAGATGTTGTTTTGGAGCCAAATTGTGTAGCTTATGCCCGTGCTTGGTCTAGGCAAGGTTTGAGTTCTCAACTAAAAGTTTTTGTGACGGCAATATTTAATAAAACTACCAATACACTCGGCATACCTATTCGTGTACTACTAATCGAACAGAACTAGATGTAAGTAGACAATTTATTTTTTCCCTTCTTTGTGCTCCGTATGCTTTCTGCACCATCTCCGACGCTTCGGTCGGAGCCCCGACCCTTCTAGGCGTCGGGGTTGCTTACTTTTTACCTTCTTTGTGTGTGGTATGTTTCCGACACCATTTGCAGAACTTACTTAGCTCAATTTTGCGTTCCACTGTTTTCTTATTTTTGCTTGACCAATAGCCGATTCTTTTGCAGCTTTGGCACTGCAATTTTATCAGATTGTCTTGAGACATAGAAGCATTTTAACAGATTACCTGACCAGCCGCAACAGAGCGTCCAGCGCCGAGCCGGGCGAGAGTTCCGCTGGCGGTTGCTGGAAATTTGTGGGGGCTTTGCATTGAGCGCCGTCCCAAACTCCGCCCTGGGATTCGCATTGCTTCCGAACCTCTTCCTGATACTGCTGTTGGTATTGCTGTTGATATTGTTGCTGGTATTGCTCTTGTGATGGCGGCTGTTGCGGGGGTCGCTGTGAGTTAGAAAAATCGCAGTTCGCCCCGTCCCAACTGCCCCCTTGTTTTACACATTCCTCGCCGCCGCGTTCAATGTGGGGGTAATTACAATTTGTTCCGTCCCAGGTTCCTCCCTGCTTGGCGCATTCTTCTGTGCCGCGATCACTGCCGGGGAAATTACAAGTTTCGCCGTTCCAACTGCCCCCTTGTTTTACACATTCCTCGCCGCCGCGGTCACCGCTCTCGCCGCATGCTTCCGGATTTGATGTGCAATATGTCTCGCACTCCTCGCGCGACTTGCAATCGCCCGGGCCTTTAAATTCTCCGTTTGCGCCAAACTCAAATTTCCCTTCCATGCCTTCTGGAATCATTTTTTCGAAACACTCTTTCATCTTTTCGCCCAATTCCGGCCCGCCCGCGAAACCCTCTGATTCTAAAACGGTCACGTCCACCACCGACTTAAGGCATTCCTGAACTTCCGGAGGCCCGCTTTCAAGCTGTTCGCGGATGAGCCGCTTACCTTCTTCCATTCTGCTTAAGTCCTCTTCCGAGATAAGGCCGTACTGTTTGCCGAATTCAAAACAGGCCTGCTGGTTTGCCGGATTTTCGCAAAACGTCTGGCATGCCCTTCCGCGGCAGCCGCCCGGGCCCTTGCCGCCGGTTTTTCGCATTATCTCAAGCTCTTTTTCTGACACCAATCCCGCCTTTTGGGCGAAAGCGACGCATTCGTCAAAATGCCCCTCGTCTTCGCAGTACGCCTCGCATAATTCTTTTGATGTGCATCCGCCGGGCATCTGGCCGCTTCTCATTAAGGGAAGAATTTTCTCCATTTCTCTGGATTCCTCTTCGCTCATGAATCCGGCTTCTTTGGCGAAAGCAACGCATTCGTCCGCGTGCTCCGGTGTCTTGCAGTAAAGCTCGCAGGCGGCGCGGTTGGTGCAGTTGCCGGGGAATTTAGTCCCGCGCTTAACGACGTTTTGAATTTTTTTCATCTCTTCCAGCTCCGCGCCGGAAACCAGGCCGCTATTTTCCGCGAAAGCGACGCACTCGTCAAGCCGCCCCACGTCGTTGCAGTAATCCTTGCAGGATGCCTCGGTTTTGCATCCTCCTGGCCCGCCGCCGGATTTGACTATCGCGGCGAATTTTTTGCCGCGTTCAATTTCACTTTTCGTTAAAAGCCCGTTTGTTTCGGCGAAGGCGATGCAGCGCTCAAGGTTCGCCGGGGCGTCGCAATAAGTTTTGCAGGCCTCCTGACTCTCGCACCCGCCAAGTTCTTTAATCGGGTATTCTAAAGTTGCCGGCGTGGCTGCTCCAACGTTTGTTTTAGAAACTTCTGTAGTCGGAGTCCCGACCCCGCCTTCGGCGGGCGTCGGGAGGGGAGAAGGCGGCGGAGGCGGTGGCGGAGGCGGCGGGGGTGGAGGCGGCTCAACTTTTTTAACCTGGGCCACTCCGCCTACCGGCGCGGTTATTTCAAATTCCGTTTCCTCTCCGCGGCAGTCAACGATTACCGCTTTCATCATCGGCTTAAAATCGGAGATTTCGTTTATCAAAACATTGTCTATTTTGCGGCTTTGGGGGCACCCGTTCAGATCGCCGCTGTAGGGGAGCTTGTCTGTCGGGAAAACAAGGGCGAAACTGCGGATGCCTTGGGAGTCGCGCATATTCAATATAAAAAGGTCGGTGCTCTTGTCTTTTTGGAGCGAAAAGGAAGCATTGCCGCCGCCGGCGCTTACCTGCATCGCGGCGATTAATAATCCTGCCAAAATTATCGCTTTTTTCATATTTTATTTTACTCCGCGAAAGGATTCTTATAAGCGTCTTTAAATGGGTTTGCCCGGTCAATCGGATTTAGCTCCGGCACTTTATTTTGAACCGGATTTGAGGGCACCTCCAGATTCGGGTTCGTCACTGCCTCAACAATATCTTCAGGGGTTTTAATCGGCTTGGGCCTTCCCGCAAACCAATACCAAGCTCCGGCCGCGACTGCTACAAGCAGGATGGCCGCCAAAACCAGTTTTGTTTTAACATCTTGAATCTCCACGTTATTCTAATTTTACCACGGGGTGTTAACATTGAAAATAGGCGCCTGTGGATGATTTAATTGAAACTTGACCGAAACTAAGTTTCAGACAATAATATGAGCATTATGCGTAAGTACGCTTTTACGGAAGGGGAACATTATCATGTTTATTCTCACGCCATTGGCGATGTGGCTTTGTTTGGTACCGACCGCGACTACAAACGATTTTTAACTACTTTATTTGCGGCTAATGGAAAACGCGATATTTCACACCTGGACCGCTTTCCTGACCTAAACTTAGTTTCGGACATAAGGAATAGAAAGATAGATATCGGAGATAATTTAATAGATATAGTCGGCTTTTGTTTTATGCCGAATCACTTTCATTTAATTTTGCGTGAAAAAGAAGACGGCAACGTTTCTTTATTTATGCACAAACTACTTGTTAGCTATGCAAAATACTTTAATTTGAAGTATAAAAGACGCGGGCATGTTTTTGAAAGAACTTTTGATGCTAAATATTTAAACGGCGATAATTATTTGTTGCGAGCACTGGCATATGCGCATCTTAATCCCAAAGATATCAAGGGTTGGAAAAGACGGGAGCATAAATATCCTTGGTCCAGCTTCCAGGATTACATAGGCGAAAACAGGTGGGGGGAGTTGTTGAAGACAGATTTCCTGCTCAATTATTTTGATTCTGATAGAAGAGAGGTGAGACGTTTTATTGAAACCGCCAGAAATGATAATTATACATTAGATGACCGAAACTAAGTTTCGGACATTTGGTATGGCTTTAGCTGACAATTTAATCAAAAGAGGAGTTCTGAAAACACCTCGGCTGATTGAGGCGTTCCGGGCAGTTGATAGAAAAAATTTTGTGCCAAAAGAATTTGAGGATTACGCATATATTGATGAGCCGCTTGCGATAGGTGAGGGGCAGACGATTTCCCAGCCGTGGACGGTGGCTTTTATGCTTGAGCTTTTAAACCCGGAGTCCGGGGATAATATTATGGAGGTTGGCTACGGCTCCGGCTGGCAGACGGCGCTTTTGGCCTATGTAGGCGCAAATGTCTACGCGATTGAAAGGGTGCCGGAACTTTGTAAATTCGGAAAAGAAAATTTTGAGGAGTTTTTTAACCTCCCCTTAAATCCCCTCCTTAATAAGGAAGGGAGGGGGGAGGTAAGGTTTTATTGCCAGGACGGCGTTCCGGGTCTCCCTGAAATTGCTCAAAAAATAGGTGGCTTTGATAAAATAATCGCCGCGGCCTCCGCTAGCCCCAAACCAGGTTTGGGGCATTTGGGTTTGGGGCATTTGCCGGCTACTTGGCGGAATCAATTAAAAATCGGCGGCAAAATCGTCGCCCCTATCGGCGGCAGTATTTTTGAATTTACCCACACACCAAACTGTTTGGTGTGTGGGTTTATTAAAAAAAATAAAACCGCGCCCGCTAATACAGCGCATAAATTTGATGCGACCGAGCATCCCGGTTTTGTGTTTGTGCCTTTAATTTCCGACAATGATTCAAAACGGTGACATTAAAAAACTTTTAACCGCGGCCCTCGCGCTCTTCCTTCTCCTTTCGGGTATTTTCTTTTTGGGAAAATTTCCGGCTTACATAAAATACAAAGAAAAAGAAAGAATGGTTTCCAATGAGGCGGCCGTGACCATTCCGGAAGGATACAGCGTCCGCCAGATAGGGGAAGCGCTTGAGAAAGCGGGGCTTTTTTCAAAAGACGAATTTGTTTTGGAGGCCCAAAAGCACGAAGGATATTTGTTCCCGGACACTTATAGATTTTACAAAACCGCGAAGCCGGAGCAGGTGATAGCCAAAATGAGGGATAATTTCAATAAGAAGATAACCCCCGAGATTTTGGCGGAGGCAAAGAGCTCCGGCAAGACCTTGGAGCAGATTATAATAATGGCCTCGCTTTTGGAAGAAGAAGTTAAAAGCACCGCGGACAGGAAAATAGTAGCGGGGATTTTGTGGAAGCGGCTTCGGCTTGGCATGGGGCTTAATGTTGACGCCGCGCTTACTTACGTTTTGGGCAAACCGAGCGGCGAGCTGACGGAGGCGGACTTAAAATACGATTCTTCCTACAATACCTACCGTTATCGCGGTTTGCCGCCCGGGCCGATTTCCAACCCCGGGATGGACGCGATTTTGGCGGCTTTGCGTCCGACTGGCTCCGAATATTTTTATTACCTTACGGATAAAGGCGGCAAAACGCATTACGCCAAGACATTGGAAGAGCACGCGCTTAATAAATATAAATATCTAAAATAGTTACTTGACATAATATTTTTCCAATGATATGTTTTTGATAGTTTACTTTGGCAAAAAGGAGGGAGATTTATGGCTTACGGAGAGCGAGAAAGTTGGATTATTGAGCAGATAGAGGAGATAGAAGAAAGAAAACTGCACCCTATCCGGCTTGGCCGGGAAATTGTTGTCTGGGGCAAAGATTATTGGGGAAGAGATGCCTGGATTAAGTTTTTGCCGACCGACAAAAAGGGCTGGTTTTGGCTTTATGATCCAAGGATGGAGCCTGTTAGGATTACTGCGGATTTGCTTCATCATAAGTTCAGGCGTACCCGGCTTGAATATCACGGGGCTAAGCTGGAAGTTTTTGAGCATATCGGGGTTCTGCGCTGGCTGGGTCTGGAACGGATAATAATCCAGTCCACTGCCTGGCCTCCATATTATGGCCGGCCATACGAACTCTGGCGGCACATAAAAATTGCCTGCCATTCCGATTTGGGAAGCGAGATGGAATGGATTACCGTCGGGCGGCCGATAAAACGCGAGACCAAAATTGGCTACACCGAAATTCAGCCCAAGGAATCCCCAGAGCTGGACATATCCATAACTTGCCACTACCACGGCATCGGCACGGAATTGTTGGAATTAAATCTTCCCGCTGACGCAAGGATGTTGGAAATCGCGTTGGAAGCCTGCGCTCTGGGCTGGCCGAACTGGACTTATCATCTTTCCCGTCTGGCGTCTAAGATTTGGTGGCCGCATCACCAAAATATAACTTGGCTGCGGGAACTCGGGGCTGACGAAACCTTGCGCGCCACGGTATTGCACCGTTTAGGAGATCTTTTGGGGGCGCTTAGCGTGGTTAATCCTATTGGGCTCCTCGCGGCGCGGGTTATTTCATTCTACTCCGGCCACAAAGCCGACGTGGACGCTGTTCAGGAAAGCCAAAAAGTTCTTAAGCCCCGGAGATGATATTCCCGGGCTTTTTTTAATACACATTGACATATAAAAGCCCTTGCGGGATTTTTTATTTTGGTGTAGGATTCTTTTTATATGTTAATTATCCGCTTACAGCGCGTCGGGAGGAAAAACGACCCGAATTTCCGGCTGGTGGTTACGGATTCCAAAAGGGGCCCCAAAAGCGGCGGCTATTTGGAGACGCTCGGCTCTTACAGCCCGAAAACGAAGAAAGCACTTTTTAAAAGCGAACGCATTAAGCGCTGGATAATAAACGGCGCCCAGCTTTCTGCTACGGCGCGCAGTTTACTGATTAAAGGTGGTATAATTACCAAATAACGCCGAAAATGGTCGAAAATTCGGATATTACAGGGCTAAAGAACGGACTTTGCTACAATGGCTGCAAAAGCATCTAGCACGTATTCTGACGAGGAATTTTTGGAGTATGTGGTCAAAGCGCTCGTTGATAATCCCAGCGCTGTCAAGGTTGCGAGGAAGGTTGATGAGATGGGCGTCCTTTTGTCCGTGAAAGTGGGCAAAGAAGACGTCGGCAAGCTCATCGGCCGCCAAGGCAACACCGCCAAGGCGCTCCGCACGCTTCTGCGCGTGGTCGGAATAAAAAACCACGCGCGGGTGAACCTCAAGATTGAGGAACCGGAAGGAGGGACTCATGTTCCAAGAAGCCGGGGCGTGGACGACATGGTTGACGACCTTAAACTTTAAATTTCGCCGAAAAAGCGAAATAATAACCAACGGCTCGCATTTTTTGGATGCGAGCCGTTGGTTTACTTGGCAATCCGATTGCTTAGTGCTATTGTTTTAATTATGCGTAAATTTAGATTTACAAACGGAGAGTTTTATCACGTTTATAATCGCGGTGTAGATAAACGGGATATATTTTTGGACGGTTATGATTTCGAAAGATTTCTTCAAGGCATGGAAGATTTTAATTCCGTAAAACCAATTGGCAGTATTTTTGAACATTCTTTTAGAAAACTTCTACTTAGCAATCGGATTGCTAAGTTGGTGGACGTCGTGTGTTTTTGTCTTAACCCCAATCATTATCATATGATTTTGCGCCAAAGGGTAGACAATGGGATCAGTGAATATATGCGAAGAATAGGGACCGGGTTTACTCAACATTTCAATTTTAAATATCACAGAACAGGCGTTCTTCTCCAAGGAAAATTCAAAGCTAAACATATCAATTCAAACGAGTATTTATTGCATTTGAGCGCATACGTAAACCTAAACAATAAAGCGCACAGAATTAAAGGCAACAAAAAGTTTAGATCAAGTTGGGAAGAATATTTTTCTAAGCAAAAATCTAAATCTTCCCTTTGCAGATCGGCTATTATTCTTGAACAGTTTGATAGCGCCGATGAATATAGGAAGTTTGCGGAAAGCTCCCTCAACGATATTTTGGAGCGAAAGCGGCTATTTAAAGAAATGGAGGATTTGTTATGTGAATAGAGATTTACTTAGCAATCGGATTGCTAAGCGGGGCAAAAATAAAAAAATGTCAAACTTGCGTTTCGATATCATCACAATTTTTCCGAAAGTTTTTAGGGATTATTTTAACGAGTCCATAATTTCGCGCGCCCAAAAAAAGAAATTGGCAAAAATAAAAATCTGGGATTTAAGAAATTTCTTGCCCGCCTCAATGCGTAGCTTTGGGCGGGTTGACGACCGGCCCTACGGCGGCGGCCCGGGGATGGTATTGAAAATTGAGCCGCTTGCCAAAGCTCTTGATTCAATTCTTCAACTTAGACGTCCGACGTCTAAGTCAGAGAAGACGTCGGACGTCTTGATAATTTTACTCTCCGCTTCCGGAAAACAATTTAATTCTAAAATGGCCGGAGATTTCGCCAAGAAATATAAACGGATTATTTTTATCTGCGGCCGCTATGAAGGCATTGACGAGCGCGTTAAATCAATAATTGAAAATTGGAAACCTGCCCGTCCGGCAGGCGGGTTAAAAATTGAAAATTTGAGCATAGGTCCCTATGTCCTCACCGGCGGGGAACTCCCCGCGATGGTTATTGTTGACGCAGTTTTAAGAAAAATTCCCGGGGTTTTGGGCAAGTCCGAATCGCTTGAAGAAAAAAGGCACGGCATCGGCGTGCCGGCCTACACAAGGCCGGAAATATTCAAATGGAAGGGGAAAACATATAAAGTCCCCAAAATCCTTCTTTCCGGGAATCATAAAAAAATAGCCGCCTGGCGACAGGCAAATAAAGCTAGTTAGTATCAAGGTTTAATAACGTTTATTAAAACTTAATTTTAAATTTAAAATTTTAAATTTAAAATTTTTTTAATACTTATCCACAGAAAATTGCGGATTTTTTGTTTAAATAAAAAATCCGCGGACTTATACTGAAAGATATAGAATGTTCTAAAAAGAATATTTCTTATGAAAGCTTTCTATGAAAGATTCTCGTGAAATTATCTTAGAAGGGGAAAAATATATCACGGCTTCCGAGGCCGCGGCTCTTTGCGGCTATACACGCATCTATGTCGGACAGCTTTGCCGCGAGGAAAAAGTAAAAGGAAAAAAATTCGGCACCGATTGGATGGTTTCCGAAAAATCTATTTTGGATTACAAAAAATCCATCTTGCGGACGCAAGAGAAAACAGAGCCGCAAGTTATCCTTACAAAGCCGGAAATCTTTCATACAACAGATGAGTGGGACAAGGCGATTTTGGGGGAGAAAGAGAAAGAATACTTTCAATTTCCAAAAATTCGGTTTCCGAAATTTTCTCTGAAGCAATGGTCGCTGGGAGCGGCTTCTCTCTCGTCAGTACTGATTGCCGTGCTGATTTTTTATAACGCGGGCGCAATCAAAAATTCTATTGCGGATGCAACCGAAAATATTAATGTCTCCGTGAAAGAGTTGGCAGGTGAGATTTTCGTCGTCGCGGATGAAATTGGGAATTCTATTGTCTCTGCGAAAAAATTTGCAGCCGGATTTTTTGAGACCCTTACCTCACCCCCTCCGCCCCCTCTCCTTCGTAAGGAGAGGGGGTTGGGAGGTGAGGTTAACATTAAAGCAGTGCTCGGAAACGTTTTTCAAAGCATCAAAGACCGAGCCTCTCTAGCCCTCTCCCTGCCCGAAATCAAACTTCCAAAATTAACTTTACCAAAACCAAAACTGCCTCAACTTACTTTCAAACTTCCGACTTTTCAACTTCCAAATTTCCAACCTCTCACAGAACTTTTCGCTTGGCCGGAAATCAAACTCCCCTCGCTGGCTCTTGCTTTGCCCGAATTCTCGCTTCCCCCGACGCTTTGGTCGGGACTCCGACTTCCTGACGTCGGAGCTACCTTTTCTTTGCCCTTTACTTTTAAAGACGCCAAACTCTCTCTCTCGGATATTAAAGACAGATTTATAAACAATGTCCTCGGCTGGCGGGGATACATAGCGTCTTTGGGGGGCGACCTGAAGCTGGTGGCAATGGATTTTTTCTCGGTTAAACCGCCTGAAGCCGCGGAAACTCCTCCGGCTCCCAATTTACCTCAAGATGGAAGTAAAATTATCACATTTGGAGAATCAACTTCCACACCTCCATCCCGCCCCGACGCTTTGGTCGGGGCTCCGACCTCGGCAAAGCCGAGCGTCGGAGTAGTTGAACGCGTCGTCTCCGGCCTGCCTGCCGGCAAGGCAGGCATCTCCCAAACAGAGCTTGACCAGCGCCTCTCTTCTCTCAACCAAGCCGTCTTGGCACAGGTCCAGCTTTCTCTTGCCGCTTTGGAAAAACGGCTTCCTTCCAACCAGGTCCAAAATCCGGTTGTCTTTCTCACGACTTCAATCCCCGGCCCTTACGCTTCGTCTCCTCCCCAGACCGGCTCCGGCGTCTCGGCTTCTTTCGGGGACTTCTCCAACGGAATTTCCACCGGCGGCAATTTAAACGCTTCAGGAAACGTGACTCTTGGGGCTGAAGGCAAAAACGTATCCATAACCTCAAACGTCTGGAACGTAACTTCAGCCGGAGCGGTATCGGGCTTGGCTTCTCTGACCTCAACCTCGCTTAACTCAACTTCCGCTTCCATCGGCGCTCTTACCGTCTCCGGCCGCTCCGACTTCGCCAGCGCCGTTTACGCTTCTTCCACCCTCCAACTTACGGGGGACATGACTCTTTACGGAAATCTCGCTTTCTTCAACCAGGCCACCACCACCATCGCCTCTTCCTTAATCAACGCTTTCTCTTTCGCCACTTCCACTTCCGTCACTCCTTTTCTTACTTTTGACACAAAAAACTACAGAATTGGCATAGGCACCACGACTCCCAGCGCAACTTTTTCGGTTTCGGGAGACATACTTGCGAGCGGCGGGCTTAACGTCTCCGGCGCTTCAATGAATGTAAACTCCACCACGACTCTCACCGAACAGCTTTTAGTCACAAAAAGCCCGACGGTTTCGCACACTTTCGGCACCTGGGCTGTTGGCGTTGCCAACTCCGCGGTCACGGACTCGGTTGTGGTCATCAATCCGGCTTCGGCGGCGGCGGATACCAATCTTCTGGGCATAGCTGTCGGCGGAGCGGTTCGCTTCCTTGTTGATGCTGACGGGGACGTTTTTGCAAATGGACTGACCACCGTTGGCGGCACAACTTTGGCTTCCACCACCGCATCCAACTTCACTGTTGAAAATCAATTTACAATGGGAGACGCCCCCAACGCCGACAGCCATATTTTTAAGGGAAGAATTACTCATTTGGCCACCACTACCGGCGCCGCATACACAATGTGGAACTCCACCGTTTCGGGAGACCTTTTGCGGCTTCAGGATGGCGCCAGCGAGCCCACAACCAGATTTGTCTTCTCGGCCGCGGGACAGGCCGCTTTCGGCACCACTACTCACTCCGGACTTTCCGTGCTCACAATCGGAGCTACTTCCACCACCGCCATTCCTTTAACAATCAAGGGAGTTACCAGCCAATCCGCCGACCTTTTCCGCGTCCTTTCTTCATCTGACTCTTCGCTTTTTAATGTCACCTCCACCGGCAACGTCGGCATCGCATCAACTTCGCCGTGGGGGCTTCTTTCGGTAAATCCGAACGCTCTTGGCGCGGGTGTCCCTTCATTCGTGGTTGGCTCTTCAACGGCAACGAATTTCATAGTTACTAATGGCGGCAACGTCGGCATCGGGACGACGGGGCCTTTGTATAAATTAGATGTGGTAGGGGGAAATAGAGCCGCAACACAAATTACTTTGCTCAGTATGTCATATTCCGACCTCCAGATGCTTGCAAATGACGAGATAAGCATAGACTTCAAACAGCGGAGTGATGTCTTACCAATGGGTCGGATAAGCGGTTTTATCCAAAGTGCCACAAACAACGATGCTGGTTTGAAGTTCTATACCGCGCCTCTCGGAGCGTTAGCTACAACACCGGCTATAACGATAAATGCTGCCGGCAACGTCGGCATCGGGACGACGAGTCCGGGGGCATTGCTCTCGGTGCAGGGAAGCGGATACTTCTCCGGCACGGGATTCTTCGGCGGGGCGATAACGGCGACTTCAACGCTGAATGTTACTGGGCTTCTAACTTTTGGAAATGCTTCGGGGACGCAATTAACCACCACCGGCTCAACGTATCTGGCTACATCCGGCGGTAACGTCGGCATCGGGACGACGAATCCAACACTGCCACTTGATATTCAAAGTGAAACTGGAAGGATGAAAATCACATCAACTACAGGCACAAACTATGCATATATCGATATTATAAATACTGGCGGTACATTTGAGTTGGGTAAAAATTGGAGCACTACTGGAGGATTACTAACAGGAGCATCTGCATACGCAAGTGTGCTTCAATCAACTGGCACTTACCCAATTCAATTTGCTATCAATGATGCTATTGTGATGACATTGTTAAGCGGAGGCAACGTCGGCATCGGGACGACGAGTCCGGGGGCTTTGCTTTCGGTGGCGGGCGGAGGATTGTTTAATTCAAGCATCACAAGCTACGGGACTCTCAATATCCCTATTTTCAACGCGACTTCCACCACCGCCACTTCCACTATTTCTGGAGGGCTTACTGTTGGCAACAACACCGCTTTTGTTGTAAATCGCGGAGCAACCGCCAACAGCTTGTATGTGGCGGAAAACGGCAACGTCGGCATCGGGACGATGAGTCCGGCTAACGCCTTGCATATCTTTAATTCGGCCAACACCGATAAATTGATTTTAGATGGTGCGGAGGGGAGTTCAAATATCCGCTTCAATGAAAATGGCGTGGACCGCGCCTACATTCAGTGGGACGAGACCAATAATGTATTGAACTTTTATACAGACCCAATAGGCGGCGGCTCAAGTGCCATAAGGATGTCTATTGCAGAAGGCGGCAACGTCGGCATCGGGACGACGAGTCCGTGGGGGTTGTTGTCGGTTGAACAGGGAACGGAGACAAATTCGTTCGTGATATCAAATACCGGAAGTTCAACGCCGTCATTTGTGGTTGGCGGAGTAAATCAAAACGGCAGAATCGGCATCGGGGACGCTAGCCCGAGTTCATTACTAGAACTGGCTGGAGCATCTGCCGATACAGTCCAAACAATATCTGCTTACAGCGCCACTCTAACTCATAGTGGCACTCTGTCTTTCAGAAAATCTGTTGGAACAAGCGTAGACACGCTTTCTCAGACTGCCAGTGGAGACGAACTCGGTGTGATACGAGCTCTTGGTGTAAATGCTAATAATCTATTTTTTAGTGAGGGTGACGGGTACGCACAAATACGGTTTGTACAGAGCGGAGCCAGCGCTTCGGATTCGGGTCCTGTTCGAATAGACCTTAAAGGTACCGGAAGTAATGGAGTTACAGCCCCCTCACTTTCTGTCGGCTATCAGGGCATAGCTGTGGGAACTTACGCTGACGGGGGAGCCACTCCACCAACTAATGGAGCAATAATCAGTGGCAACGTCGGCATCGGGACGACGACGCCGAACTGGCTCCTGCAGGCGGCGGGGACGAGGCCTTCTTTCGCGCTTTCCGATACTTCTGCCGGAGCAAACCTGAAACATTGGCTCTTATCGTCAATGGGAGGGAATCTCTATGTGGGAACATCAACTGATGCGTATGCCACTTCAACTCCGCCTGTATTAACTCTGCTTAATGGCGGCAATGTCGGCATCGGGTTAGCGAATCCTACGACTAAAGTGGAAATTGGCGGAGCGGCATCAAAGATTTATTTCTCTAATGGTGCCGCGGGGAATGGGATTGCGATGAACGCTGGCGGTAGTACTCGTGTAGGAATTGAAAATTTTTCTACTGGCTCTAATTCTAGAATAAGTCTTGGTTATGCCAGTACCGCCTTGGTAAATATTACGGAGGTTTTGAGTGTAATTGATAACGGCAACGTCGGCATCGGGACGACGAGTCCGGGGAGTTTGCTTTCGGTGCATGGAGCCGGGCTGTTCTCCAGCAATCTTTCTGTGGCGGGTCTTACGGCGACGGGAACGCTCGCGGTGAGTGGCACAGCGACGAGTACATTCGGGACAGGTGGCTTCACTATCGGCACAAGCCAATTCGTGGTCCAGCAAACAAGCGGCAACGTCGGCATTGGGACGACGAGTCCAGACCAGTCTCTCGTTGTAAGAAATAATGATGCCCTTACTGGTTCGGCGGGAATTAAAATTCAACAAGCTGGGACGGGGGATGCGACATTGCGTTGGCAATTGCCTGATGTCATTTCATGGTATGCAGGCATAGATAATTCAGATTCGGATTCCTTTAAGATTAGTGAGGACGCTGATTTTACAGGTAATGAATTTGTAATAACAACAGGCGGCAACGTCGGCATCGGGACGACGAGTCCGGCTTCGCTCTTTTCAGTTGCGGGAAATGGATATTTTACGGGGAATGTGGGTATTGGGGTGGCAAACCCCGGGACCTATTCATTAAACATTGACGCGGGCACAACTGATCCCGCACAAATACGACTTTCCAACACGGTCACCGGCGCTGGGGCAAGTGTGAGTTTGTATTTTGATACTGGCGACGGGCCAGATTGGTTCATTGGTCGCAATGTTAGCAACTCTAGTTCAGATACCAACTTTGGCATAAGAGAAGGTGGCGTGGCAGACCATTTGGTTGTTGCAGCAACCACCGGCAACGTCGGCATCGGGACGACGAGTCCGGCAAGTTTGCTTTCCGTGCAGGGGAACGCTTATCTTGACTCCAACCTCATCACCTATTCTTCAAGCACCGCGGCCGCGCTGACTTTCTCCTATCAAAAATCCGCGACCTCAACAATTCCGCAAGTAATTAACGCGTGGAGCATCGCAACCTCATCAACTGTAGGCCCCCCAATTATCTCGGTTGACGGCGTGACCAAAAGAGTAGGAATTGGCCGTGTGCCGACAAGTGAAAGCGCGCTTGAAATTCAGTTAGGTCTAGGAACATCACCAAGACCTCTCGGTGTTAATATAGTTAGACCAAGCGGCTCAGTTAGTCATCAGCTCGGCATGGACAGTAATCAGCAAGCAAGTTTTTCAATGACTAATGAAGCTGGCGATACTGTGATTAAAATTGTTTCCGATCCAGTTTTGAGCACCGACAAATCATATATTAATAACGGAGGAGATTTCGGCATCGCAAGCACGACGCCGTGGAGGACTTTGTCGGTTGCGGGGACGGCGGCGTTTTCCGGGCTTACGGCCGGAGCCGGAGCCGGAGCTCTCTGTCTCTCCGCGAACAAGGAAGTCACATATAGCGATGGCGCGGCCTGCACGGGTTCTTCGCAACGTTTCAAGCACGACATTAATTCGCTTGGCGCCGGAGCGCTTGAAACGGTATTAAATTTGCGCCCGGTATCGTTCCTTTATAATGACGACATCGGAGTTAAGGGAGAACAGGTCGGTTTAATCGCGGAAGAAGTTTTCGGCATTGACCCGCGGCTGGTCACGCTTGACGCGTCCTCTACGCCGGTCAATGTTAAATACGCGAACCTGACCGCGGTTTTGGCAAAAGCGATTCAGGAATTGAACGCGAAGATTTCAGGGCTTGCTTTGGGAACGACCGGTCTCTTGGATTTGCAAAATAACGACATCATAAACGTCCGCAAGATTTTGTCGGCCTCCGGATTGTGGAGTATAGATGAAAACGGAAAATTGATTGTTCAGGAAATTGAAACGCAAAAACTCACCGTAACCGGGCCGCAGGGATTCACAATTTATGACCGCGCCACCGGCGGGCCGGTCTGCGTGTTTTCGGAGAATGGGGTTTTGAAATCGGAAGCAGGAGCGTGCGGCGCCGCCGGCTCCTCAACATCGGGTGTTTCTTCTTCAACACCCGATGTTATCCCGCCGGTAATCACAATTTTGGGAAATAACCCGGCGACGATTAACGTGGGCGCGAGTTACGCGGATATGGGAGTAACCGTCACGGATAACGTTGATTCAAATCTCGGTTACACTGCTTCTTTAAATGGGGGACCGGCACTTTCGCAAGGAGACGGGCTTTCGCTGGACACCTCAACCACCACCACGCACACGATTCTTTACTCCGCGACCGACAGCGCCGGAAACAGCGCGACAGCCGTAAGGACGGTGGAGGTGGTTCAATAAAAATTTTAAATTTTGAATTTCAAATTTTGAATCAATTATCTAATGATCCAATGTTAAATCTAATGTTAAATTATGAATTACGATTTGGAAGAAAGAACGGCTAAATTTGCAGAAAGCGTAATAAGTTTGGCTTCAAAAATAGATAAAAATCCAGTAACCTTACCGCTGATTTCACAGCTGGTAAGGGCGGGTACTTCTGTCGGTGCCAATTATTGCGAAGCGAATGGGGCAAGTTCAAGAAAAGATTTTAGAAACAAAATCCACATCTGCAAGAAAGAAGCGCAAGAAACAAAATATTGGCTAAGAATTATTGCCAATACTGACAAAAAATCGGAAACTGATGCCAAAAAATTGTGGGTAGAAGCTCAGCAGCTCACGCTAATTTTTGGAAAAATAACAGCAACCATGGCTAATCATTAAAAAATTATTGAATTGAAAATTCATTTAAAATTTGAAATTGAAAATTAAAAATTGTTTTAGAATTAGTCCTCCAAAACTTGAATCACGAGTTTTCTTGGAGGTCTGGGCAATCCCATTTTTTTTAAGAGTACTTCTATTTGTTCAAGGGTATACATTCTGTAGTTGTTTATTGGGTGGCGCGCGGCGCGGAATTTGCGCGCATTGTCCCAGTTGCGCAATGTAAGCGTGGTTACGCCGACCAGCTTCGCGGTTTGGTTGATGGTTAAATACTTTTTAGCCGCCTCCATGTTTTTTATTCTAAAAAATGAAAAGCCGGCTGTCGAGCGAAAGCTTGTTTATAAGCTGTGGATAATTTATTAAGGTTTATTAAAGTTTGAGCTGGATGTATTGGCCAGAGTCAAAGATAATTAAAGCCGGGGTCTCTTTATCCATAAACACTATTTTCGGTTTTCTTCCTTTGTAGAGCGGGGCGATGTTCTGTCCGCCGGATGAGTCCATCTCCAGAGTGTATATCCCATCGCCGCTTACGGCTATGAGATAATCCGGCCAGCCGGGATAGAATCTTGCGTCCGCAAGCTCCGAATCCGAGTAAAATATGTCCAGTTCCCTTTCTTTCTGCCATTTAGGCGCGCGCTCAAAGTCCCCGAACCAATAAGCGCCAACCGAGTGAGTGTCCCAATAGACGATTTTTAAGAAATCTTCGTCAAAAAAGCTGCTTTTTTTGCTTTTTAAAATATTATAGGTTGTCGTGCCCCAAAGCCCGATTACGTCCAGGCGAGCGCGGTTTTTGTAAAAATTGCCGTCCTCCCCCAAGACAATGAAGTCCCCGGTTTTTGGGACTTCCCAGAATTTTTTAACAGATGGATACGGGGGTTTCGGGTTTTCAATCTGCAGCGAGGTTGTCCCAAGGTTTTCCATTTTTGGATTTTTGGGCACTAAAAGCGCGCTTCGTTCCGCTACCATCTCCGGCAAAACCTCAATCCTCTTTGCCCACGGCCAAAACCCCTCTTTTTCCGCGCTGATTTGATAGTCACCCGGAAGGAGATTTTTGATGAGAGCGGATTTGTTGATTAGAGAAGTTGATTTGGTCTTTTTATCCGCTTTTATGACGGCTCCGGATTCGGATGCCTTTATAAAAATTCCGCCGGTTTTGTGCAGGGCCAGGTCTTTCCCCAATCTATATCCTTGGCTGTAAAAAATTATGGGAAGGGCGGCGAGCAAAAAAACAAAAATAGATATGTAGAAAAATATTCTGCGCTTTCTTTTGGTTAACATTGCCTTTCGGCTTAATCTATCATAAATTTAAGCCAATGGCAAAATTTTTAGTGAAAGGAGGCAAGGCGCTGGAAGGCAATATTTCGGTTTCCGGCTCCAAAAACGCGTCTTTGCCGGCTCTGGCTGCCTCGCTGCTTTTTTCTCCGCCAGCTGGCGGACCGGCTTTTCAAAACCTTCCGGAAATTGAAGATATCAAAAGAATGAAAGAGCTTCTGGATAGTGTAAATGGCGGGCAATTTGATTATGAGATCGCAAAAAAAATCCGCGCTTCTATTTTGGCAGTGGGGCCAGCTTTGGCGCATTTCGGCAAAACCTCTTTTCCGCACCCGGGAGGATGCGTGATCGGCGCGCGGCCGATTGATGTTTTTTTAGACGGCTGGAAAGCAATGGGGGCTAATATATCGACGTCCGACGTCCATAGTAAACTATTGACGTCGGACGTCCATAATTTAACGATTTATGAAGTCAGCGCGCCTCGAGGCCTTAAAGGCTGCGATTTTATTTTTCGTGTGCCGAGCGTTACCGGAACCGAAGGGCTGATGATGACGGCTATTTTAGCCAAAGGGCAGACTGTTTTAAGAAATGCCGCCGAAGAGCCGGAAATTGCGAGTTTAGCAGATTGGCTGAATAAAAACGGCGCGGAGATCCGCGGAGCCGGCACGCACACGATAACTATAGAAGGCCGTGCAGGAAAACCGCTTTCCGGGCAAGTTCCATTTTTTGCTCCGCCAGACCGCATAGAAGCCGGGAGCTTGGCGATCCTCGGGGCTGTTGCCGCAAAAGAAATGACAATTAAAAATTTTCCGGCAGAAGAACTTACAGCCCTGCTTGCGGTTTTAAAAGCCGCCGGAGTTGAATATGAAATCGGGAATGGCGAGCTTGCTTTGAAGCAATCCCGACGTTACGTCGGGAGAGCGGTTAACATTCAAACAAAAGAATATCCGGGTTTTGCCACTGATTTGCAGGCGCCATACGTTGTTTTTGCAACGCAGGCGGAGGGCGCCAGCATGATACATGAAACTATTTTTGAAGGCCGCTTAAGTTACGTGGAAGATTTAAATAAGATGGGGGCGCGTATTACTCTTTGCGATCCTCATCGCGCAATTGTGCACGGCCCGTCCAATTTAGCGGGATGGAATCTAGAGGGGCCGGATATCCGGGCTGGGCTTGCGTTTCTAATGGCCGCGCTCATTGCCAACGGGGAATCTCAAATCGGCAACATTTACCAAATCGACCGCGGGTACGAAAAAATAGACGAACGCCTCCGCAAACTCGGAGCGGAGATTAAAAGAGTGGAGTAATTTTACATTCCAACACAAAAATGCTATAAATGAAGCATCTTTACGATGAATTTTTTCATAAAAAAAATCGGAATTGACTTGGGCACGGCCAACACGCTGGTTTATATTCCCGGGAAAGGAATAGTGTTAAACGAGCCCTCGGTTGTGGCGGTGACGCTCCCGGAAAACCGCGTCTTGGCCGTGGGCAACGAAGCCAAGGTGATGATTGGCCGCACGCCGGAGACGATTGTCGCTTACCGGCCGATGAAAGACGGCGTAATCGCGGACTACCGCGTGACGGAGGCGATGCTGCGCTATTTTATTTCCAAGACGACCGGCAGATGGAATCTCGTCAAGCCGGAGGTTTTGGTTTCCGTGCCCGCGGGCGTGACTTCAACGGAACGCAGGTCAGTGGTTGAGGCGGCGGTTAAGGCCGGAGCAAAATCGGCGTACGTCGTAAAAGAGCCGGTGCTGGCCGCCATCGGCGCGGGCATTCCGATACACGAGCCCCAGGGGCATATGGTGGTGGATATCGGCGGAGGGACGGCGGACGCGGCGGTGATTTCATTGGGCGGGATAGTAAGCTCAATTTCGGTAAAAGTCGCCGGCAATAAAATAGACCAGGCAATCGCCGACTACATTAAAAGGCAATTTAATCTGGCGATAGGGGACTCAACCGCCGAGCAGATAAAAATCGGCATCGGCTCCGCGATTCCTATTGAGGAAGAGCTCACGATGGCCATAAAAGGAAGGGATTTTCTCACCGGACTTCCGAGGTCAATTGATATCCGCACGAACGAAGTGGTTAAAGCGATAGACGGCGAGCTGCGGGATATAGTGAAGGCCATAAAGCAGGTTTTGCACAACACTCCTCCCGAACTTGCCTCCGACATAATTGAAAACGGAATAGTGATGACCGGCGGAGGGTCGCTTCTCCGAAACCTCAACGTTTTGGTTTCAAGGTCAACCGGCGTGCCGGCGGCGGTGGCCAAAGACGCGCTTTACTGCGTGGCCAAAGGAACCGGCATCGCCATGGAGCATCTTGAGTCCTATAAAAAAAGCATAATCGCCAAAAGATGATGAAATTTCCAATTTCCAATTTCCAATTTCCAAATCACGCGTATCTCTTTTACGGCAACGACGAGAGGGCGAAGAGCGAGGCGATAAAATTTTTGCTCGGCCGTTTTTTGGGGGAACAAGCCGAGAAAAGTCCGGATTTTTTTAAAATTGAATCCGCTCCTATTACGATAGAAGACGTGCGTTCGCTTAAGTCCAAGGCATCGCGAAGGCCGATTGTGAGCCCCAAAAACGTTTTTCTGGTGGAAAGTATTGAAAACCTAAGCCGCGAGGCCGCGCCGGCCATGCTGAAAATCCTTGAAGAGCCGCCGGCCGGCTCAATTATCATCGCGACCACAAAAAACACGCGGGCGATTCCTCTCACGATTAAATCGCGTTTTTCGGCCTTCAGATTTTTTTCAAAATCCGCGTTCGCCGAGCGGAGCGGGGGAGACGAGTTTGAGCTCCGCCTCAAAAAATCGCTTATGAGCAGCGAGGATGCGCTGCGCGCCGGGTTAAACCGGGACAATATTTTAAAATTGGAGAAAGCGCTCCGGGCCTGCGCTCTTTCCGCCGACCCGACGGCGAATAAACGTTTAATCGGAGAATACTTAAATATGGCGCCATGATTGATTTTTCCGCAGAAGAAAAAGAATTTAAAAAAATTTTGGCTAATTTTGAGGAAGAGTTAAAAAAAATCCGCATAGGAAGGGCGTCCCCGGCCGTCTTGGAAGGGATTACGGCGGATTCTTACGGGGCGCCGACCCCGCTCGCGCACTTGGCCGCTTTGTCCTCGCCGGACCCAAAGAGCGTGCTCATAAAACCGTGGGACAAAAATTTGCTCCTGGCGATAGAAGCCGCTTTGGAGAAAGCCGATTTAGGGCTTTCCATTATTTCTGAAGGGGACCAGGTTAGAGCGGTTTTCCCGGCGCTTACGGAGGAACGCCGGAAGGAATTTGTTAAGCTCTTGGGCAAAAAAGAGGAAGAAGCAAGAATAGAAGTCAGAAAAAGAAGGGATGATATTTGGAAAACAATCCAGGAGGAGGAGCGGGCAAAATTGATTTCCGAAACCCAAAAATATTCGCAAAAAGAAAAGATGGAGCGAATGACTGAAAACGTCAATGAAAAAATAAAAAAACTTTCTGAAAAAAAAGAAAAAGAGATAATGGAAATCTAGAATTTTCAATGATAATCACGGCATTCATTTTTATAGCAATATTGTTAATTTTGGTTCTTTCCCATGAATTTGGGCATTTTTTCGCGGCGCGGGCTTTCGGAATAAAAGTTGAAGAATTCGGCTTTGGAATCCCGCCGCGCATTCTGGAGCTATGGCGGGACAAGCGCGGGACGCTTTTTTCTTTGAACCTTCTGCCCTTCGGCGGGTTCGTAAAAATTTTCGGCGAGGAAGGAGACGCCGGCGATAAGCTGGGCAGTTTCGGCTCAAAATCTGCGCCAAAAAGAGCCGTGATACTGGCCAGCGGAGTATTTGCCAATATTATTTTGGCTTATTTCGCGCTTACTTTGGTCAGTGGTTTGGGCGTCCTGCAAGCCGTCTCCGAAGAAGAAAGCGGCAATTATCCCGACGCCAAAATAATTATTATGGATATCGCCCCGGATTCACCCGCCGAGCGCGCCGGTATAATACCAGGAGACCAAATCCCAGGATTTCAAAAAATAGGAGAAGTGCAAAACTTTATTAAACAAAACCAAGGCAAAAATATCTCGCTTTCTCTGATTCGGGGAGAAAAATCGCTTGCGGTCAGCGCTCTGTCCCGCCAGAATCCGCCGGAAGGCGAGGGGCCGTTGGGAATTGCTCTTGGGCTTGTGCGCGTAAAAAAATCTCCGTGGTATCTGGCTCCGATAGACGGCGCGAAGTTCACTTGGGAAATTTTAAAAGGAACGGTTTTGGGACTGTGGGGGCTTATCCAAAGCCTTTTTAAAAGAGAAGCTTTGCCTGTTGAAGTGGCGGGTCCCGTTGGAATTTTCAACATTACCTCTTCCGCAATCAATCTGGGCTTCGGCGTACTCCTTATATTAATTGCCGTTTTATCCGTTAATCTTGCCCTAGTCAATATTCTGCCGTTTCCGGGTTTGGACGGCGGGAGATTATTTTTTCTTTTGATTGAGGCCTTGCGCGGCAAGCGCATTTCTTCCAGAACCAGCGCTTTGGCTCACAGCTTGGGGCTTATGATTTTAATCGCCCTTATGCTTGCCATAACCTACCGCGACATTGCTAAAATCTTCTGAGACCAACTGGTCAACCGTCAACCTGCCAGGTTGACCAAAAAGTGCCTGCGGGTGTAATATAACGACATGAACAAGAAAATAACTTTTGAGGGCGAGCATTCGGTATACCACATTTTTAGCAGAGGCGTGGAAAAACGTGATATTTTTGCTGATGACGACGACAGAAATAGATTTTTATTTTTGCTCTGCGCGCTTCAGGGTAATGTATTTTTCAATCACATTTCCAGCCTAGCGAAAAAATTTGGTCAACGTGGCACGTCGGCGCTTCAAGAAATTGAGCGAGACATTTTTAATGCGCAGATCGTTGAGCTTATTGGATTTGTTTTGATGCCAAATCACTACCATTTGATGCTTCTGGAATTACAAGAAAATGGAATTAGTAAGTTTATGAGCAGATTAGGAAATAGCTACACTAAATATTTCAACCTTAGACACAAGCGCAGTGGCTACTTGTTCAGCAGCCACTGCCATAAAATATTGGTTGATACCAATGAATATCTTTTGCATTTATCTGCGTATATTCACCGCAATCCTAGAGAGTTGATTGGTTGGCGCAATAAAGAATCTAAGTATCCATGGTCTAGTTATCAAGATTATATCGGTTCGAATAGATTCGGCAATTTTATAAACAGGTCTATTTTGTTGGATCAATTTTCTAGTTCTGAAGAGTACGGCGCGTTTGTAAGCAGCAGCAAAGCAAAGGATTATGAAGATTTTTTGGTCAACCTGGCAGGTTGACCAATTGCGTTGAAGTTGATTATAGGTATAATAAATCTATAATAAATCTATGCGGCTTTCGGAATTATTTACTAAAACCCGGAGGACTCCGCCAAAGGACGAGGAGAGCGCAAACGCCATTTTTTTGGAGCAGGGCGGGTTTATCAAAAAAGAAGCGGCTGGGGTTTATACCTTTTTGCCCTTGGGGCTCCGGGTTTTAAATAAGATAGAAAATATCGTCCGGGAGGAAATGAACAGAATCGGCGGCGCAGAAATTTTGATGCCTGCGCTGCATCCCGCCGAAAATTGGGAGGCGACAGGCAGATGGAATAAGTTTGACGCGCTTTTTAAAACCGAAAGCCGTTTTGGCGGCAGGTATGCTTTGGGCCCGACGCATGAAGAAATAATTTATCCGTTGCTTAAGCGTTTTTTAAGCTCGTATAAAGACCTGCCAATTAAGGCTTATCAGATTCAGACGAAGTTCAGGGACGAAAAAAGGGCAAAAGCCGGACTTTTGCGCTCGCGCGAATTTCGGATGAAGGATTTTTACAGCTTTCACGCGGGCGATAAAGAGCGCGACAAGTTTTATGAAGAGATGAAAAGGGCATATCTCAAAACTTTCCGGCGGCTTGGGCTTAAGGTGATAGTGGCGGAGGCGTCCGGCGGAACTTTTTCGGAGCTTTCGCTGGAGTTTCAGGTTGCTTCGGCCGCCGGAGAAGACATTTTGTTCTTATGCCGAAAGTGCGGTTTCGCGCGAAATAAAGAAATCGCCGCCGGCGGCGAAAAATGCCGAAAGTGCGGCGGGAGAACGGAAGAAATTAAAACAATAGAAGCGGGCAATATTTTCCCGTTAAAAGAAAAATTCGCCGAGGATTTCGGTTTGAAGTTCAAAGACGCCAAAGGAAAAGAACGACTGGTTTCAGCCGGATGCTACGGGTTGGGCACGACGCGCGTAATGGGGGCGGCGGTGGAGGCGGGGCACGATGAGCGCGGAATAATTTGGCCTAAGGAAATCGCGCCGTTCCAGATACATTTAATAGAGTTGGATAAAGACGCCTCAAAAATTTACTCCAGGATGGTTGCGGAGGGGAGGGAAGTGTTATATGATGACCGCCGAGGCGCGACTGCCGGAGAAAAATTTGTTGACGCCGACCTCATCGGCGCGCCAGTAAGGGTTGTTTTAAGCGCCCGGACGATGAAAAACGGCTCGGTGGAAATTAAAAAGCGTGATTCAAACAAAATTGAACTCATTAAAACTTCCAATCTTTATTCGTATATTAGTAAAAATTCGTAATTCGTAGTGTCATGTTTAATAAAATTTTCGGAGCATTTTCAAAAGACCTGGGGATTGATTTAGGCACGGCCAACACCCTGGTTTATGTAAAAGGCGAAGGGATTGTGATAAACGAGCCGTCCGTCGTCGCGCTTAACCAAAAAACCGGGCAGGTGGTGGCTATCGGCAACGAGGCGAAGAAAATGGTCGGCCGCACGCCGGGGCATATCGTGGCCATGCGCCCTTTGGTGGAGGGCGTGATTTCTGATTTTGAGGTGACGGCGGAGATGCTTACTTATTTTATAAAAAGCGTGCATAGCGCGACTTCTCAGCTTTTCGCGAGGCCCAGAGTCGTCATCGGCATTCCTTCAAGCATTACAGAGGTTGAGCGAAGAGCCGTGAGAGACGCGGCTCACAGCGCCGGCGCGAGGGAAGTTTATTTGGTGGAAGAGCCGATGGCCGCCGCCATCGGCGCGCGCCTGCCCATACAAGAAGCGGTCGGAAGCATGGTTATAGATTTGGGCGGAGGGACCACGGATATAGCGGTAATTTCGCTTGGGGGGATAGTCGCTTCGCGCAATCTACGCATTGCCGGAGACAGATTCAACGAAGATATTGCCAATTACGCCAGGGACGAATTTAAGCTTCTTATCGGCGAGCGCACCGCGGAGGATGTTAAAATTTCAATCGGCTCCGTTTGGAAAACAAATGAGGTTTTGGAGGGGACTTTGCGCGGCCGGGATTTGGTCACCGGTTTGCCGAGAGAAGTTTTGATTACGGACAGCGACGTGCGGGCGGCTCTCTCAAAATCAACTAAGACAATCGTTGAGGCGGTGAAAGCGACCATTGAAGACACCCCTCCGGAACTTGTGGCGGACATTATGCACCGCGGGATATTGCTTGTGGGCGGAGGAGGATTGATAAGAGGCCTGGACCGGCTCTTGGAAAGGGAGACAAAAATGCCGGTTTATCTGATGGAAGACCCGCTCACGGCGGTCGTCCGCGGCACCGGCATAATTTTGGAGGATTTGGAGGGACTCCGCGAAGTTTTTATTGAAGACGACTATGACATTCCGCCGAAATAAAAAAATTATTTTATTGGCGGCGATAATTACGCTTCTTTTTTTTAACGCACCAAAGGTGTTTTTGAAAAATATTACTGCGAGAGCTGTTTTATTTTTCGCTCCGGAGTCGGAAGGGCTGCGCACAAGCCGCCAAGACCTCGCCCTGCTTTTGAGAATAGCGGACCTTGAGCGCGAAAACGGGCTTTTGAAAAACTCTCTGGGCCTGCGGGCGCCGCGCTCTCTCCCCGCAAAAGTTATCTTTGGCGGCGGATATTTTTTTATGGACGCGGTTTTCGTTAACATTGGGAATGATGCGGGGGTGGAGCCGGGAGATCCGGTAATTTCAGAAGGCGGCGTTTTGGTTGGAAGGGTTTCCGAAAGCTTAAACGGCAGGAGCAAGGTTTTGCTTTCCGGCAGAATTGGCGAGGAGGCGGCGCTGCGCTTGGGCAAGGAGCCCGGCTCTCCGGTGGAGGCAAGGGGGCGAGGGGGAGGCGAGTTTGTCGCAGAACTTCCGGCCGGCGCGGACGTTAAAGTCGGGGATGCGGCGCGCTTTTCGGATTTGCCTGACTACATAGCCGGGCTTGTGGATAAAATCGCGGTTGAAGAGGGGAGCCAGTTAAAAAAAGTTTTCATAAGAACGCCATTTTACCCGGGCGAGCTTTACGAAGTCAGGGTGATTTTGAAAAAATGATTGATTATAAGATTTTAATTTCGGCGTTTTTATACGGTATTGTGTTTGAAAGTTTTGGGGCGGGCCCTTTTGGATTTTATTTGGTTCCTTTAATGGTCGCCGCGGCTTTGCTGAGCGCGCTTCCTTTTACAACCAGGCTTGCGAATCTGGCCGTCGCCTGGATTTCAGGGGCCGCGCTTATGTTGTTTTTAACGATTTTTTTGGGCGGCGGCGTTTTGCCGTCCGCCAAGGCGCTGACTCACATCGCCGCTTACTTATCGCCCTTCTTAATCATTGCGGGCATATTTTATGGCGCGGAAGGATAAAAGAGAAATAGAAATAGACGAGATTTTTCTGGACCAAAAAAACTCGCCCGGTTTCCGCAAGGAAAATCTTGAGGGCATGATAGAAAATCCGGTAAAGAAGGAAATGTTCTGGTTTTTGGCCGCAGTTATCGCCGCGACGTTTTTGTTTTTTGGTTCGCGCGCTTATTTTCTTCAAATCGTAAACGGGGAGGCGTTTCTCGCGCGCGCGGAGAAAAATTTTTTGAGAGCGGTGAGCCAACGCGTTGAGCGGGGGATAATTTACGACAGGGATATGCGCCCTCTTGCCTACAACGAAACCGCCGTCTCCGGCGGCGTGAGAAAATATCCGCCGCGCGGATTTCTGCACGTTTTGGGTTTTTTAAGTTATTCCGGCAAAGAGCAGGGTGAACTTGCTTATGGAGCGAGCGGGCTTGAATCGTCTTACGACGAAGTGCTCCGGGGAGAGCCCGCCAAAGGAATTGAGGAAGTTGACGCGAAAGGAAACGTGATTGGCGAAGGGATTTTGGAGAAAGGCAAGCCGGGCGAAAATATTTTAACAAGCATCTCTTACGACCTTCAGCAAAAGCTTGCGGAGGCGCTGGACGAGACAATGCGCTCCAGAGGATTTCGGGGCGGAGCCGGAGTGATTATGGACGCGCGAAGCGGCGAAATTCTTGCCCTTGTAAGCGCGCCGGAATTTGACCCCAATCTGCTCGCAGGCAGAAACAAACCGGAGGAGGTAAACAGGATTCTTGGCGACGCCGGCAAGCCGTTTTTAAACAGGGCCGTCTCCGGGCTTTACGCTCCGGGGTCAATAGTCAAGCCGGCGCTGGCGGCCGGCGCGCTTTTTGAAAATATTATAACTCCGGAGGAAAAAATTTTAAGCACCGGGAGCATAAGCTTGCCGAATCCCTACGACCCGTCGCGGCCAAATATATTTTTGGATTGGAAAGCCCATGGATGGGTTGATATGCGCCAAGCACTTGCCCAGTCCAGCGACGTTTATTTTTATGAAATCGGCGGAGGATACCAGGGCCGGAAAGGCCTCGGGCCGTGGAACATAAAAAAATATTTATCCATGTTCGGGATGGATTCAAAAAGCGGAATTGATTTGCCGGGGGAGGCGTCCGGGCACCTGCCGGACCCGTTGGAAAAACAAGGCGGGAGAGATTGGACCGTGGGCGACACTTATCACATCTCCATCGGCCAGGGGAATATTTCCATAACGCCGATTGAGGCAGCAGTTTACGCATCGGCCATAGCGGGGGAAGGGGCAATTGTTTATCCCCATTTAGTTACCGCGGTTTTAGACCAAAACAAAAAACCGGTTCAGGTTTTTAGCTACCCCCAGAAAGAAAAATTGGCGCTGCCGCCGGAAATTTTTAGAGTTATCCAAGACGGGATGAGGGCGTCGGCGCTCCGCGGCACGGCGGCCGGGCTCGGCGGCATTCCGCTGGAGATCGCGGCCAAAACGGGCACTGCGGAGCTTGGCCAAAAAGACAGGGTGAATTCATGGTCAATAGGGTTTTTGCCGGCAGGCGCTCCGCGGCTGGCATTTGCGATATTGCTTGAATCTGGGCCGCGGCAAAACACGATTGGCGCGACATACGTCGCTTCGGAAGTTTTCCGGTGGGCGGCGGACACGGGTTTTTTAGATACTATTGACAAACAGCTTTTTTGGGAGTATAATGGGGGCAGAGAATAGGGCAGGCTAGCCAAAGTAGCCCATTCACAAAAAGGAGCTTAATAATGGAAAATGTTAATAAATCGCTCAGAGAACAACTAAGAAGGCTCCGTACATTCTTAGCGTTTCTCATTCCCGTTGGAGAAATGGAAGAGGAGCCGAGGACAAATGTTGTCTTGAATGTTTCTATGCACGAGGATCGGGAAAGTTTGAAAGAGATTGAAACGTGGCTCGGGAAAGCTCCTGACAATACGGAATTGCTGGCTATAGTTGTTGGCCAGGATTCCGATTCTGGCTCGTTGCCTCTTATGCCACTCCCCGTCTGTGTCGCAGTGGCACTCTTCAACGGCCATAAGCTTGGTCTTAGTGAGAATGAAGTAATGAGCCGCTTAAGACAAGCTTACGACGGTGTAATGTGGGAGTGGGAAGATGGCAGAACAACGAATTTTAAGAAGGAGCTTGACAAGAAAAGTAGGGTGGTACCCATCATCCTTCGACGCATCTCCCTACTTCTGGAGGAAATGAAAGTCCTTCAGAAAGGAAACAGGTTATACAGATGCCAGTGGACTGACTTCATCCATTTTCTCATCGCTGGTTTCAATGTTGATATGCCAGGCAGTCGCCTCCCGAAATTCCCAGCTGTTCTGTGACGATTCGTCCGCTCCTCCGCAAAATCAACAAAAAAGAAAGGCCCTGTCTGGTTATTGTACCAGGGGCCTTTTTGTTTTGTCATTTTTGTTCATTCTCTCACGATCGTAAAAGTATGTATAATTTTGAATTTGCAATTTACTTGCTATAGCGTGAAAATTGCAAATTTGGAATTCTAAGTTTGAATGCGATAGCGCTCAGATTTATAATTCAGTTTTTGGGAATTCTTATTGCTTAAATGCTTCAATAATATCCCCATTGGTATAAATTTGTAATAATGATATACTCCCCAAATAGACAAATTAAATTATGAACGATCTAGATTCAGCTTATTTTTCAAAAGAAGGTCTGGCAAAGCTTAAAAAAGAACTTGAAGCGCTTAAGACCAAAAAACGGAAGGAAATAGCCGACCGGCTTGAGTTTGCGAAGAGCTTGGGTGATTTGTCGGAAAACTCGGAATATCAGGAGGCGAAAGAGTCGCAGATATTAAACGAGGCCAAAATAGCAGAGCTGGAAGATATGCTCCGCCGGGCCATAGTAGTTGAAGGCGGCGCCAAAGGAGGCGCCGCGAACATAGGGTCAAAAATCACGGTTGAAGACCCTTCCGGCCAGCGGCTCACCTTCACCATCGTTGGTTCAAACGAGGCCTCTCCCGCCGAGAACAAGATTTCAAACGAATCCCCGCTGGGCAAGGCGCTCTTGGGACGTAAAAAATACGATTCCGTTTCGGCTCAAACGCCAAAGGGCGCGGTTTTGTATAAAATCGTTGATATAATTTAAAATATGTCTTCTTCGGGAGAAGAAATAAGAAAACATCGCGTCAGGAAAACCGGCATTTTGCGCTCATTTGGGATTGACCCTTATCCCGCCGCCGCGCCGTTCGCGCTTACGGAAATAAGCGCCGTGAAAAAAAATTTTAAGAAGCGGGCCGCGGCAAAAAAATCCGTGTGCGCTGCCGGGAGAATTATGGCCAAGCGCGGGCACGGCGGAGCCGTTTTTTTTGATATTTTTGATGGTTCTAATCCGCCAGCTGGCGGACTCGCCGCAGGCGGGAGGATTCAGATTTTCATGGGAGAAGATAAAGTAGGCGCCGAGCCATATAAATTATTTGCGGATGCGGCCGACGTTGGCGATTTCGTCGCGGTCTGCGGCAGGCCTTTTTACACCAAAAAGCGCGAGCCGACCATTGAAGCCGCGCGCTGGCAGATGCTGGCAAAATCATTTCTTCCGCTGCCGGAGAAATGGCACGGGCTTCAGGATATTGAGGAGCGGTTCCGCAAAAGGTATCTGGACGTTTTGATGAATCCGGAGGTGATGGAGCGTTTTTTACTCCGATCCGGCATCGTACGAAATTTGCGGAATATTTTAGACAAGGAAAATTATATAGAAGTGGAAACCCCGATACTCCAACCGATATACGGCGGGGCGCTGGCAGAGCCGTTTAAGACGCGCCATCGCATGCTGGAGATGGATATGTATTTAAGAATCGCCCCGGAGCTTTATTTAAAAAGATTGCTCGCGGCGGGATTTAATAAAATTTACGAAATTGGAAAAAACTTCAGGAACGAGGGCTTGGACGCGACCCATAATCCTGAATTTACCACCGTAGAGCTTTACGCCGCTTACAAAGACGCGGCATACCTTAGGGATTTTATTTCCGAGACCTTGGAGAAGCTGATTAAAAGCGTTTTGGGCGCGCCGGTGTTTAAATTTGAAGGGAAGGCGCTCAAATTTCCAAAAAAAGTACCTACGATAAAATTCTGGCAGACGCTTGAAAGGTACGCCCTGCTTCCCGGAGCCGAAAAGTTGAACCGCGAGGATTTGGCTTTACGCGCGAAACAATTCGGCATAAATTCCGAAGGATGGGAAACAAAAGAAAAAATATCGGATGAGATTTTCAAAAAAATCTGCCGCCCCAAGATGACAAATCCGGTCTATGTCGTGGACTACCCGATAGAAATGTCTCCTTTGGCGAAAAACCTGCCCGACGGCAAGGCGGGTATTTCCGGCAACCCGAAGATTGTTGACCGTTTTCAGCTTATTGTTGGCGGCCTGGAACTTGCCAATGGCTTTTCCGAACTTAACGACCCGGAAGAGCAAAGGAGGCGCCTGGAGGCGCAGGAGAAATTAAGAGCCGCGGAAAACAAAGAGGCCCATCCGATGGACGAGGAGTTTATAGAAATGCTTGAATACGGCATGCCCCCGGCCGCGGGACTTGCCGTAAGCATAGACCGTCTGGCCATGCTTTTAACGAATACGCACAATATTAAGGAAGTTATCATTTTCCCCACAATGAAGCCGAAATGATATATTTGGGGACAAGCTGTGAATAAATAAGTAGATTTAGCTTTATTTTGTCCCACACAGTGGGACATTTTTTTGTTGCCTAATTGAGCTAGTGTGGGTTAGAATGAATATGAAGTGGGAAAATGTGGATAAATCTGTGGATAATGTGGATAACTCCGACGCACCATTAAAAATTAGATTCAAGAAGTCGGAGCTCCGACCAGAGCGTCGGAGCTTATAACACCATGCTAATAGGCGAATATTTACACACAATAGACCAGAAAAACCGCATTTCAGTACCTTCAAAATTCCGCAAGGATTTGGGAACCCGGCTGGTGCTGACGCGAGGGCTGGATAGGTGCCTGTTTTTATATCCATTGGGTGAATGGAAAGAGCTTGCCGAAAAGCTCGCCAAACTCCCTTGGGGCAAAGCCGAGAACCGCAGCTTTGTGCGCACAATGATAGCGGGAGCCGCTGACGCTGAAATAGATTCTTTGGGGAGAATTTTAATTCCCGACTATCTCAAGGTCTACGCGAAATTGGCGGAGGCGGCAGTTGTTGTCGGACTTTACAGCAGAGTGGAGATTTGGAATCCGGATTTGTGGGCGAACTACAGCGAGCTTTCGCGGGACAGCGTTGAGGCGATAGCGGAGAAATTAGGAGAGAGCGGACTTTACTGAAAATGGAGGCGATTCACACCCCGGTTCTGACGGAAGAGTTAAAAGCTCTTTTAAATCTAGGGAAGGGCGATAAAGCGATTGACGCGACAATGGACGGCGGCGGGCACGCAAAGATGATGCTGGGGCTTGTCGGCGGCGAGGGAATTATTTTGGGCATAGACCAGGACGAAGCAATGATAAAACTGATGCCCGAGAATAAAAATTTTCTGACGGCGCTGGGTAATTTCAGAAACATTGACCTTTTGGCCAAGCAAAAAGGTTTCGGGAAAGCAAAAGCAATACTCTTTGATTTGGGAATGTCGCGGTGGCATCTGGAGCAAAGCGGGCGCGGGTTTTCCTTTGGCAGGTCTAAAGAGCCGCTGCTGATGAATTTGGGAGCCGGCGCGAAAAGCGCCGCGGAGATAGTTAATCAGACAAGCGAGCGCGAACTCACCCGCATATTCAGAGAATTCGGGGAAGAGCCAAGGGCGCGGCTGATTGCGAAAAAACTGGTTTTGGCCAGAAAGAAAGGGAAGATGCTTTCGGTAGGAGATTTTTTGGCGGCTTTGGGGATAGATGACATAAGAGGAAAAGAGAGGTTACTTGCGCGGGTTTTCCAAGCGCTGCGCATAGCCGTAAACGACGAGCTGGCCGCGCTTTTGGAAGGGCTTCTGAAAGGATTTGAAATTTTGCTTCCGGGCGGGCGGCTCGCCGCAATATCCTACCATTCTTTGGAGGACCGCATTGTGAAGAATTTTTTCAAGAAATTGAGCGCCGACGGGAGAGCCGAAATTTTAACAAAAAAGCCGATTGTTGCCGGAGATGAAGAAGTAAGACGCAACTCAAGCGCGAGGTCGGCAAAATTAAGAGTTTTAGAAAAAATATGAGCGTGTTTCATTTAACGTTTTCATACGCAAGGCCGTATATCTCGGCGGGCAAAGAGGCCGCCGATTTGCCTTTAAAACAAAAAATGCTTATTTTAAAAAGCATGATTTCTCTTTTTATTTTATTTGTTTCAGTGCATCTTTACCTTGCCGGCGCGGTCGTTTCAAAAACCGCAGAAAGGGCGGCGCTCTCTGCCGCGGCTGACGAAGCGCTTCAGAAAAACATGGAAACCGAGACCGCGTTCGTCGCGGCAAGTTACGGCAAGAATCTTGAATATTTTTTTGCCCAAGGATACGAAGAGCCCAAAAACCTTGAAATTATCAAAAGCGCGAGCTTTGTCTATCAATAAAATATTTTTCGGAGGAAATCGGCTGATTCTCCTGGTTTTTTTGATTATCGCCTTATCGGCGTCTGCTGCAGGGCGGCTTTTTTTTGTTCAAATTGTGCGGAACTCTTATTATCTGGAGCTTGCGAAAAATCAGCAGGGATTCAAGCGCATGCTTGCCGCGGAACGGGGGGATATTTATTTTAAAACAAAGGATGGGGAACTTGTAAAAGCCGCCACGACGAAAATCGGGGCGACGATTTATTTAAACATGAAACTGCTGGATGACCCCGACGGCGTCTTAAGTAAACTGGACTCCATTACCTCAATAGACAAAGAATTGTTTTATAAAATAATAAAAAAGACAAACGACCCTTATGAAATTTTGAAGCGCCGCATAGGATGGGAAGAGGCCGAGAAAATCTCCGCGCTCAAGCTGCCGGGTGTCGGCATTGAGGAAGAAAGATGGCGGTATTATACCGGGGACGCTTTGAGCAGCCACGCGTTAGGGTTTGTTTCCGCAGAGGACTCAAATGAAGAGCCGAGCGGCAAATACGGCGTTGAAAAATATTATGACGATGCTTTGCTGGGAGCAGGAGGCAGTATTGCCGGCGACCAGGACGCCAATGGTTTTTTTATCGCGCTTACCGAAGAGCTCAAAGTAGACGCTGCGGAGGGGGAAGACATCGTTTTGACTGTTGAGCCATCGCTTCAGCGCGTTGCCGAGGCGGAATTAGCAAAATTAAAAACCAAATGGAAAGCGAAAAGCGGGGGAATTTTAATTATTGACCCGAAAAGCGGCGAGATAAAGGCGCTTGCCGGAGTCCCCAATTTTAATCCGAACGAATATCAAAAAGAAAAAGATCTCGGCGTTTTTTTAAACCCTTTCGCGGAAAAAATATTTGAGCTTGGGTCGGTGTTTAAGCCGCTTACCATGTCTGCCGCAATAGACCAGGGCGCGGTTGGGCCAAAAACAACCTATATTGATAAGGGCGAGGTGACCATAAACGGCAGAACTATTAGAAATTTTGACGGCAAAGCCCACGGCGAGCGCACCATGACGCAGGTTTTGGAAGAATCGTTGAACACCGGCGCGGTTTTTGCGATGCAAAAGGTCGGCGGCGAGAAGTTAAAGGAATATTTTCACGCGTTCGGACTCGCAGAAAAAACCGGCGTGGACCTGCCGGGCGAGCTTAAAGGCGATTTGAGCAATCTGGAATCCGGCCGTGAGATTGAGTTTGCCACGGCGGCTTTCGGTCAGGGAATAGCCGTGACGCCGCTTGAGCTTGCAATGGCGCTCTCGGCTGTCGCAAACGGCGGCAAGCTTATGCAGCCATATTTGAAGGACGGAGCCGGGCCAAAATTCAAGCGCCAGGTTATAAAAAAAGAAACTTCCGAGACAATCACAAAAATGCTTGTTGACGTGGTAGACATGTCTTTGGCCGGCGGGCGGGCCAAGATGCCGCATTATTCCATTGCCGCGAAAACGGGAACTGCCCAGATGCCCAACGCCGGCGGCAAGGGGTACTCCGACGAATTTCTGCACTCTTTTTTCGGCTACTTCCCGGCTTACAATCCCAGATTTTTGATTCTTATGTTTTTAGAACGCCCGCAGGGCGTGAAATATGCCTCTCAATCAATGACCGATACCTTCAGGTCTCTGATTGAGTTTTTAATAAATTACTATACCATACCTCCGGACAGATGATTAAGAAAATTTTAACAAAAATATTGGTTTGGGAAGCGAAGATAGCCGTAAAGCGGCATAAGCCGGAAATTATAGGCATTACCGGTTCCGTGGGCAAATCTTCCACGAAAGAGGCCGTTGCAGCCGTGCTGGAAAGAAAGGGCCGCGTGAGAAAAAGCTTAAAAAGTTACAACAGCGAACTTGGCCTGGCGCTCGCCGTCTTGGGGCTCAAAACCGCCTGGCGGAGCCCTTTAGGATGGATAAAAAATGTTTTTTATGGTTTTAAAGAAGTTTTGAGCAAAAATTTCCCGGAAATTTTAGTGCTGGAGATGGGTGTTGACCGCCCGCGCGATTTTGAAAAGATGCTCAATATCGTAAAGCCGGACATCGGCATAGTTACGGCTATGGGGGAGCCGCCCGTGCATGTTGAATTTTTTTCCGGGCCGGAAGAAGTCGCCCATGAGAAATCAAAGCTGATAAAAATTCTCCCCGCGGCCGGCTGGGCTATTTTGAATTTTGACGATTTGGCGGTTTTGGATATGAAATCAAAAACCGGAGCTCGGGTGATAAGCTTCGGCTTGGGCAGGGGCGCGGATGTGACCGCCTCCAATTATAGAATTTCAGATGAGGGCCCCGCCATCGGCGGGGCAGGCATTTCTTTTAAAATGGAATATAAAGGCGCTTCGGTGCCGGTCAAATTAAAAAATGTTTTCGGCAAACATTATATTTATTCGGCCCTTGCCGCCGCAGCAGCAGGCATCGCGCACGAGATGAATCTTATTGAAATTTCCGAGGCGCTTTCCCTGGCCGAGCCGCTTCCGGGGAGAATGCGGCTGATTCCCGGAATTAAAAATAGCATGATTTTGGACGATTCTTACAACGCATCCCCTTTGGCAACCCATGCCGCCCTGGATACTTTAAAAGAATTGGAGGCCTCAAGAAAAATAGTGGCCTTCGGCGATATGCTGGAAATCGGCAAATTTACCATTGTGGCCCACAAAGCGGTGGGCGAGAAAGTGGCGAAGACCGCGGATTATTTTGTGACCGTGGGGCCGCGGTCGCGCTTTGCCGCCGAGGAGTCCTTGGCAGAGGGCATGCAGAAAGAACAAGTCGCCAGTTTTTCCGAAGCGCGCGAAGCCGCGGCGCATCTTAAAAAAATAATAAAAGGAGGCGACCTTGTCTTGGTTAAAGGGTCGCAGTCAATGAGGATGGAGCGCGTGACCGAAGAGCTTATGGCCAATCCAGAGGAAGCGGCAAATTTACTTGCCAGACAAGATAAATATTGGAAGAATAAAGAATAAGCTCCCAGCATGCATGCCGTCATCGTCTAGTTTGGTTCAGGACGCACGGTTCTCATCCGTGTAACCCGGGTTCAAATCCCGGTGACGGCGCCAATCAACAATGATTCTAAAATGAAAACAATACTCTATATGGGCATTACGCCCAATGGTTATATAGCAAAGGAAGACGGAAATTCTGAATGGACTTCGCAGGAAGATTTGCAAGGTTTTTTTGAAAACAGCAAAAAAGCCGGGAACATCGTTATGGGGAAGAATACTTATTAAATGTTGTTGTATCTCACGAAAGTATTGAGAATAAGTGGGGAGATAAAGTTATTATCACTGATGCTAATCCAAACGAAATCTTACGGATGTTGGAAGAAAAAGGTTTTACTACCGTTTTCCTGGCTGGCGGCGGCGCACTTAACGCCTCCTTTATGAAAGAAAAACTTATAAACGAAATATATTTAGATGTTGAACCGGTGATATTTGGAAAAGGTATTCAAGTGGTTGCTCCTTCGGAATTTGAGTATGAACTTGACTTGCTTGAAATTAAAAAACTCAATAAAGATACTGTTCAGTTGCATTATCTTGTAAAATAAGCAGAAATTATGGAAAATGAATCTATGCTGGATATAAAATTTATCAGAGAAAATAAGGATTTAATAAAAGAAGCGGCAAGGAAGAAGCGTGTGATTGTTGATGTTGACCGGCTTTTGGCGGTTGACGAAAAGAGGAGGGCGATGATTCAAGAGGTAGATAATTTAAGGCAGGAACATAAAAAATTTACCGGGGCATCCGAAGAAGCAAAAATTTCAAAAGACAAGCTCTCCCATAAAGAATTTGAACTTGGCGCCGTGGAAAAAGAGTTTGAAGAGCTGATGCTACTGGTGCCAAATGTCCCGGACCCGTCGGTGCCGGAGGGGAAATCCGACGCTGAAAATGTAGAAATCCGCAAATGGGGAGAGATAAGAGTTGAGCACGGAAAAAATTATCTAAACCTGATGCAGCTGCGCGACGCGCTCGACCTTGAGCGCGGAGCGAAAGTTTCCGGCTTCCGCGGATATTTTTTGAAGGGCGACGCGGCGCTTTTATCTATGGCGCTTTGGCAATTTACTCTGGATGTTCTGGTTAAAAAAGAGTTTACGCCATTTTTAGCGCCGGTTTTGGTAAGAAGAGAAAATTTGATTGGCACGGGGTGGGTTGGCGGGACTACGCCGGAGGAGGGAGAGGACGTTTATAAGACGCAGGACGATTTATATCTCTCCGGTACGGCCGAAGTTCCCATGATGGGCTATCATGCAGACGAAATATTAAGAGAAGAGGATTTGCCGAAAAAATACGTCGCATTTTCACCGTGTTTCCGGCGAGAGGCCGGCAGTTACGGCAAAGACGCGAAAGGCCTTTTCCGCGTGCACGAATTTTTTAAAGTTGAGCAGGTTGTGCTTTGCCGCGCAGACCACCAGGAATCGGTGAGGTGGCATGAGGAGCTTACTAAAAATTCTGAAGAGATTATGCAAGCACTTGAAATTCCTTACCGCGTGGTTATAAATTGCGGAGGCGATTTGGGCTTGGGGCAGGTCAAAAAATACGATATTGAGGCCTGGATTCCATCAGAAAAAAGATACCGCGAAACGCACTCGGCGTCATATTTCCATGATTTTCAGACAAGGCGGTTAAATATTAAATATAAGGATTCTTCCGGCAAAATTCATTTCGTGCATTCATTAAACAATACCGCCATCGCTACGCCGCGGATTTTGGAAGCGCTTCTGGAGAACCATCAGGAACCAGACGGTGAAATAAAAATCCCCGCTGCGCTGCAAAAATATTTGTGAACCTCCAGGATTATTATCGGCAGAAAAGGAGGAAAACGGCAGCAAGGAGATGGGGAATTTCTTTCTTTTTTCTGTTATCTCTGCTCGCCGCCTCGTGGGGATTTTTTTGGATACCCTTGTTCCGTGTAACTCAAATTAAAATTTATAATTATCCGGACGCAGAGAGCGTAAGGGGCGCGATAAAATCTCATTTGGAGGCGCGAAATAAAATTTTTCTGCCGCAGAACAGCTTTTGGTTTCTGGATACGGCGAGCATTGAAAATATTTTAAAAGACAAAGATTTCGGCGTGCCTGCGGTTAAGAAAATATTTCCGCGCGGTTTGAGCATAAATTTTCCGGAGATTTTGCCGTGGCTTATTTTTTGCCCGGCGGAAAACACCTGTTTTTATATAACGCAATCCGGCGAGTTGGGAGATCGCACTCCGCGTTTCAGCGAAAGTCCGCTGCCAGAGCTCTCCTTTGGCCAAAAAATCACGGCTCAAATAGGGGATAGAATTTTAAGCGAGAAAGAAGCTGGTTTCCTCACGTATTTTACGAGCGCGCTTAAAAATATGTCAGTGATGCCGAAAAGGATAAGAGTTTCCTTCGGCGAAATTGATATTTATTTAAAAGAAGGATGGTTTATTTTGGCGTCCGCAGAGCTTCCACCGGAGAAAACTGCGAGAGATCTTAAATTGCTTTTGGAACAAAAAATCGGAGAGAGGCGCCAGGCGCTTGAATATGTAGATATGCGCTTTCCAGATAAGGCATTCTATAAATTAAAACCTGTAGATTAAGATTGAACTGCCGGCGCGCGCAGCGAGGTTTTTACTTTTCAGCCAAGGATATAAATTCTCCGACCCGGCTAAACTATTTATAGAGATCGCGAAATAGCTTTCCCGGGGAGGTGCGCCCTTTGCTGGCCACCACGGCTCAAATTTATCGCCCAGATAATATTTAGGCGAGCCGCCTCCGAAATAATCAAGATAAATTTTATCTAGATTGTTTTCTTTCACCCAAAACGTCAAACGTTTTAGGTCTTGCCCCCAGTCGTAGTTTGAATCGGTTGCGATTTTATATCCGTTTTCTTCGCCGCCGCCCAAAATGTTGTAGTAAGAAAGATAATATGGGAAAGCAAAAAGTGTTTCTATAATCATCCAAGTGCTAATTAAATATATGGACGTCCGACGTCCATAGGACGTCGGACGTCCTGAAATTAAGCCTTTCGCAACCAAAAAGTAAAGAAAAGGGAAAGTCGGCAGAACATGCCGTACGCCGATGTTAAGAGGATTTAAAATTGAGCTTGCCCAGTAAAAAATTATAAAAATAATAGCCGCGAGCGAATTAAAATCCGGCCGAGCCCGATTCTTAATCGCCGTAAATAAAGCAATTATCGCCAGAATATAAAACCCCAGCTGTTCTTTTGTGATTGCCAGAACCGGAAAATAGGACCACCATCCTTTTGATGAAATTTCACCCATAAAATAGGCCGTGTTCCCACCGGCGGTGCGCCGCGCAACCATCAAAAATCCTTGCAGGTAAAGCCCAAGCGGCCTTGTGAGCGTTTGTTCGGTCAGCCAAAAATCCAGCTTGGCCAAAGAGGGATACTGATAGCCGGCAAGGATGTAGCGCGCGTCTTTCATCTGCTGGTCATGCGGATAACCCCAGATTTGCGGAATATACGCGGCGTAAATTACAGCGAGCGCGATAATGGTGGCTAACGCTAAATTTCTAATTTTCAATTTCCAATTTTCAATCAAATTCCAATTTTTAAATATTAAAATTATTAAATAAATCGGGAGTAATAAAACTAAAGAGAATTTAAAAAGCAAGACAAGCCCCAACACTACACCGAGCCAAGTTGCTGACTTTAAATCTTGCCGTTCCAAAAACCGCAAAAAGAAAATTATTCCCAGGAAAAATCCGAGCGCGGCGCCGACGTCTGTTGTTACGTATCGGCCATGCGCCAAAAAAGTGGGGGAGACAGCGAAGAAAAACAAAGTAAGCAACCCCACCGCTGCGCCATAGCGCTTTTTTACCCAAGAAAATAATATCCAGCCAAACAATATCGTAAGCAGAATCATCGGCAGGCGCGACCAGAAAAGAATCCGGTCCGCGTCATTGCCCGCCTCATATAAAAGATAATTACCCGTGGCCCATTGGCGGTCATTTACATTCTCCATAGTCCAAAATGGCTGCGCCGCGATATTTTCTTTAATCCGCCCACTGGCGGATAAAAACAAAAGCGGCAAAGCGGCCATGCTCTTGAGAAGCGGCGGGTGCTCCGGATTTAACCGCCCGTCCAGATATTTAAGATAAGTATAACCCGCGCCGATATGCGCCACCTCGTCAAAAATCGCCGAATCGTTCCAACTGGAAGCAAGCATCAGCCCGAACATCGCTACAAGCATCAAAACCGCTAAAACATTGGCATATTTATCCATACCCTCATTCTATCATTAAATAGCGCTAATTTTTGGAAAAAGAAATAGCGCATCTATAAAAGCGATGCGCCATCTGTACGGATGCAGGACATATCATTCTTCAGTCTTTGGTAACAGGAGGAATTGCTTGTAACGTGATAGCTCCTTCAGACGTTACTCCGTTGGAAATCAGTCTATAGCCCCTCCTCATTAAATCTCTGATACGGTCATGCTGTGCGCCCTCGTTTGCTGTAAAGTGTCCTGGATGCCAAGAAATAATGATTATGCTATCCTTACACTCTGTTATCTCTATCATACTCTAGCCCTCCTTCCCTCCTTATTCTTGTTGAAGTTTACCATATCTAATTTTAGCCTGTCAAGCACCAATCCTTGACTCCGAAAATTAGTACCGGATTAATTCACAATGGTCTATACAAATTCCAACGATCGTGTAAAAGTGTATAGTATGGTAGTATTGGAACAATATTGAAACATGAAAAAACTAAATCTTACTAAATTGACCCTAAAAACCATCGGCGACTTAGGTTTTGCGACTCTGGATTCTTTTTTTCCAAAAAAGTATCCGCAAGCAAGAGCCTGGAGGCAACTTTTAGGGCTGGATTCAAACTATCAATTTAAACGTCAAACCTTTTCCGTTATTTTGACCAGATTGCAAAAACAAGGCTTGGTGGAAAGAAAAAATAACACGTGGGGAATAACGAATTTGGGTAAAAAATTTATCAAAAACACAAAAACGGATAACGCATTTGATTTGCCCAAAAAAGACGGCATTTTAAGGATTGTAATATTTGACGTTCCAGAGCGCGAGCGAAGAAAGCGCGATTGGTTAAGAATAGAACTAGTTGCCTACGATTTTAAGCCTTTACAAAAAAGTGTATGGATGGGGGAGCGACCGTTACCTCAGGAATTCTTAGAAAATTTAGAAGAGATGAACTTAATGTCCAACATTCATATTTTCACGGTACAAAATAAGGGCACTATAAATACTAAATAGATGCGTCTATACAAATTTATACGATCGTGAGTACTTGTATAGTTCAATAATTTTTTAATACCACAAATCCCGAAGAGGCGTCTAAGCGCAAGCCCGGGATTTTTTGTTTGATTGTTTTAAAAATAGCTGGGCGGTATTCCACGGGCAGAAACTCGCATTTTTGGGAACAATCCGCGTAATCAAGATTCTTTAAAGAAATATAATAAATATTTTTCTCCGCCTGTTTCTGCGAATAAAAGGTGTCCGTGATAAAAACTATCGGCTGAAAGGACATCGGCGTGCCGGTTGTGTCCGCTTGGTCAACCGCGTCGGTAACGACGTATTTTTTTATGTCTTTGGGCTCTGCCTTAAGCCAGCGTGCCTTTTCGGTAATTTCTGTCTGAAATGCCTGATGAACGTTGAAATTCGGCGCCCAGTGTAAAAAATACTGGCTGTAGGCCTGAAGCACGGCGGTGGCCAAAAAAATATAAATAAAAATCCTGAACTGCGGCTTGACATTTTCCCAAAGCCAATTTAGCCCCAAGGCGGCGAAAATCATCGCTGGCGGAATTAAAATAATCGCGCGGAGCGCGTGCGGCAAAGATTCATTGGAAACGGCAACCGGCAAAAGCATCGTTATAAACCACAGCAACACAAAACTATATGGCCACTGTAATTTTTTAAGCGATTTCCATATGCCGATTAAAAATAAAATTCCCACTGGCCACCAAAGCTGCGGAGAGCCGGTGAGATTGTGCCGCCAGTTGAAATCGCCAGCGATATTGAACATCCCCAGCGTTTTTATAAGATTTTCTGAAAATTGTCCGAGCGGGCTGGGAGCGTCAAAAATTGAAATCGCCGCCGTCCGCCCCAAAAAATCCTGCGGATTTTGGACGTAATACCAAAGAAGGGGGAGCGAGGCGATGAAAGCGGCGAAAATAAAAAGTCCAATAAAGCACGGAGCGCAGTACTTGGAAGCCGGACTTCCAAGTGGAAGTCCGGCTTCCTGATTTTTCCAGTTTTTGTAAAATTTCCACAGCGGTAACAGCGCAATTACCGGCGCGATGCGATAAGCGATATATGAATGGAAGCCAAGGCCGAAAGTGAAGCCGGCGAGAATAATTATGGACGTCCGACGTCCATAGGACGTCGGACGTCTCGACGTTCCTTTTAGTAAAAAATAAAAACTCCACACCAAAAAAAACGGCGCCATAATCGCGCGGAATCCTATCCGCGAGAAATTAATATGCCAAAAGCTCGTGGCGAGAAATAATGATGATGCCAAAGCAATGAACTCGCCATGAGAATTTTCAATTTCTAATTTCGAATTCCTAAACAATTCCAAAGTCATTAAATATAGTCCTAAAATAGTTAATACTCCAAATATCGCCGACGGCAAGCGCAATACCCACGGCTCGGTGCCGAATGATTTTACAAAAACGGATTGAATGTTTATAAAAAGGCCTTCGCGGCCGAAATTTTCCGGATAAAAAACTTTCCATCCGCCAGCTGGCGGATTAGTTTCAATAACCCGCAGCGCGTTGACGCCATTTACTGCCTCATCCGCCCAAAGCCCCGGCGGGGCGCTCTTTAAATCCCAAAAACGGAAAAACGCTGCCAAGGCCAATATCAACAACACTAAAACCCAGTGGTTTTTCATAAAATTATTATAACATGTTATTATTTCATTATGCCTGAATCATGGTTACACGAGGAAATAAAATTGCTTGAAGAGCGGCTGGAGGCCAAAAAAAGGGAGCTGGCCGGAAGCGGTGAGCAAAAGCACGAAAAAGAGATTTTTAGAGAAGTCATAAAAGACGCCGCCGGGTCAAAATCGCCAACACCGCTTCAGCAAAGCCAGCTTGCGGACGATGATGCTAAGCAAAAAGCGTATGAGCTGCAGGAAAAAGAGCACGCCGAAATAATTGATTCTCTGGTGGAGCTCGCGCTCACCAAAGGGATGGCTTCGGCCATGAAAGTCGCGCAGGCGTTGAAAAATCCGCATATTCTGGATGAATTTCACGACACGCTGGCGGACAGATATTACGAAAAACTTTTAGAGTCCAGAAAAATTAAATGAATCCGGCCGCTTTCTACCTTTTTTTATTTATAACGCTGGCGCTCTGGCTCTGGCTTTTTTCCGTAATTTGGATAAAAAGGGAAAGGCGCTCCAGTGGGGTAAGCGCCGGGCTTGGCCTGGGACTTTATCTGGTCAGTATCCCGGAGGCAAGAGGCGAAAAAGCGGGGGAGGCGCAGGCGGCGAAGGATTTTATTTTAAAAATGGAAAATTTTCTCACCGGCTTGGGCGGAGTTCAAAGAAGAGGAATCGCCGGCAAAATTTTAGGAAATCCGCAGTTTGCGTTTGAGATCGCCGCGCACAACCGCGGGAGCGAGATATTTTTCTACATAGCTTTCCCGAGAGCATATGAAATTCTGCTTCAAAATCAACTTCACGGCGCCTTTCCGGAAGCCAAAATAGAAAGAAGGCCTGATTATAATATTTTCAATTTAGAGGGGGCAACAGCCGGCGCCTCCGCGTTTTCCGCCGAATCAGAACTGCTGCCCATAAAAACCTATCAGAAATCCGGAAGCGATCAGTTGGATACGATAACTTCGGCTCTCTCCAGCATAAAAGAATTCGGCGAGGGCGCGGCTTTACAGATAATTTTGAGAGTCGGAGGGGAAAATATCAAAAGCCGCGCGCATGGGGCGGCAAAAAAAATGAAAGAAGGGGAGAGTAAAAAAGAAGCGCTGGGCAAAAGCGGTTTTTGGAAAGCGTTTTTGAAAATTTTTTCCCCGTCAAAGATCGGTAAAGAAAAAAGCGGCGCAAGTTACGACGAAGAAACGGCAAAGCTTTTTGAAGAAAAGGCCTCAAAGCCGGCGTTTGAATGCAATATACGCATTCTTGCCTCAGCCGAGAGCGCGCTCTCGGCTGATAAGATTTTGAAAGGGCTTGCCGGGGCTTTTTTGCAGTATGAAAATCCGGAGGGCAACGGCCTGAAAATTAAAGAGCTTGGTGGAAAACGTTTAAGAAAATTGGTTGAGCGTTTTTCTTTCCGCCTTTTTGACGAAGAAGCCAAAATAATTTTAAACGTTGAGGAAATCGCGAGCATTTACCATTTTCCATATCTGAAAAAGGCCGCTCCCTCCGTGCGCACCTTAAAAGCGAAAGAGTCCGCTCCGCCGGTCAATTTGCCGAAAGAGGGCGTTTTGCTCGGCAAAAGCTCATTCCGGGGCGAGGGGCGCGAAGTGCGGCTAAAAAAAGACGACCGCAGAAGGCATTTTTACATCATTGGGCAGACGGGCACCGGAAAATCCGCGCTTATGCAAAACATGGTCAGTCAGGACATTTTGGCCGGCGAGGGGGTGGCAATTGTGGACCCGCACGGCGACCTTATTGAAAAAATCCTGCCTTTAATTCCTGCAGAGCGCGCAAATGACGTAATTTATTTTGACCCCGGGGATGTTGCGCGCCCGATGGGCCTCAACATGCTGGAGTTTGACCCCCGCTATCCCGAGCAGAAAAGTTTAATCGTCAACGAGCTTTTGGAAATTTTTAACAAGCTTTTTAATATGTCGGTTGCCGGAGGGCCGATGTTTGAGCAATACTTCAGAAACGCGGCGATGCTGGTTATGGAAGACCTGGAGAGCGGCAACACGCTTTTGGAAATCCAGAGGGTTTTCGCGGATAAATCCTTCCGCGACTTTAAGCTCTCGCGCTCCAAAAATATAGTCGTGGAGACCTTTTGGAAGCAGATTGCGGAGCGCGCCTCGGGAGAGCAATCCATTGCCAACATGGCGACTTACGTTGTGAGCAAGTTTGACGGATTTTTATCCAATGACATTATGCGCCCGATAATCGCCCAGCAAAAGTCCGCCTTTAATCTGCGCGGCGTTATGGACCAGAAAAAAATCCTTCTTTTGAATTTATCCAAGGGGAAACTCGGCGAGCTCAATTCAAATCTTTTGGGGCTCATTATAGTTAGCAAGATTTTAATGGCCTCGCTATCAAGAGTGGACAGACCGGAGGCAGAGCGCGGCGATTTTTACCTCTATATTGACGAGTTTCAAAACGTGACCACAAAATCCATTGCCACAATCCTTTCCGAGGCGAGAAAATATAAATTGAACATGATAGTTGCGCACCAGTTCATAGGCCAGCTTGACGAGGACATTAAAAAGGCGATTTTCGGAAACGTCGGCTCCATCTGCTCTTTTAGAATCGGCTCCGACGACGCCGAGTATATGGAAAAACAATTCCAGCCGGTGTTTTCCGCGGAGGACCTTTTAAACATTGATAATTTCAGCGCTTATCTCAAATTGCTGATTGACGGCCAGACCTCAAAGCCCTTTAATATAAAAACTCTGCCTCCGGAAAGCGGCCGCGGGGATACAGCCGATTACATAAAAGAGCTCTCGCGCTCCAAATACTCGCGCCCGCGCGAGGAAGTAGAGGAGGAAATTAGAAGGAGGCATCAGGCATTATTATGATTATCAAAAAAGATTATTGGATCGGGGCGGTTGCGGGAATTTTGACCGGGGCGCTTACGCTGGCAATTTTGTATTTTTTAAAAATTTCTTTCCCGTACCAAAATCTTGCCGCTTTGGTTTTACTGCCGGTTCTCTGGGCGGCGGGGGTTTGGTTCGGGGACTTTCTCGGGGCGCGAGTGAAACCGTTTTTTTCGCAATTCGGCCGCTACGCCGCCGCGGGGTTTCTTTCCACGGCGATTGACTTTGCGGTTCTCAACCTGACAAGTTATCTTACAGGCGTGACCGCCGGCATAATTGTCGGCTGGGTCAATGCGCCCGGATTTTTAATTGCGGTGATAAACGGATACTTGTGGAACAAACTCTGGGTTTTTTCGTCCGAAACGTCCGAAACTAAGTTTCGGTCACTTACTGACCGAAACTTAGTTTCGGACAAAATCAGCTTGTTTCATGACTTCCCAAAATTTTTCGCCGTTGGCGTTGGCGGACTTATTATAAACAGCGTGTTGATTGTGGTTCTCACCACTTACGCGCCGGCTTCAATCATTGAGACGGTCGGGTCGTCAAAATGGCTGAATTACGCGAAATTTATCGCCAACATCGCCGTGCTTATCTGGAATTTTACCGGTTTTAAATTTATAGTGTTTAAAAAATAGCATGTCGCAGGTTTTCTACAGAAAATACCGGCCAAAAAGCTTTGAAGAAGTGGTTGGGCAGGAGGGCACAGTCCGCATTTTAAAAAACGCAGTTTCAAAAAAACGCGTTGCCCACGCTTATCTTTTTTCCGGCCCGCGCGGCACCGGCAAAACCACGGTCGCCAGGATTTTAGCGAAAGAAGTCGGCTCATACGAGGAGGATATTGTTGAAATTGACGCCGCCTCTTCGCGGGGGATAGACGAAGCGCGGGCTTTAAGAGAAGCAGTATGGATTTTGCCGCTTCGCTCGCCCTGCAAAGTTTACATCATAGACGAAGTGCATATGCTGACAAAGGAGGCGTTCAATGCGCTTCTTAAGACCCTGGAAGAGCCGCCGGAGCATGCGATTTTTATCTTGGCGACAACAGAGCTTGCCAAAGTTCCCGACACGGTCATCTCCCGCACGCAGCATTTTCAGTTCAGAAAAATATCCATACCGGACATTGTGCGGGAGCTTACAAAAATAACAGCGGAAGAAAAACTTGACGCGGACGAAGACGCGCTCAAGCTAATCGCTTTTTTTGCGGACGGCTCGCTCCGCGACGCTGAAAATATTTTATTTCAGATGGCGGGGCTCGGACAAAAATCGGTCAAAGAAACGGACGTCCGCGGGCTTTTGGGCGCTCCGGAGGAAGAAGAGGTGGAAAAACTCGTCTCCGCTTCTTTTGGGGGGAAGCCAAAAGAGACGCTTGAGGTTTTGGATAAAATTTTGGAGGAAGGGATTGACCCAATGTTTTTAGGGAAGCTTCTTTTGCGCAGTTTCAGGGCAATTTTATTTTTGGCTTTGGACCCGAAAACGGAGCGGCTTCTGGAGCATGAGTTTGCATCCGACGAGATAACTTTTTTCAAAAAAGAATCTGGTGCGGGCTTAGCCCGCTCCGAATACGCCGTCCGCCAATTGATTGACGCCCTCCGCGCCCCCGCGGACGATTTTATCGCTCACCTTCCCCTGGAACTCGCGTTGATTAAGATAGCTACTTATGTTAAATAGTATTTTATTGCCGGGTCGTCTAATGGTAGGACATGGGCCTTTGGAGCCCAGTATCTTGGTTCGAATCCAAGCCCGGCAGAAATGAGGAAAAAAATAATTGTTGGATTGGACATCGGCGGGTCCAAAATACGGGCAGTTTTGTGGGACGGCAAAAAGGTTTTGGCGGCGCGAGAGGCGAAGACGCCGAAAAATTTGGGCGGATTTAAAAAAATTCTAAGAAAGTTGTTTGGGGGCCATTCTAAAATCGGTATCGCTGTGCCCGGAAGAATAAAGGGCGCTGTTTTTGTTTCAGCGACAAATATGCCCTATATTCGAAATTTTAATTTCGCCGAGTTTTTTGGCGGCGCAAAAGTAAACCCCCACACCAAAAAGTTTGGTGTGGGGGTAAAGGTTGACCACGATGCGAGGTGTTTCGCGCGGGCCGAACATAGAGACAAGCGGACGACGCTTTTTCTGACTCTTGGGACGGGGATCGGCCGCGCGATAAGTAAGGACGGCAAGATTCTAAAAATAAAAAGTTTTGAGTACCCGGCGCGCTGGGAAAAAAAGTACAAAGAAATCAGGGATAGCCGTAATGACGACGAACTCGCAATATTTTTGGCAAAAAAGCTGAAAGGCATTATTGAGACCTATAAAACAGAGAAAGTTATCATTGGCGGTGGAGTTGCGGCAAGAGAAAATTTCTCCGACAAGCTTCAAAAAACGCTGGGCTTGCCGGTCAAAAAATCTAAGCTTGGCAAAAACTCAGTGGCTATTGGGGCCGCGATGTTATTTCGATAGCGTCTTTGTGCCCGCGCAAAAACGCCTCCCAGGGCATTTCTTTTTTGCCTTCCGGCTGAACGATGAGGGGCTTTAAAACTCCATTTACAACCTCTGCCTTTTTTATTTTTAAAATTCTGCCGTTCTTCATTCTGGTATACGCCCCCGGCCATGGGCTGTAAGCCCGTACCATTTTTTCTATATAGTCGGCCGGCTTTGACCAGTCAATTTCCCCGTCTTTTTTCTTAAGCAACTTGGTGTAAGTCGCTTTGGAATCGTCCTGTTTTTTTGGCGCGATTTCGCCGGCAAGCTGTTTTTCAATGGTTGGAATTAAAAGCGCGGCGCCTTCCCGGGCGAGTTTCCCTGTTAAATTTAAACAAGTATCCTTTGGCTCTATTGGTATTTTTTTCTGGGCTAAAATCGGCCCGGCATCCGGCTTCTCCGTCGCTATGTGTATAGTTACACCCGTAATTTTATCCCCGGCCAGAATAGCGGATTGCACGGGAGACGCCCCCCGCCATCGCGGGAGGAGCGAGGGGTGGGCATTTAAAAACCCGTACTTAGGGAGCTCCAAAACCGCTTTCGGTATAATTTTGCCGTAGTAGGCAATAACGCCGAGGTCCGCATCCTCGGCTTGCGGGACAATCTCAAAACCGGAATTTTTAAGAGCGTCAAGATAGACGTATGAAAACGGCGAAGCGCCGAAAAAAACAATTTTTAATTTTAGATTTTCAATTTTCATTGGAAATTGGAAATTGAGAATTGGAAATTCGTTTCAAGTTCTTTGCTTTATCAATAAATAAAATGCCGTCCAGATGATCCAGCTCGTGCTGTAAGACCCGCGCAAAAAGCCCCGAGGCGCCGCGCTGACGCTTTTTCCCGAATTCGTCACAATACTCAATTGTAATTTGTTCCGCCCTCGGCACCTCGCCGTAAACCCCGCGCACAGAAAGGCATCCTTCAACGTCCCTTATTTTTTTAGATGAGAATTTTTTGAGTACGGGGTTTATGAAAACTAAATGCTCTGTATTTCTCTTTTTGTTTTTATCTCCGATTCTTTCATGCAATTCCTCGGCATTTTTTACGGCCGCTTCCTTGGCAACCAAAAAAATCCGGAGAGAAACCCCGATTTGCGGAGCGGCAATGCCGATGCCATCGGGCTCCGCGAACATCGCTGCGGCCATTTTTTTGATGAGCGCCTTAATTTCCGGCAGGTTTTGGCTTTGGACAGAATCGGCGCTTTTGCGCAATATTTTGTTTTCTTCCTGCCCGTCCGGCAGGCGGGTCTGTAAAATCATGTCTGCCTAGGGTAATATTTTTCAAAAATCATGTCCAGGTCTTTCCAAAAAATGGCCTGCCTAATCTTTCTCTCAAGCTCCTCCAGCATATTTTTGGAAAGCATAGCGCCTATTTTGGGCTGAAGCTTGGGCTTTTTGGCCAAAAACCAAACCGCCAGCATCTCAAGCTGGACGCTGGAAAATTTTTTAAGCGCCAGCTTTACCAGTTTGCCGTCCTTCCCGCGCTCAAAAACCGCCTTTTCCTTGCGGATTTTTTGGCAGGCGTCGTAGAAAAAATCAATAAACGCCTTTATTTCATTTTTTGCCGGCTTTGGCATAATTTACTACAATTTAATTATATCATGCCCATAAAAACGTTATTTTGGCTAGTTGGCATTTTGATAATTTTATATTTGCTTGTAAATTATTCCGTGCCCAGAAAACAAAATTTGAGCTACGGCGTTACTTTCTCGCAAAAGTTTTCGGAAGAACTGGGGTTAAATTGGCGCGAAAATTATTCGGCGATTTTAGATGATTTGAAAGTAAAAGATTTGCGGCTGGTGGCTTATTGGGATTTGACAGAGCCCGAAGAAGGCAAATTTGATTTTAATGATTTGGATTGGCAGATTACGGAGGCAGAGAAGCGCGGCGCAAAGGTTATTTTAGTTGTAGGGCGGAAAGCGCCAAGGTGGCCGGAGTGCCATATTCCCGTGTGGGCGCAGAAACTATGGACGTCCGACGTCGATAGTCTAATTATCGACGTCGGACGTCTAAGATATCAAGAAAGTCTTTTAACTTATTTAAAAACCGCCGTTGAACATTATAAAAAGAGCTCTGCCATAATTGCTTGGCAGGTTGAAAATGAACCATTGTTTCCGTTTGGCGAGTGCGGCATGACTCCGATTTCTTTATTAAATCAAGAAATTAAATTAGTTAAATCGCTTGATACTCGTTCAATTATTCTAACCGACTCCGGCGAGCTGGGATTCGCCTGGCCATACCTTGCGGCGAAGTCAGATATTTTTGGGACAACTCTCTATAGATACGTAACCCACAAATGGTTCGGCGAAATAAAATACTCGCTGGTTCCGGCATATTATTTTAGAATTAAAGCATGGTGGGCGGAGCGTGTTTTGGGGAAACAGATTTTAATTTCAGAACTCCAAGCCGAACCGTGGAATAATGGGGTGATGAATCCGGAAATTTTTAATGAAATAATTGATTATGCCGAACGCTCCGGTTTCCCGAAAGCATATCTTTGGGGCGCGGAATGGTGGTATTTTATGAAAGAGAAACAGGGGAAACCGGAGATGTGGAATACCGTAAAAGATTTAATAAATAAGCAATGAAACTTCAATCTCCAAAAAATCTTGCCCCGTTGGAAAGTCGTTTGACTTTTCCTGCGGGGTTTTTCTGGGGGGCGGCGACCTCCGCGCATCAAGTTGAGGGAGGAAATCATAATGATTGGTCGGAGTGGGAGAAAGTTACTAGACACGAAGAATCCGGTCGCGCCTGCGACCATTACAACCGTTTCCGCGAAGATTTTGATATTGCAAAATCGCTCGGCCACAACGCGCATCGCTTTTCAATAGAGTGGTCGCGGATTGAGCCGGAGGAAGGAAAATTTAATGAAAAAGAAATCGCGCATTATCAGGAAGTGATTGACGCTTTGCGCGAGCGGGGGATTGAGCCGTTTGTGACGCTTTGGCACTGGACTTTGCCGGTTTGGGTTGCCAAACAAGGCGGCTGGGAAAACAAAAAAACAATAGATGATTTCACTCGCTATGTCGACAAAATCGTACGATCGTTAAAAAGTGTCACATATTGGATGCCTCTTAATGAGCCCGGGACTTTTGTGGGGTTGGGGTATATACAGGGCTCCAGACCGCCGCAAGTAAAAAACCTAACCCGCGCTAATCGCGCATTTAAAAATTTAATGGCGGCACATCGTCAAGCTTATGATATTATTCATAAAGTTAACGACGGAGCATTAGTTGGGACGGCTAATTACGCTGTACACATGACTCCATATAAAAATTTGCCGTGGAATTGGTTACTGATAAAAATTTTAGATTATGTCAGAAATTGGAGATTTTTCGCCACGTTAAACAATAAATTTGATTTTATTGGCATCCAGTACTACCATACCGATGTTATTAATTTGAAATTAGGCAAAGGCCGTTGGGGGCCAATTGAATTAAAAAATCCTAATGATTGGGTAAGCGATATTGGGTGGTGGATTTACCCGGAAGGAATTTATCATCTTTTGAAACGCGCGGCGCGTTATGGAAAACCGATATTTATTACCGAGAATGGCGTAGCTGACGCAGGAGATATCTATAGAGAAAGGTTTATTAAAGAAATGCTGCGCTGGATTTATCAAGCCACTTCCGAGGGCGTAGATGTAAGGGGTTATTTTTATTGGTCGCTTTTGGATAATTTTGAATGGGATAGCGGTTTTACGCAGCGGTTTGGGCTGGTTGAGATAAATTACAAGACAATGGAACGAAAAATCAGGAAAAGCGCTCTGGAATACGCCAAAATAGCCAAGGAAAACGCTGTGGAAACAGACCCTTGACGGCGTTTTTTAGGCGAGTATAATGGAATTATTATAGGTTAACTTATATTGAGATGGCCGGAGGCACAGATACCTTTTAATCTATTTTGAATCTATTTTGAAAAATTAGCATAGTAAATCCGCGATAGGATCTTTGGGGTCTTATCGCGGGTTTATTTACTCCGAGCCCTGTTGAGGAGTTTTGACCCAAAAAGAGAACCTTGAAAATTTAGAAAATTGCACCAAAAAATTAAGTCAGTTAAATTTTGAGCATTTTTTCTTTTGTCCCGTAGTAGAAAAATTTCGCAAGAAATTTTTCTTATTGAGAGTTTGATCCTGGCTCAGGATGAACGCTGGCGGCGTGGATAAGGCATGCAAGTCATACGGTCCCGCACCCTTTAGCAATAAAAGGTGCGGGATAGTGGCAGACGGGGTAGTAACACGTAGGAACTCACCCCAGAGACGGGCATAACTCCGCGAAAGCGGAGCTAATTCCCGATAGTATCGTGAGATTAAAACACTTAGATTGGCTCTGGGAGAGGCCTGCGGGCTATCAGCTTGTTGGCGGGGTAATGGCCCACCAAGGCGACGACGGCTAGGGGGAGTGAGAGCTTGGCCCCCACCAATGGAACTGAGAACGGTCCATACACCTACGGGTGGCAGCAGCCGAGAATATTCGACAATGGGCGAAAGCCTGATCGAGCGACGCCGCGTGCAGGAGGAAGCCCTTCGGGGCGTAAACTGCTTTTTTAAGGGAGGAAAAAAATGACTGTACCCTAAGAATAAGGGCTTGCTAACCTCGTGCCAGCAGCCGCGGTAATACGAGGAGCCCGAGCGTTATCCGGATTTACTGGGCGTAAAGGGTGTGTAGGGGGTTTTGTTAGTCCCGTTTTAAAAACTCCGGCTTAACCGGAGAGATGGGCGGGAAACGGCAAAACTAGGAGGATGCCAGAGGCAAGCGGAACTCACGGTGTAGGGGTGAAATCCGTTGATATCGTGGGGAACACCAAAGGCGAAGGCAGCTTGCTGGGGCATTCCTGACCCTGAAACACGAAAGCGTGGGGATCAAAAAGGATTAACAAATGCTGTTTACAAGGCAGCTTAGTCCCCTCGGAATAAATTCCGAGGATAAAAAACTTGGTCCGACGCACTATTTATTTTAATAGTGAAGTCGGACTCCGACAAAACCGAGAGGTTTTCGTCGGAGCTATATCGGGGAAACCCCTCCGGCCGAAGCGTCGGAGGACAATCCCGAGGGAAGTCCGCTGTCCGACACTTAGTTTCGGACATGACCCCGTAGAGACTATACGCCGAGGTCGCCGAAAAGGCGACATGATATAGTCCGAACTGCATAGCGATATGCAGAAGCAGATAGAAATATTCTGCTCACTCAAGAAAAAATCGGTGCTAATTTTTGGAAATAAAAAAGAGGGAATAGCGTTTAATTCCATTCCCTCTTATCGCTTGATCCTCGGTTCTACCGGAGCAAAAGATAAACCTGACCAAGCAAAGACGCAAGGAGCATCCACGCGAGGAACTCTTTGTAGACAAGTCGGGCTAAACCTTGCGGCCCGGTTTTCTCACAAATCCATACAAGCATAAATCACCTCCATATCAAGCATAGCATATAAAAATTTATTTGTCAAGCACCAATCTTGACTCCAAAAATTAGCACCGATTAGTAAAATTGAGTTGTAACAAATTTGTAGATACCCTTGTAGTCCACGCCCTAAACGATGATGACTAGCCATTGGAAGTATCGACCCTTCGAGTGGCGAAGCTAACGCGTTAAGTCATCCGCCTGGGAAGTACGAACGCAAGTTTAAAACTCAAAGGAATAGACGGGGACTCGCACAAGCGGTGGAGCATGTGGTTCAATTCGATGTTAAACGAAAAACCTCACCAGGGCTTGAAATCCCGACGATAAGCCCGCCGAAAGGCGTGCGTCTCACAAGGACGTCGGGACAGGTGCTGCATGGCTGTCGTCAGTTCGTGGCTTGAGCTGTTCCCTTAAGTGGGGCAACGAACGCAACCCCTATTTTGTGTTACAAGTGTCACAAGAGACTGCCCCGCACCGCGGGGAGGAAGGCGGGGATGACGCCAAGTCAGCATGGCCCTTTGATGCCCTGGGCTACACACGTGCTACAATGCCGTCCACAATGAGTCGCGAAGCCGCGAGGCGGAGCTAATCTCACCAAAGGCCGGCCCAGTTCGGATTGCGCTCTGCAACTCGAGCGCATGAAGACGGAATCGCTAGTAATCGCAGGTCAGCTATACTGCGGTGAATACGTTCTCGAGTCTTGTACTCACCGCCCGTCAACTCAAGGAAGTCCCGCCGACCCAAAAGTCCCGCTTAGCGGGGAATAAGGATGGCGGGATGACAGGGAGTAAGTCGTAACAAGGCACGGCTAGCGGAAGCTGGTCGTGGAGTTTCAATTTTAATTTTTGTACTCAACTCCGACTTTTCGTCGGAGCGTCCAACAATTAAAGTGTCGATCGCGTCATTTTTGACGTGAAGCGTTGGTCTCGGAAGCTTCAATTCGAGACCCGGGACAAAAGAAAAAGTGCTTTTATTTTATGGGTGTGCCAGGGATCGAACCTGGGACCTCTGTCTTACCCGCCTGCCAAAGCCGACCCAAAATTTTGGATTATGGATGCGGGAGGGATCGAACCTCCGACCTCTGTCTTATCAGGACAGCGTTCTACCACTGAACTACGCATCCAAAATTTTGGTTTGTTCGGCGGGCAGGTCAGGACAGCGTTCTACCACTGAACTACACACCCAAATTTGTTAATTTCAATCCTAGCAATTTTGAAGCCGCTTGTGAATAACTCACGCTTATTTATTCGTAAATTGTGCTAAGATGGCTTAAAGCCGCGCCAAAGGCGGTAAAGGTCCAAAAACCCTTATTTATAACAGTTTTTTAATACTATGGCTGGAAACCAGCAAAACGAACCGGTTCAGGCATATTGCGTAAAATGCCGCGACAAACGCAATATGACAAACCCCAGAGAGGTGGCGATGAAAGGAAAAGGAGGAGTGCAGCGCCGGGCAATGACAGGAACTTGCGGGAAATGCGGCACCAAAATGTTCAGAATTTTAGGCAAAAAATAATCCATGCCGCCGATCAAACCCTTTATGGTCGGCTGTTTGGCGCTGATGCTGGTCCTCGCCGCTTTCGCTTTGGGCGAACCTGAACGCATTTTGTGGGGGTTTTTAATCGTTGCGTTTTACGCGGCTTTTGACCTTCTCTGGACTTTTTTAAAGCGTAAAATTTGGTATTTCCCGACCTCATCTCTGATTTCGGGCCTTATCTTAGGATTAATCGCCGCTCCGGCGGCAAACGCCGCTTATGCGGCCGCATTGGCGTTTTTGGCGGTTTTTGGCAAGCAGGCGCTCCACTGGAATAAGGGACGGCATATTTTCAACCCAGCCGCGTTTTCACTGGGGATTCTTTATTTTTTTACACCGTCAATTTCATGGTGGGCGCCGTCTTTGGCAGGCACAAACACATTGAGTTTAATCACCCTGCTTCTGGTCGGGGTATTCATTGTATGGAAAATAAACAAATGGCGCATTGTTTTGCCGTTTTTGGCGGTTTATGCTTTGGGGCTCTTTTCCACACAGCTTTTTGACGGGACATTGATTTTTTTTATGGCAGTAATGCTCATTGAACCGGTTACCTCCGCTTTTTCGTCCCGAAAAAGCGCCGCCGCCTACGGAGTGCTTGTCGGCGCCTTCGCCGTGCTTTTAAGTTATTTCACTTCTTTGGACCCGCTTATTTTCGGCCTCTTGGCCGGAAATTTCGCCGCAGCGCTCCTCCGGCTTTGATTTTTCCCGATAAATAATGTATTCTTTATGCCGAGGGCCCGTAGTCCAATGGCAGAACGGCCGCTTTGCACGCGGCAGACGGGAGTTCGATTCTCCCCGGGTCCAAAAATAAATGTATTATGCTAAACTGGTTTTATGAATGAGATTGTTTTATTGGCCGCGGTTTTGGCGGGGATTGCCATAGGGGCGGTTATTTTTTATTTTTTCGCGAAAAAACGGAGCGGCGAAGGCGATGGTGGGCAGGCGATGCTGATGCTCCAGAACCAGATAAACGAGCTTGCGCGGGCAGTGGACCAGAAAATGGGAGAGTCCACCAAAATACTCCAGAGCCAGTTCGGCGAATCGGCAAAAATCATCCGCGATGTCACCGAGCGGCTCACCAAGCTGGACGAAACAAACCGGCAGGTGGTCAATTTCGCCGACCAGCTCCAGAACCTGCAGGACATCTTAAAAAACCCCAAACAGCGCGGCGTCCTGGGGGAATATTATCTTGAAACTCTGCTTAAAAACGTCCTGCCTCCGGGAAGCTACCAGATGCAGTATCCCTTCCCCGACGGGACAATCGTGGACGCGGTTGTTTTTGTCAAAAACAAAATTATCCCCATTGACTCAAAATTTTCGCTGGAAAATTATAACCGGCTTGCCGAAGAGCGCGACCCGGCGGAAAAAGAGCGGCTGGAGCGCGCGTTCCGGAACGACCTTAAGATGCGGATTGACGAAACCTCAAAATACGTAAAGCCGGAGGAGGGGACAATGGAATTCGCGTTTATGTTCATACCTCACGAGGCGATTTATTATGACCTCCTGGTAGCGCAGGTGGGGGCAGTTAAGGTGAATACCAGGGACCTTATTGAATACGCTTTCAAAGAAAAAAAAGTGATTATCGTCTCACCGACTTCGTTTTTGGCGTATCTGCAGACCGTGCTTCAGGGGCTTAAAGCACTTCAAATTGAAGAATCGGCAAAAGAGATAAAAAAACGGGTGGAAGAACTCGGGAAGCATCTCATAAGCTACGAGGACTTTATGAATAAAATCGGCAAAAATCTGGGACTTACGGTAAGTGCATACAACAGCGCCTCAAAAGAATTCAAAAAGATAGACAAAGACGTTTTACGGATAGCAGGCCGTGGCGGCGAATACGAGCCGGCGCTGCTGGACAAGCCAGAAGAGTTGGAGTAAGCTTTATTAATATGAAAATCGCGGTAATAGAAACCGGGGGCAAACAATATCTTGTTTTCGAAGGACAAAAAATACAAGTAGAGAAAAATCCTGTTTTTGACAAGGTCTTGCTTCTGGCGGACGGCGATAAAATTGAAATTGGCAAACCCTATCTCGCAGGCAAAAAAGTAACGGCGGAAATCATCGGCGAAAAACGGCTGCCCAAAGTCACTATTTTCAAATATCACTCAAAAACCAGATACCGCAAAAAGAAAGGGCATCGCCAAGAGATGCTACTTGCGGTTGTCAAGAGCCTGACGTAAAGTCGCTTCGTCGGCGTATTCCAAGTCAGTTCCGGTGGCGAGGCCGCGGGCAAGGCGGGTGGTTTTTATCTTCAAGGGCTCCAAAATTTTTGTTATATAACTTGCCGTAAATTCGCCCAGCTTGGTAGGAGAGAGCGCAAGTATGATTTCTTTTGGTTTCGCGCTCTCTGCGCGCTTGTAGAGCGCTTTTACGCGCTCGCGCGCCGCGCTCGCCGAATCCTCCAGCGGGTCAAGCGCGCCCCCCAAAACGTGGTAAAGTCCGCCGTAAATTTTTGATTTTTCAATATTTACCAAATCGCTGTCTTTTTCCACAACCATGATTTTAGAGCGGTCACGGCTTCCGCCTTTCGCGCAAAAAGAGCAGAAGCTGGTTTTGCCGGCCCTGAAACATTCGGCGCACCTGGCCAGATTTTTATCCAAAGCGCCGATGAGTTCCGACAAATTTTTTCTCTCTTCCGGCGCGAAATCCAAAAGCGCCCAGATGAAACGCGAGGCCTGCCGGGGACCTATTCCAGGAAGCTTTTCAAATAATTTTCTAAGCTGGGCTAGATAATCAGAATTCACTGGTTTCTATGGAGGTAAAGCTGGCTTTCTCCTGATTGAAATACAAAGGAACCTCGCCAGTCGGGCCGTTCCTGTGCTTGGCGATAATGATATCGGCCTGGTTTTTTCTGTCCGAATTTTCTTTCACCTTGTCTTCGCGGTAAATAAATGCGACAACGTCGGCGTCCTGCTCAATCGCGCCGGATTCGCGCAAATCCGAAAGCTGGGGTTTTTTATTCGGGCGGGATTCCACTGCGCGGCTAAGCTGGGAAATTGCCAAAACAGGGACTTTAAGCTCCCTTGCCAGCGCCTTAAGCGAGCGCGAAATTTCCGTAATCTGCTGAACCATGCTGTCGGATTGGATTCTGGGCACCATAAGCTGGAGATAATCCACAATCAAAAGCCCGAGGCCTTTTTCCGTCTGCAACCTTCTTGCTTTGGCGCGCATCTGAAGAATATTAATAGACACGTCATCATCAATGTAAAGAGGCGCGCTGTTTAATCTGCCCATGGCATCGCGAATCATCTCAAATTCGTCCTCCGAGGAAAGCCGGCCCGTCCGCAAATCCCACAAATTCACCTGCGCTTCGGCCGCAATCAGTCGGTCCACCAGCTGCTCTTTTGACATTTCCAAAGAAAAAATTCCCACCGGGACTCCTTCTTCAAGCGCCGCGTGCCTGGCAATATCCATCGCCAAAGCCGTTTTACCCAAGGACGGGCGGGCGGCCAAAACTATGAAATCAGAGCGCTGAAGGCCGGAAAGCTTGTTATCCAGCACCTTAAATCCGGTGGGCACTCCGCGCAGAAGCCCTCCCGTTTTATGAATCTTATCTATCCTCTCCCATGCCTCTTCCAACGCCCCGGATACCGGTTCAAAACCCTTAATTAGAGATTTTTGGGAAATCGCGAAAATGCGCTTTTCCGCCTCGTCCATCAAAAGATTCACGTCTTCGCCCTCCTGATAGCCCATTTGCGAAATCTCGTGAGAAACCGAAATTAGGTCGCGCAGAATTTTCTTTTTTCTGACGATTTCGGCGTAATAAACGGCGTTGGACGCAGTCGGGACGCTGTTTACGAGCGTTGTAAGGTAAGCGTTGCCTCCGATCTCATCCAATTTGCCTTCCGCCTTCACAACATCGCCCACGGTAAGCACGTCTATCGGGCTCCTTTTTTGAAAAAGGGAAATCGCGGCGTCAAAAATTATCTGATGCTCTTTTTTATAAAAATCTTCATGGCTCACAATGTCGGCAACGCGGTCAATCGTGCCGCCATCCAGCAAAATTGAGCCCAAAAGCGAAATCTCCGCGTCCAAACTCTGCGGGGGCATCCGCGAAACGCTGAAAGGTGAAAATACCTGCGCCATTACCTACATTTTAAATATTTAAATACTTAAATGCAATAGCCGCGGGGTGAATCAAAAGTGAATTATGCGTGAATAAGTTCGGGGCCGGTTCGCGTATCTTTGATTTGCCAGCCCAAACGCCTTATTTTTTCACGAATTTTATCGGCTTTCTTAAAATCGCCCGATTTTCTTGCCGCCTCGCGCTCTTTCAACAATTTTAACGCTTCCGGCGGCGGGGCCTTTGGTGCTATACCGGCCAATCCAAGCCCCAAAACCTTGTCAAAATCATATAAAAGGGCCAGAACGGCTCGCGCATCAAATTTTTCCTTATTTGTATAATATTCGTTCATCACGGCATACACCACAGCAAGCGCTTTTGGGGTGTTTAGGTCGTCACAGATGGCTTTTTGAAAAGCTTTGCCCGAAACTAAGTTTCGGTCAGTAATTGACCGAAACTTAGTTTCGGTCAATTTAAGCGATAGCACAAACTCCTGCAATCTCTCCAGCGAATTCTCCGCCGCCTTAAGCGACTCCCAAGTGAAATTAAGTTGCGAGCGGTAATGAGCGGAGAGAACGAGGTAGCGAAAAGCGAGGGGATTAAAATTTCGCCGCTCCAAATCGCGCAAAGTAAAAATATTGCCGAGCGATTTTGACATTTTCTTGCCGTTCACCAAAAGATGCTCGCCCTCAACAAAGTACTTTACGAATTTTTTGCCAGTCGCGCCCTCTGACTGCGCAATCTCGTTTTCGTGGTGCGGAAAAAGTAAATCAACCCCGCCCGCGTGGATATCAAAACTCTCTCCCAGATATTTCATTGACATTGCCGAGCACTCCAGATGCCACCCGGGCCGCCCGGGGCCGAACGGCGACCTCCAAAAGGGCTCATTCTTTTTGGCGTACTTCCAAATGACAAAATCTTTTCTGTCGCCCGGCCTCGGGTTCGCCAGCCGGCCATAGGACTTGAATTTTGAAATGTCAAAATAAATTCCGTCTTTCGCGGGATAAGCAATCTTTTTTCGGAGCAGCCGCTTCGCCATCTTAACCATCTCCGGAATATGCCTGGTCGCTTCAGGATATTTCCAAGCCGGCAAAATATTTATTTTTTTAATGTCACCAAAAAACGCCGTTTTATACGGCGCGGAGAAATCGCCGATGTTTTTTTGGGCCAAGCGCGCGCGGGCGATTATTTTATCATCCACATCCGTAATATTCATCACGTGTTTTAGCTTATATCCCGCGTATTCAAGAGTGCGCCGCAAAACATCTTCAAAAATATAGGTGCGGAGGTTTCCGATATGGGCGTAGTCGTATACCGTCGGCCCGCAGGCGTAAAAACCGACCAGCCCTTTCTTTATAGGCCTGAAAACTTCTTTTTTCCGGCTTAGAAAATTATAAATTTTAAGCGGCGGCATTACACTATTGTACTACAAAAAAAATTTTGCGATAATAGCCGAATATGGACATAAAAAAACGCTTCGGCTTAGCGTTCATCGCGGCCTTAATTTTGGCCTCAACCTTCGCTGTTGGGTTTTATTTTGGCGTAAAAACGCCGGCTGCAAGCAAATTAGTCGGCGTTGTGAACACAACGCCGCAAATAGGCACGGACAGGGAAGAAGTTGACTTTTCGGAATTTTGGCACGCTTGGAATATCGCGGAGGGAAAATTCGTGGACATAGACAAAGTTAAAAGAAAAGAGATGATTTACGGCGCGATAGCTGGGATGGTTAAATCCTTGGGCGACCCCTACACAGTGTTTTTTGCTCCGGAAGAAAATAAAATTTTCAAAAGTGACATAAAAGGGGAATTTGAAGGCGTAGGGATGGAAATTGCCATAAGGCGGGAGGTTTTGATAGTCGTAGCGCCGTTAAAAAGCACGCCTGCGGAGAAAGCGGGCATCAAAGCGGGGGACAAAATTCTTAAAATAGACGACCGCATCACTTCCGACCTAAGCGTTGAAAGGGCGGTAGGCCTTATCCGCGGCCCGAAGGGCACAAAAGTAAAGTTGACTATTTTGAGAAACGGAGAAGATGAAAGCCGCATTATAGAAATCACGCGCGATGTGATTAAAATACCGGTAGTGGATACGGGAACCAAAACCGCCGGCGCCGGGAGGGGAGGGGAAGGAGAAAGGGATTTGGGGGATATTTTCATAATCAAGCTTTATAATTTTTCTGAAAACTCTCCGGGAAAATTCAGGGACGCTCTTCGGGAAATGCTTGAAAAAGGCCGCACCAAACTCATTATAGATTTGCGCAACAACCCCGGGGGCTATCTGGAAGCAGCGGTGGACATGGCCAGCTGGTTCTTGCCGCAGGGAGAAGTTGTCGTGCAGGAAGATTTCGGGGGAAAATCGGAAAAAATAATCCACCGGAGCAGGGGATACTACGTATTTAAAAACACCCCGATAGTCATATTGGTAAATCAGGGCTCCGCTTCGGCTTCCGAAATTTTGGCTGGTGCCTTGCGCGACCACAGCATCGCTAAACTTGTCGGCGAGCGGACGTTCGGGAAAGCTTCCGTGCAGGAACTGGTTCCGCTTACCGCGGACACTTCCCTGAAAGTCACCATAGCCAAATGGCTCACGCCCAAAGGACAATCTATCTCCGAGGGCGGTCTTGCGCCGGATATTGAAGTTAAAGTAACAAAAGAAGACACGAACACCGGAAGAGACCCGGTTATGGAACGCGCAGTGGAAATTTTAAACAACTGGAAATGAAAATCATAATGTTAAAAGACGTGGCCAAGCTCGGCCAAAGAGGGGATATTAAAAACGTCTCCGACGGATACGCGCGGAATTTTTTAATCCCGAGAAATCTCGCGGCGCCGGCGACAGAGGAAAACATAAAAAAGACGGAGGCGGAGGTAAAAAGCAAAAAAACGCAAAGAGAGCATGCTCACGAAGAATTCCGCGCTTTAAAAACCGTTCTTGCGGAGCAGGGGATAGTGGTCAGAAAAAAGGCCTACAAAAATGGAAAATTATACGCTGCCGTCTCTGCGAAAGAAATTTTGGACGCGATGAAGGTGTTAGGTTTCCCTCTGTCGGCAAATTTAAATGAGGATATGGTGAAAATTGCAGAGCCGATCAAAACAACCGGCAAGCACGATGCCAAAATAGTGCTGGGGAACGAAGAAATCAAACTACAGATACTTTGTGAATCTGCTTCTTTGAGCCGTCAAACCTGATTTTTCGTTTGGTTTCGTATTTTACAATTCCTTCCGTCACTGCGTAAATTGTGTCGTCTTTGCCGATTTTGGCTCCCGCTCCGGGTATGAATTTCGTGCCGCGCTGGCGCACCAAAATCGCACCGGGCTTGGCTTTCTCCCCGGCGTATAATTTAATGCCCAGAAACTTGGGCTGCGAATCCCTGTTATTTTGCGTTGACCCTCCCGCCTTCGTATGCGCCATATTAGTTAATAACTTATCATCAATTAAAAATAAAAGCAAGGCGTTAGCGCCCTGCCTTGAGATCTTGATCAACTTTATTATAGAGAGCCGCCAGCCCTGCTAGCAATGTCAATTGTTGGGCGGGCGTGTCCACGTTATGGGAGCTGAATTGAAAACCATATCCGTCGCGCATAAAATGATCCGTTGGATGTAACCCGCAGGCGCTTCCGGGGCACGAGACATTGAGCCAACCTTTATCGTTTTCTACTGAAGCTATAAAGCTTAAGTTATCCAGATAATCAGCCCTAAGCATTCTAACGTATGCTCTACGCATCGCATCTTCCATCTCTGGAATACGGCCTCGGTGCGCTCTAAGCCATTCCACCAATGAAGGACTATATACACCGCTCAACTCTCCACCATGCATACCATGAGCAGTATGCAATTGGACGCACAGAAGCTGTTTTTTGGGTGTTCCAGAAGATTCTTGGAAGTAATAGGCGGAGTCAAGAAAAAGGTTCAAGCTGCACGAAACAGCGAAAGCTGGAGTCCAAACATAATCGTGCTCTTTTTTCTTCCCTTCGCAATAAAGACACTTTCCGCCACGGAGCTCATCGCGCCCAGTGCCTTCACAATTTCGACAAACCTTATCGGTCAGTTGAAACACTTTCGGCAACCTTGCCTCAAAAACTTTAAATTCTTCATCTTTGACGAGCCGTATCGCGTCGTCAAACCCAAAACCTTTTCGGAAACTCCAGTCAAACTTTGTAAAACCGAATTCTTCTTTGAGATGCTCAATGGTGCTATCTCCATCTGGATAAGGCCGCAGATGCTCCAAGAAACGTTTGTGAATCGACACAAGTATTCGCGGTGGCTTGTCCTGCCATTCAAAGCTATACCAGCGAGGAATATCCTCGTGTAAAAGAATTTTCATTGAACTCTCCTTTCTATCCCAAGTTTACAGGCCTTGTAGAAGAAGTCAACACCGTAAATTCTTTTTTAATTTTTTATCGTCCGGGGTCATGTCCGAAACTAAGTGTCGGACAGCGGAGGGTAGTACCACATCTTGTTGACAATCTATTGTTCATATGCTTAGCTATGTAAAGAAACCCGAATTCCGAATAAGGAGGGCTAACAAATGTCGGAAAAGTTGGTTATACGAAAAATTCTAGAGTTTGGTTTTGCTGTTTTTTGCATATCAACACTGTATGTGTTGTCCATAAAAATCGGCAATATCCTATTGATTGCGCCGGTTGGGGCCGCAGTATATCTGCTCGGGGATCTTATAGAAAGCAGGAAGGCCAGAAAAATCCTTCTTGCGGCCGCGTTTCTCGGATTAGGGATATTTTTTGACGAAATCAGGGTATCTGCCTTTTTAACTTCGGCTGGCGTGCTATTTAATTACTTGATAATTGTATTGAATGGCATGAAAATGCCTACTCCTGCTAGAGTATTTGAAACAGCCGATCCGATTGAACAAGAGCGGTACGCACCAATTAATGAAAAAACCAAGCTACGGTTTTTGGGGGATATATTGCAATTGCGAGACCCAACTATGGCATTCAGCATCGGAGACGTTTTATTTGTAGTTGGGAGTCATGCGTCCGCAGTTGAGGTATATTTGAACACTGGAGGAGGGTTCTGACCCTCCTTTTTATTTTTTCGCCGGCTTTGATGAGGGAGTTAAAACGATAAATTCTTTTGCTAAAATCTTTTGCGATTCAATCTGGGCACGGAGGGCGGGGGAGAGGGTTTTAAGAATTATCTTTAGTTTTTTATCGTCCGCTTCCAATATGCTCTGCCACGCGCTTTCCAAACCAGCGGCGGTTAAAATTTCTTTTACCTTGTCAAAATCATATTTAAACCTCTGTTGAAGTTTTTTTGAAATATAATATCCGCGTTCGTCAAAAACGCGGTCAATCTTCTGGGCATCCATATAGGTTTTTATAATCTCTTGCAATTCTTTAACGCGCGCCGCGTTTTTATTGTCCGTTTCTTTGATTGTAAAATATTCCCTAAGCGCGCTCTGCAATGCTGCCTCATCTGGAGCAGGGTATTCTGTTTTTTCATATAAATGCCTCCAGGCCGGACAAATCGGCTTATAGGGGCACCAGTCGCAAAGCTTGGAGACAATGGTGGGGAAGTTATCTTGCGCCTGGCTTTGGCTTATCTGCCTGATTGTTTTTAAAACGGAATCCCTCGTGGTCTTTAAATTTTCCGCGGATCTTTTTGAAGATATTTTTTCGTCGTGTTTTAAAAAATAAAGCGAGAGCTTGATTTTATCCGGAGAAATGCTTGGCCATCTGCGCGTAAGCGCCATATGGTAAAGCGACATCTGTAGATTCCGGTCGGCCGCCTCCTGCGATGGGAGCTTTCTATTCGTTTTATAATCTATAATTTCATATTCGCCGTCGCCGATTTTATCAATCCGGTCTATGATGCCGGCCAAAATATGAGTTTCCTGGGTCTGGGTGTCCGACAGTAAAACCTCAAAGCGTGATTCCGTGTCCACGACGGAGAAATTCCACGGCGGGTTTGATTTAAAAAACTCTTTGAGCATCTTCCGCCCGCTTTCGTCGTAGATTTTCGCGAGTTCTGATGCCAAGGATTTGGACGCTTTGGCTGCGGCATTTTTCCAATTCTCGGAAAAATTAATTAAAACCTCGTCTAGGGTGGGGAACAGAGGGTCGCGCGAAAACATAAATTTAAGCGCCCCATGCATGGAACTTCCAAAAAGCGCCTCCGGCGACTTTGGCGCTTTTATTTTGTCTATTACTTCAAATTTAAACTTCTGCGGGCATTGCTGGTACGTCGCCAGCGCGGAGTAGGAGGTTCGCATACGTATATTATACGTCGCACATTATATCTTTTACGACCCTTAGCTTAGGGGTTTGTTGGAGTAAAAGGATTTATACCTTTCTGAAGCCCTTTCATCGTATCCAAAAATGGCTGCCAGAAAATGCTGACCCAGATGTTCCAAAAATAGTTAAAAATCGCGGAAAAATAATTATCCCAAAGTATCCCCAGCCACTGCCCCAAAAAACCGAAGTTTTCCCGAAGAACCGGATTGGAAAAAAGCGAGTTTAAGGAAACCCCAAGCAAGCTCAATATTATCACCAAAAGCACCGCTATGATTATTATTTGTATAAAGCCCTGTTTTCGCATTTTTTATTGAATTTTTATATATAATTTATAAATAATTTGCGGGGTCAAGGTATCCTCCATATGGCAAAACCCCGCAGACGCGGCTTTTTCTCAACTGCACCGTGCGCGCGTCGTAAACGGTAAAATGAAGGTGCGGACCGGTGGTATAACCGCTGTTTCCGCTATATCCAATTATATCACCTTTTCCTACTTCTTGGCGAGGGCCTACGCGCACCAAAGAAAGGTGCGCGTAAAGAGTCGCCAGTTTGTTTGGGTGGTCAATTAAGACCCATTTGCCGTATGAGCCCCTGGGGCAAATGTAATCTGTGTTGCCGGTGGCTTTAACAACGCCGCCGTCAGCCGCTCTTATCGGCGTGCCGACCGCAGCCCTAAAATCAATTCCGTTATGAAAACCGTTGCCGTAAACGTCGGTGTATCTGGAAAACGACGTGCGGCCGAATTCTTGCGTTATCACTCCCCCATCAATCGGGTTTAAAAGAATTCCGCTGCCAAAAGTCGGCAAAGAGCCGAAATCTATCTGTTTTTTAAGCTCGTTTTCTATCTGCTTTATCTCTTCGTAAATTTCTGCGCGGCGCTTTTCGCGGTCCCGGAGCAGTTTTTGGTAAAGCGCTTCCTGGTTTTTCGTCGCGGCAAGCAAGTTATTTTTTTCTGCCCTCGCGTCTTTTTGGATTTCGCGGTGCGCCAGAAGCTCGTTCTGAAGATTTTTCAAATCCCGCCTGGCCGCCTCCGCTTTTTGTTTGCGGTCTTCCAGATTAAGTTTCAGCATTTTTAATTCCTCGTAATTTTCGCGGATGCTTTCATTTAAAGATTTAATGCGCTCAAGCTCGTCAAAAAAATCCGACATTGTGTCATATTTTAAAAGCGCGGTCAAAGTCCCCTCGCTCTCTCTTGCGTTAAGTCCTTCCAATATCTTGGCGAGCGCCGCTTGGCGGTTTTTTATGGACGCCGAGGTGTCGGTGATGTTCTTGCCCAATTCTTTTATTTCCAGCTCTTTTTTTGAGATTCGCGTTTGGGTGAGCGAGATTTGCGCGTTTAATTTTTTAATTTCGTTATCCAGCCGCTTTATCTCACCCTTGAGAGTATCGGCGGTTGACTCGGCTTCTTCTATACCCTCCTGATACTGCTTAATCTCCGTCTCCAATTGCTGGATTTCCGTGTTTTTCTGGTCAATCTGGCTTTTCAAATCATCCGACTCGGCGGCGAAAGAGAGAGAATATAAAACCAGCGCCAAAAGCGCCGCCATAATAATGATTTTAAATTTCGGCTTCACAATCTTATTTTACCTCATTAGAAATAATATTTCTAACGGGGTTTTAGCATATTTAAAGCCGAGGCAACGCGGGCGATGCTTTTTTCTTTTCCTAAAATCTCCATTATCTCAAACGGGCCCGGGGAGGCCTTTTTGCCAGTTAGGGCAACCCGGAGGGGCCATAAGAGTTCTCCCCTATCTTTAAACTTTTTTGCGCGCTCTAAAAATATTTTTTCTATGTCGTGTTTGGAAATTGGAAATTGGAAATTGGAAATTATTTCTTTTGAGGTTTCCAGCGATTTTTTAATTTCTTTATTATCCATATTTTTCCATTTTAACAGCGTGGCATCATATTCCGGTTCTTTAAAAAAATAGTTGGTTTTTTCCGGAAGCTCCGAGAGTTTTTTAAGGCGAGGTTGTTCCAGCGCGATGATTTTCTTTAAATATTCATTTGAAAATTGGAAATTGGAAATTGAAAATTGGAAAAAACCCCTACTTAATTCCACCAAATCTTTTAAGGGTTTTTTTTGTATATATTCTCCGTTCATCCAATCTAGTTTCGTAGTATCAAAAATCGCGCCGGCTCTTTGAACGCGCTCAAGCTTAAATTCTTTTATTAACTCTTCCAATGAAAAAATTTCCTGATCGGTTTTCGAGTGCCATCCCAAAAGCGCAACGAAATTTAAAACGGCCTCTTTGAGATATCCGTCGTCCAAAAAATCATGAACCGCCACCTCCCCTTCCCTCTTGGAAAGCTTGGCGCGGTTTTTGTCCAAAAGAAGCGGCAGGTGGGCATATTGAGGAAGCTCCCAGCCGAATGCTTTATGCAGCGCGATGTATTTCGGCATTGAAGAGATAAATTCGTCCCCCCTGATGACATGCGTTATGGCCATATCGTGGTCGTCAACCAAATGGGCCAAATTGTAAGTCGGGAAACCGTCCGATTTTAAAATCACAAAATCTTCCTGCGTCTTATTGTCTATTTGAATTTCGCCATGAATAATGTCGGCAAAGACAGTTACGCCGTCCTTCGGCATTTTAAATCTGACGGCGCTGTCGTCTTCGTAAGCCGCGCCTTTGGCTACCAATTCCTTGGAATATTTTTTATATTTTGCCAAATTATCGGATTGCCGAATCGGTCCCTCGTCAAAACCCAGTCCGAAAATCCGCAATGTCTCAATAATATTTTTTTCTGCTCCTTCCACAGTGCGCGCGCGGTCAGTATCTTCTATGCGTAAAATAAATTTGCCTCCATTTTGCTTCGCGAAAAGATAATTATACAGCGCCGTGCGAAGCCCCCCAACGTGCAAAAACCCTGTCGGAGACGGAGCAAATCGCGTGCGCACCTTACTATTCATGGACTCCCAATTTAATTATTTCTTTTGCGATTTTATCGGCGGCGTCCAGGCGGGCGAAGGCCTGCGCGGCAAGTTTCATTTTTTTGACTTTTTCCGGGTCAGCCAAAATCTTATCAATCTCCGACAAAAGCAAATGCGGCGTAAGGTTCGTCTCTTCTATCACTTCGGCTCCGCCGAATCTGGCGTAAATGTAAGCGTTTTCCCGCTGGTGGTCCTGCGCCGCGGAAGAAAGCGGTATTAAAATCGCGGGAGCCCCCCAAGCGGCTATCTCAAAAATCATGGAAGAGGCCCTTGAGACGATTATGCTTGCGGCCCGCGAAGCGTTCCGGAGCTCCCCTTCCCCCAAAAAGCCATATGGATGGTATCTGCTTTTATATTCGCTTTTTGCCAAAATAACCCGCGCGCGCCCGGAGACGTCTTCAAAGTTGCTTCGTCCGGTCTGGTGTATGATTTGGTATTTTTTAACCGCGTCAGGAAGCATAGCGAGCGCGGTTTCGTTTATTTTCTCCGAACCCTGCGACGAGCCTAAAACCAAAATCACAGGAGTCCCCTCTTCCAATTTAAAATATTCAACCGCCTCTGCCAGATTCCCGCCGATTATCTGCTGGCGGACAGGGTTACCAGTAACAGCCGCATTTTTGCCGGGGAAATACTTCGCCGCTTCTGCGAAGGAAAGCGCTATCCGCTTCGCCCACCCGCCGGTCCAGCGGCTTACAAGACCGGGGACGGCGTCGGACTCGTGGACTATAACCGGGATTTTTAAAACGCGCGCGGCAAGCAAGGTCGGAAAACTGGCGTAGCCGCCTTTTGAAAAAATGACATCCGGCATCAAGAGATACACCCTCCAAAAAGCCAAAAACACGCCGACGACGGTCTTGAAGGTATCGGGCAAATACCTTAAGGAAAAATACCTTCTCATTTTGCCCGCCGGGATTTTTATAAATTTTATATCCTCGGCCAGCAAAAGTTCTTTGTCCGCCGGTTCATCCGAGACAAAAAATAAATCCAGCCGCGCTATGTTTTCTGATTCGGCAATCTTTTTGAGAGATCTGGCGACAGCAATCAGTGGGTAGAAATGTCCGCCAGTCCCGCCGCCAGTAAAAACTATTTTCATTTTTTTCTTCTGGAGATGTTAAGAATAATGCCGACCTCGGCTAAAGTAAGCGCCAAAGCAGATCCGCCGTAGCTTACGAAAGGAAGAGGTATCCCCGTAAGCGGCATAAGCCCGATTATTGCGGATATGTTTATTAAAACCTGAAACATGATTAAAAATAAAATTCCGGCGCATAGCATACTTCCAAAAATATCCGGCGCCCGGCTGGCCATCCACATGCCCCTCAAAAAAAATAAAAGGAACGCTCCGAGGAACGAAATCGCGCCCAAAAAACCGAGCTCTTCAGCAAAAACCGCGAAAATTGAATCCCCTATCGGCTCAGGCAAATAGCTGAACTTCTGGCGCGAGAGCCCAAGCCCTCTGCCAAAAAGCCCCCCGGAGCCCACGGCGATAAGCGCCTGATTTATCTGGTAACCGCTTCCTTGGAGATCGCTTTGACGATCTAAAAAAACTTTCAAACGTTCTCTGCGGTATGGCTCAACCGCCACGAGTACACTTATAATAACCAACCCGACGGCGGAAAGCAAAGCTATCTGCCTAAAACTTCCTCCGCTTATAAAAAAGAGGGCCAAAACCGAAATCATCAAAACCATCAAAGTTCCGATATCCGGCTGCATAACCAAAAAAGAAGCGATGAAAGCGCTCATAATGGCAAAAGGCAGGAGGCCAAATTTAAAAGAGGATATGGATTTTGATTTGGACTCAATCCAGGCGGCTAGGTATATAATGTAAGCCAGCTTTAAAAATTCAGCCGGCTGGAAAGACACGCCCCCAAAAGCCAGCCAGCGCCTTGCGCCGCCGTGGAGAAGCCCGATGCCGGGGATTAAAACCAAAGACATCAGAAAAATCGCTAAAAGCAGAAGGGGCAACGCGAATTTTTTCCATTTTTCGTAGGGGATTTTATATGTTGCCCAAAGCAGCGCGAGACCCGGCAAAACGCCGTAGAGGACTTGGTGCAGAAAATAATAATACGGCGAGCCGAATTTGGACATTGAAAACCCGATTGACGCGGACGCCAAAATAAAAAGCCCGAAAAGAGTGAGAAAAATTGAAAGGAAGAAAAATATTTTATCGTACGAGCCAGCCCTCCTCATTTCATTTTTTTCTTAGAACCACTCCGTACCTTTCCGGCAAAACCGCTCCGTCCTCAATGGCAAACTTGCCGGAAATCAAGAGAAAACGGAGTCCTGACGCGTATCTGTAAGGATTTTTATAAGTCGCTCGGTCTTTAAATTCTTCAGGATGAAAAATTGCGACGTCGGCAATATATTTCGGTTTCAAAAGGCCGCGGTCGCCGAACCCGGCTGCCCTTGCCGGCAGAGAAGTCATTTTGGCGACTGCGTTGCCCAAAGGAATTTTCGCCCTGGCAGATATTAAATTAAAGAACCTCGGGAAAGCGCCGAAAGACCGCGGGTGCGCCAAGTTCCCGAAACGGCTCTCTGCAACATCATATCCGGCGCCGTCGGAAGCGATTATGCTCCCGGCGTATTTTGCGCCCGCAAGCAGATTCGGTTCATTTAAGGTTTTGCCAAATATGGAAACATTCAAGTCGTTTATTTTCAAAAGCTCAACCAGAAGCGCCTCCGGTTCAATGCCGGTTTTCTCCGAAAGCTCTCCCAAATCCTTGCCGACGGCGCTTTTGTCGTTGAGAGCGGAGGCAACAAGAATTCTTTTCGGGTGCAACGTCGCCGATTTGAGTTCGGCCAGGATTTTTGCCGCTATTGCCGGGTCGCCAAGTTTTTTTAAAACATCTTCGCTCCCGCCTTCCCTTGCCCAGGTCGGCAAAAGAGAAACAAGCATTGAACCCGTGCGAAGATATGGGAAGACGTCAAAAGATATTTCCACTCCTTCATTTCGGGCGGCGTTTATTATTCCAAGCGCTCCCCCAAAGTCAGTCCAAGCTCCCCTGCCAACCGCCTTGAAGTGGGAAATCACCGTGCGCACGGAACTTTTTCGCGCCAAGGAAACCACAGAAGACACGGACGGCAGAAAGTTTTTGCCTTCATCGCGGATATGCACTTTGTAAAGTCCGCCTTGTTTTTTTACTGCGCTGAGCAATCCAAGAAGCTCGTCCTCCTCGTCTCCGTTCCAATCCGCGAAAGAAAAATTGCTGCTCATCCCCCAAGCGCCTTCAGCCAAGGATTTTTCCAAGAGAAACAGCCGCTCATCTTTGGAATTCGCGTTTCTTTTCAGGGTTTCATGGCCCACCAATGTCGCGACGTTAACCCCGACACCGAGACGTTCTATGTTTTCATAATACTCCGGGAGGGAGTTCCAGTTTATCGGCACGGAAAATCCAGTTGTCCAGCGCTCAAGCCCAAAAAGCGACTCGCGCTTTACCACCGGCGCCAAAGATTCTCCGCAATTTCCGAGCAAAATCGTCGTTATCCCTTGCCGCAATAAGCTTTCCTGGGAAGGCACGGAAAAAAGCGTGCCGTAAACATCGGAGTGGTTGGTAATGTCCACAAAACCCGGGGTTACGTAGAGATTGGTGGCGTCAATAATTTGCTCGGCCGCCTCATCTGAAAGATTTCCAATTTTTACGATGCGATTGGCCGAGATACCCACGTCAGCCAAATAAGGCGCGCCTCCTGAACCATCCAGCACCGTCCCGTTTTTTATCAAAATAGAAAAAGCCATGATTTAAACCCTGCTTACAAAATGCAAAATCATGCCCAAAATCGCGAAAACGATTGAGAGCACCCAGAAGCGCATGACGACCTTTTCGGCCGGCCAGCCGACTGCCTCAAAATGATGATGAATTGGGGCAATCAAAAACACTTTGCGCCCAAAAAGTTTTTTTGAGGAAAGCTGGATAATCACGGAGAGCGATTCCAAAACCAGCGGAAAGGCAATGATCGGCAAAACGGCGACCGCGTTTATAAAGAAAGCCACTGTCGCCAAAGTCGTGGTTAGGGCCATGATGCCCGTCTCCGACATGTAAAATCGGGCGGGCGGGATATTGAACCACAAAAACGCCAAAATCGCGCCGGCGATAACCGCGCAAAACGCCGCAATGTTTATCTGGTCTTGAAAAAAAGCGATGCCGGCGTAAGCGGAAAAAATTACCGCGAACACTCCGCCCGAAAGCCCATCCAAGCCATCAATCACCCCGCCCGAAAAAGTCGCCCACATAACCAAAATAAAAAGCGGGATAAAATAAACTCCCAGCCATAAATCTCCAACCCCAGGGACAAAAACCGAATCCTGCCCCAATTTGAAATAAAACCAATAAGCCCCAAACGCCGCGATAATAGTGATTAAAAAAAATCTTTTGGTGAAAGTAAGCCCGCCCCCGCGGTATGCCCCTTTTTGAAAAACCAAGGTCAAATCATCCAAAAGCCCAACCATCGCCCCCATAAACAAAATTCCCAATGGCACCCATGTCTGTCCGCGGGAAAGAAAATTAAGCTTTAAAAAAATCGGGTCGTCTGAAACGACCGGCAAAACCCTGAAAATCGCGGCGACAATAAGCACCGTCGCCCAAATTAAGACGCCTCCCATCCGCGGGGCCTTCGTCTCGCGCTCTTTGTGGAGCTGGTTAAAAATCGGCGTCGGCGAGCCATCGGGAGAGGTTGTGCGGACGTCCTTCCGCCACATTTTGTATTTATAAAGGAAATGCGTCAGAATCGGCGTCAGCGCCACACCCAAAAAAAACGCAAACCCTCCCAGCCCGAGCACCTTATAGATGTTCAAAATCAAATCCTGCTGCATAATTTTAGTTTAACAATTTTTAGAATAAAAAACAGCCGGCCCTCGCGAAGACTCTTTTTATAGAATCTCCGCAAAGAACCGGCCTTAAAACTACTTTACCCGCTCGCAGCGTATATAAATAGCCGCTACTTCCGCGTACTTAGGCGACGGGGGGTAATACTTCATCACCTCATCAGCGCGCCGTGAAAGCAAATCCAACGGATATTCAGTCATGCTTTCATTGCAACTTCCCCAAGCGAGAAGTATGGATTCTTCTTTGACCTCACGCCAAACAGCTGCAACTGCACCGTTTCTCATCTTGATCAAATCGCCTCTCTCCGCCGCCCGAAGCTGACTTGCCACATCGGCCTGCCGATTGGTTTCGGCGAGCTCGGTGGCGAACTGTTCCCGAGTTTGAGTGGTTTCTTTAAAAAAGCGGCTAAGTGGGTTCCAGATTACTAAAGTTGCAACGAACACCCCGATACCGACACACCCAATGACCGGTAGATATTTTGCGAACATAAATCCTCCTTTTTTGCGAGCGTTGATTTTCGCGCACATTCCGTTTTCCTGCTTTTATTATACACCCGTTTAGATATAAAGTCAAGCCCTCAAAAACCCTTATTTTATAAGGGTTTTTTGATAACCTCCCCCAGCCCCCTCCTTCGTAAGGAGGGGAGCTTTTACTAAAAAACCCCTCCCCTTTACAAGGGGTGGGGTGGGAGGGGTAAGTGTTCCTTAGCGACTTTTAATCCATTCCAAAATCTTTTTGACGTCAGAGAAACGGCCCTGCTCCGAAGAGCCCAAAACCACAATTCCCAATGGGTGGCCGATAGGATATTCAACAATTACCAGCAAATTTCCGCCCGCCAAATCCGTGTATCCGGTTTTTGCGCCGATTAAAGGAGTTAGTTCCGGCGCAAGATTATTCGTCGGCTTGAGCGCGTGCTTTATCCTCTCGCGGGAAATTATTTCTCTCGCTTCCCCGAACTGCCACAAAGGCGAGCCGAGCGAGGATTCGGCAATTTTCATGACGTCTTCCGCCGAGCCGTAGCCGCCGGATATTTCTGCGGAAATATCAAGGCCGGAGATATTGTAAAAATTCATTGAAAGCGCGTCAAATACTTCCGCTTTTTGCCTCATTAAATCCAAAAACCAATCGCGGTCTTTGCTCTCTTTTTGAATTGTGTGCTCAACAAGCGCGGAAATCGCGTCATTGGAGGACTCAACCATAACCATCGCCAGAAGATCGCCTACCTTAAAATGCTCCCCCACCTTCAAAGAACTCGGTTCCGGAGCCAGCACGGCGTCTTGGGATATGACAACTTCCTCGTCCAGCTTATTTTTATCCAGCACAAGAAGCGCGCTTATAATCTTAGCCAAGCTTGCCAGCGCCAACGCCTCTTTTTCATTTTTCTTGAATAAAACCTCGTGGCTTACCAAATCTTTAGCCAAAGCCGCCTTCGCTTCAATTTCCGGAGAAGGCGGCAAAACACCCGGCCACGCGGTTTTTTTCTCAACTCTTACAAAAAAAGAAATAAGTAGAAATAAAAGCACAGAGATAAAAATCGTCGGTTTCTTCATTTTCATTCCGTTTCGGAGGCGGTCTTAAGAAATTCATCAAGCTTTTGAGAGAAGTTTCCGTACTCCGGCAGTTCAGAGATTGAGGCAACCCCCAAAAATTTAAGAAAATCCGCCGAAATTCTGTACAAAAAGGCGCGCGAGTCCTTTTGGTCTCTTACGCGCTCAATCAGCCCGCGCATAAGTAAATTGCGGATTATAAAAGAAGAGTTCACCCCGCGTATATAATCTATGTCAAAGCGTTTCAGCGGCCCTTTGTAGGATATGATTGTAAGCGTCTCCAGCGCGGCGCGCGTGAGCTCGCCGGCGAATTCTTCTTTGGCAAAATCCTCCACCAGTTTGGATACTTCTTTGGAGCTTACCAAAGAAACTCTATCCTGGTCACGGAGAATCGCGAGCGCATGCTCCCCTGCCAAATGTTTTTCCAACCAATCCAAAGATTCTCTTATCTCCTTTTCATTTTTTTTAAGAAGCGAGGCGAGGCGTGAAATCGCCATCCCCTCGCCGGAAACAAACAGCAGCGCTTCTATTTTTTTAGCAAGTTCATCCATTGTGATTTTTCTTAAGCTCAATGCTGCCAAATAATTTTTTTTGCTCAAATATCATAAACCCCTGCCTGATAAGCTCAAGCGCGGCGAGAAAGCTCACGATAACATCAGTTTTTTCTTCTCCGCCAGAGAAAGTAAACTGCATAAACCGCTCAAGCCGATTTTTTAACTCTTCCATTTTATCTTCCAGAGAGACAGTCTTTAAAATTGCTTCTTCCGGCAGGCCCTCTTTTTGCGGAACGGCCTCCAAAATCTCAACCAGGGTTTTTTTAAGAATTGCTAGGGTTAGCCCTTCGGGTGGAAAAAACACTGCTGACATTCCAGCGTAGGCCTCTCTTCCGAAAAGATGCAGATTCTCCTTATTTAAATTTTTAATATGCAAAGAAAGCTCTTTAAAAAATTTATATGTTCTTAACCTATTTTCCAGCTCATGGATGTCCAACTCCTCCTCCTCTGAAAGTTTAATCCCCGGAATCAGCGAGCGAGATTTTATCAGCATTAAGGTTGAGGCAATTACCAAAAACTCCGCCAATTCTTCTTTCGGCATTTCTTCCAAAGATTTTAAATACGCAATATACTGCTCCGCGATTTTTGCGAGCGAAATTTCATTTACGGAGAGCTTGTCTTCTTCAACAAGGTTCAAAAGCAAATCCAGCGGCCCCGAAAATTTTTCTAAAGTAAGTTGATATGTCATCAATTTAGATATCTTATCCTAAGCAAACAAAAATATCAAACCAAACTGCGTTTTTCTTATCATTGAAACAAAAATTGGCCAACCCATTATATACTAAAGCAACTTGACGACCGTTTAGTTAGTTTAGTAAACTATGCTTATGAAAAGAGGCAGTAAGGCAGAATTAATTCTAAAAACACTGGGAAATGGCGCATTGCTAACAGTCGAGATTCTAGACGAATTTTTTAATTATCCAGAATCTTATAGAAGGGCTAGAAGCAGATTATTCGGTGGCCAGATGCCTAGACAAGTTTTTGCGCATTCGTCGTCATCTGAAACACAGTGTTTTTATTCATTGCTTAATGGGTTAAAACGACAAGGATTTATAGTGAAAAAGAAAAGTATTAGCGGTTCTTTATGGAATATAATCGCTACGGGCTTAGATAAGCTACGATGGTTTAAAGACAATAAAATAAATTACACGCCGGCGTCAGATAATAAGATCAAAATCATAATTTTTGACATACCAGAAAGATTGAAAAAACAACGCGCTTAGCTAAGAGAGGCATTATTGGCTTTAGGTTTTAGAATGTTGCAGAAAAGCGTGTGGTTTGGCAAAAATAAGATTAATCAAGAATTTTTATCTGATCTTAAAGACAAAAACCTCTTAAATTTTGTTCATATTTTAGAAGTATCCAAAGCCGGTTCCGTAAAAGAATTAACTTAATCGTCTTTTCCACCAATTTAAATCCACTAAGACAACTTAACGGTCGTCAAAATGCCTTAGTAAATTAAATATTGTAGCGAATTTATTTATTGTGAAATAAAACTATTTTTTCTCAATTTTTATGCGGAGCTCTTTAAGCTGCTTTTTTGAAATCTCCGAAGGAGAGTCCATCATCAAATCCCTCCCGTCGCCGGTTTTGGGAAACGCGATTACTTCGCGGATGCTCGGTTCGCCCTCCAAAATCATGACCAGCCGGTCAATCCCCGAGGCGATTCCTCCGTGCGGCGGGACCCCGTATTCAAAAGATTCTAAAAGATGCCCAAACTGGCGGCGGATGTCTTCTTTTTTGTTCCCCATAATTTCAAAAACTTTCTCCAGAATTTCGGGATTATGCTCGCGGATTGACCCGCCGCCAATCTCGCAGCCGTTTAAGACAAAATCATACTGCTGGGCCGCTAAATTTCCGGCGTTTTCTTTATTTATTTCTGTCCGCCAGTCGGCGGATCGGATTTTCGTGAACGGGTGGTGCACGGCGTCCCAGCGTTTTTCCGTTTCCTTCCACCCAAACATCGGGAAACCAACTATAAACGCGAAGGCGAGCTCGTTGTTGTCATCTCTATTTTTTCTTAAATCCGGCTTATCCGTGCCATATTTTTCCATCGTTTCTGTGTAGCTAATGCGCGGAAACGGCTTTTGCGATATTTTTTTATCAGGATAAAGCGCCTCAATAATTCCAGTGTAAATTTCTTCGGTAAGAACCAGAATTTCCTCCTGGCTCGCGAAGCTCACTTCCAAATCAAGCTGGGTGAATTCCGGCTGGCGGTCGCCTCTCGTGTCTTCGTCCCGGAAACACCTTGCTATCTGAAAATATCTTTCAATCCCGGCAACCATCAAAAGCTGTTTATATTGCTGCGGCGACTGCGGAAGGGCATAAAACTGCCCGGTGTGGAGCCGCGATGGCACTACATAATCCCTCGCGCCTTCCGGAGTGGATTTTGTTAAAATCGGCGTTTCTATTTCAATAAAATCTTTTTGATGAAGCCACTCGCGCATAAAAGCAATGATTTTATCACGCATCGTTAAATTTTTTAAGAGCCGCGGCCTTCTTAAATCCAAATAGCGGTATTTCAGGCGATTGTCCTCACCTATCTCATGTCCGTCGCTTGAGATATCAAACGGCGGCGTTTTGGCTTCGGCCAGAATTTCAAGTTTAGTCGCTTCAATTTCTATGTTGCCGGTTGGAAGCTCCAGATTTTGCATTCCGCCCGGCCTCTCTCTTACAGCTCCTTCAATTTTGACGACCCATTCGGAGCGAAGACCGTCCGCTAATTTTAAAAGCTCTTTATTTTTTGGGCTGAATACAACCTGCGCCACCCCCCATCTGTCGCGCAAGTCAATAAAAATAATCCTACCGTGGTCGCGCCTCGCCGCAACCCAGCCCATCAGCGTAACTTCCTCGCCTATTTTATTTACCGCGTCTTTGGCCAGAGTGCGCATGCTGGTAAGCATAACATAATCAGAGCGCGCTAAGAAATCGCTCATTTTCCTCCTGAAAATCATATTTGACGGGCAGCTCCACAAAAAATATACTCCCTTTGCCGAGGCCCTGCGACTCCGCCCAAATCCGGCCCTTGTGGTCGTCAATGATTTTTTTGACGAAATAAAGGCCTATACCCATGCCTTCGGGCCGCTCTTTTTTAGCTATCTCCGTGCGGCCGAACTTTTGAAAAAGCCGAGGCATCTCATCTCTGGGCATGCCAAAGCCCCTGTCGGCCACCGACAGCAGCATGCTTTTGGCTTTGGGCGTTAAAGTCACGACGATCGGCCCGATTTCAGAATACTTAAACGCGTTATCCAGCAAATTCATAACGACTTCGCGCAACTTATCAGCATCTCCGTAAATTTTGAATGTCCTGTTATTTTTATTTACAAATTCTACGGCGATGCGCTTCTCCTCGGACACCTGCTTAAATTCCTTCACGACTTCTTCAACAATGTTGTCGAAGTAAATCATTTTAAATTCATATTTTAACCGGCCGGACTCAATCCGGGAAAGGTCCAGGAGCTCCGATACCAATTTAGTCAAGTTATTGGCGGCCGCAAATACTTTTTCCATCGGCGCAAGGGCTTTTTTGTCTATTTCCCCGAAAGTCCCTTCCATAAGCATGGAGGTATAACCCTTAATCACCGTGAGCGGAGTCCTTAATTGGTGCCCGGCAAGTGAAATAAACTCCGATTTCGCTTCGTCAAACTTCCGCAATTTCTCGTTGGCCGCCTCCAAATCCTTGGCCAATTTCTCAATTTCTTCGCGCGATTTAATTTCTTTTATAACGCTGTTATTAAGCAGGATGCCGACAATAATGGTAATCAGCAAGAGCGCGATGTTCAGCAATTGCTCATGACTTCCAAATTCAGAAATCAGCGTGCGCACAGAAATAAATACCCATAAAGACGCGACGAGGAGTTGCGCCATAATCACATTGATATTCATCAATCTATAGCGAAGAATCGCGAAGCCCATAATTATGGGATAGAAAGAGACCGTTAGATTCATGAAAGGATAGATATTAATATGATATTCCGGCAAAAAGCTAAAACTGCCTCCGAAAAATCCCAAAAAAGATCCAATAAAAAAATATTGGATTTGTTGCTTGCGCAATCCCACTGCTCGTTTGTACTCCTTGAAAAGAAGAGTGTGCGAGTATATTACCAGGATTATAAATAGCGCAAAGTATGAGTTATAAAGAGGGGTTGGCGTTAAAAAATAAATTTGATTAAACATCAAATGCGTTGCGTTTATAAAAGAATCCGTAAATAAATTTGCAATAAGGTAAACGCCGCCTAAAACGTAAAAAAATAAAATAAAAAATTTATTTTCTTTTTGAAGAAAAATATATACAAAATGCGTAAACATTATTGGGATGAAAATTACTCCAATATAGGCAAATTTCCACCAAAATAATGCGCGCGCGGGATCTTTTGAGATACCTATCTGATAAGCTCCCAGCCCCCACAACATAACTGTTATACAAAAAATGCCCCAGATCAGATGCAAACGGGCAGTTGCCCTAGCAAGCATGATAATAGCCATTAAAGTGCAGGTAATGACTATAAGTATTCCGGAAATGGCGAATGTATTTAGCATTTTTATTCTTTACAAGCGATTAGACTAATTATAACAGCCGGCGTGCATAAAAAAAAGCCGCATTCAGGCGATGCGGCGTACAGATTCGCTGGTTTCCTTATTCTTTTGGCCGAAATTGACCTTAATAGCGTAGTCCAGCATACGTTGCAACATTGATTCGCTGATAGCCGGAGCAGAAACATATGATTCCCCGAGTGTTCGGAGAAGATTGTCTCTTCCGAAAATCGGCTCATGCGTGACATAGGGCAAATACCGGTTGATTTTCCGGTCAAGAGCCCTCTGCATCCTTCTCAGCATTTGGCTAGCCGCGCTGTTGCCATCCCGATATTGTATCCCGCGGATCTTCAGATAATCTAAAGAAACCTCGATAACCCACTGGACTCTCGGCGGGGAGGGATGCACTAAATGAAATGTCTGATTCGCAGCCGACAGGCTGATTAATTTATTCAAGATCCTTGCCAGCCAGTTGGAATTCACCAAATTCAGTTTCGAGACCGGCGAACAGTCGATGCTAAGCGGCAATTCCAAGAACCCTTCCTCGTCAAAGCTTATTCCCTGACGAATTAACCTGTCTTTCCCCCCAGTTAACCACCGCTCATACAAGCTGTTGCGCAACCGCCAAAATCCGACAAAAAAGCCGTAATAACCGTTGAATTCTTTAACGTAGCCACTCGTTGCATCGCCGATTACGATGCTCATGCGGTGGACGGAAAACTTCCCGCCGTTCCAATTCCTGACGAGACGCTCGGCTTCAAGCTTCGATTTTTCATATGCGTTGCGGGTTGTCTGCCCCACATCAAAGTCATTTTCCGTAAAAGATCGCGCGCTGCCCGCAACGTATACGGTGCTAAGAAAATGAAACTCTTTTACCTCCAATTCTCTCGCAAGGTCAAGCATAGTTTGCGTCCCGCCAACGTTGACACGTTTTGTCTCATCCGAAAGCGGCTCGTCAAACCTTATTGAAGCCGCTCCGTGGACAATCTTGTCTATTTTCCCTTTCCATCTATCTATATCAGCCGATTTCATTCCGGCTTTGGGCAGGGTCACGTCGCCGTTTATAGCCATGATATTCTTTTTCGAGAAAGGCAGCGTTTCCACAAGGCGGGCATGAGCGTCTTTTTGGCGGTCAGGTCGGATTAAACACAAAACTTCGTTGTTTTCTTGCAATAGCGGGGCTAAACAAGACCCCACAAGGCCAGTTACACCCGTAAGTAATATTCTCATATGATTCCTCCGTTCGTTTTTGATTAGTTGTACCCTTCCTAAATCCTAACAAAAAAAGCCCCTGAAAATCAAGGGGCTCGCGCCGGATAACCGGCTAGTGCTTGAAATACTCCGGCGGAAGTTTAGCGGAAACCTCCGCGGCGGCTTTTTCCACCACAACGCGCAGATTTTTCTCCATTGGCGTGTTCTTCCACCCGGCAACGCCCGCGCCAAGAGAACGGCCAACGAACGCTCCTCCGGCTGACCAGTCAACGGAACTTCCCTCCACGGTCGTGGAGACAACTATCTCCGACGTGCGGACGTCCATAACCTGGACGTCCATAACAAGACTAGAAGTTTTAATCCCTCCAGCCAATACTCCCAAAGCGCCGATCCAACCTCCCAAAGTCCTGCCGACAGCGCCGACCGCCGCGCCTACCCCTGAATCTCCCGGGTCAAAGCCGGTAATCTTTGCGATAATCATGAGGTCTGACCCCGTGATCTCACCGGTTTTTACAGCCGTGCTTTGTCGCACTCTTCCTGCGGTTGCCAGGTCTTGCTCGGCAAGGACATTTTTAATTTTTTCCCTGCTGACGGTCCGGAAGCGTCCGGTGTCAGCAAGAGCGCTTTCAAATACGGAATTGATTTCCGGGGCAACCCCTACCCCGCCCCACTTCACCGGGATAAGATTAATGCCTTCCACAGGCGCCATTGAAATAGTGGCTTTCCTGCCAGCATAAGCCGGCGCCGTAGCTCCCGGCTGTCCAGGAGCGGGTTCCGGAGGCAAGGGCTGGGAAACGCTTGTCCTTCTCACCGTTGCCGCAGGGACACAGGAAACGCCGAACAGGACCAACAGGGTTAAAACGATAACAACGATAACCTGAAAAACATCGGTGCTCCGCACATTTTTTGCTTTCATAAAAAGGTCCTCCTAACCTCGGTTTAGCACGTCCGCCTAGATATTGCAAGGGCCGCAAAAATCGTGTAGAATTATCAAATCCGCCCATAGCTCAATTGGCAGAGCAGCTCCCTTTTAAGGAGAAGGTTCCAGGTTCGATTCCTGGTGGGCGGACACTTTAGAAAGGTGCTAAAATAAAACCATGAAAAAGCGCGTAAGGAAAGGGGCGCGGTATTTTCACGGCGATGACCTGACAAAAAAAGCGCTGGACAGAAAGCGCCGCTCCAAAACCGAAAAATGGGAGCGCCGCGGGCGCCGCTCCCGAAAGGCCCGCTAAATTAAAGAAAAAGAACGCCGAAGGCAGGAAGGATAAACCACCATTTGGCGTAGGCGGAAGAAGTAAAAACTTGCAGAACAAACGGCGAGAGGTTTAAGAGATTGTTTTTTATAATATCTTCCGGAGCAAGTTTTATGATAGACGCGGCCAAAAATCCGGCGGCTAAAATTGATAAAACCAAAATCTCCCACCAAAGCCCGCCGGAATACCCCGTCGCGCCCTTAAAAGAGCGCATCAAAAAAAGCGCAAGCAACAAAAGAAGCGTCAGAAAAATTCCGGCGCGGAACATAAAAATCTCGCTTGGCGAGCGGCCGGCGGCGAAAGTATCAATCGGGATGTAAGGGAAAATAGCGAGCAGGGCGTAAAGAGCCAAAATTCCCAAAGCCATCTTTTTCTTGCCGCCGGAGACGCCCCAAAAAAATCCAGCGGCCACCAGCATAAACACCAAAACGGCGTCCCATGCCGGATTTTTGAGCAAAGATAAAAATGATGCCATAAATATATTATAGCCCCTCCCTCTCCAAATCAGAAAGGAGCTTTTTCGCCTGATGCGAAAGTTTTTTGGGCAACTTCGGAAAAAGGCGGACTAATAAATCTCCCCTACCGCCTCTTTCTTTGACTACCCCTTTCCCGCGGAGGCGCAAAAAATCCCCCGCTTTGGAAAGCTCCGGAATACGCACCGAGGCCTTGCCATCCAGCGTTTCTATGATTTCTTCCCCTCCCAAAAGCATGCGTGATACCGGCAAATGCAAGTCAGTTAAAATATCAAATCCTTCGCGGCGGAAAGCATGGTGCGGCAAAACGCGTATCCGGACATAAAGGTCCCCCGCCTGCCCCTTAGCAACCTCTTCACCCATGCCTGTGAATTTGATTGCCTCGCCGTCGCGGATGCCCGCGGGAATATCTATGCCAATCGTCTCCGATTTTTTTAAAATACCCGAACCACGGCAATGCCTGCAGATTTTCTCCGGCACCTCCCCGCGCCCGCGGCAAATCGTACATTCCGAAAGCGCCGTAAAGGAGCCGAAGAGCGAACGGCGCGTCTCGCGCACCGTCCCCGTGCCGCCGCAGGTCTGGCATTTTTTGAGTGAACTTTCCGGCTCCGCCCCGGAACCCTTGCAAATTTCGCATTTTTTCGATTTTTCAATAACCACGCTTCTCCGCCCGCCGAAAACTGACTCTTTAAACGAAACATCAATGCCCAAAGATATATCGCTGCCCCGTTTTGCTCTCCGCCCTTGTCCGCCTCTGGCGGAGAAACCCCCCAGCCCGCCCAAAAAATCTTCCCAGCCAAAGGCCTGGCTCCCGCCAGCGCCTTGGGCGGAAAAAATATCTTCAAAAATATCCCCGAAACCGCCGTCAAATCCTTCAAAATCACTACCTCCCCATTGCGGCCCCTGTCCGGAAAAGGTTTGTCCAAACCGGTCATACTGCTGGCGTTTTTGCTCGTTACCCAAAATCTGATAGGCCTCGTTTATTTCCTTGAATTTTTTCTCATCTCCCCCTTTTTTATCCGGGTGATGCTCATGCGCAAGTTTTCTATACGCTTTCTTTATCTCCTCCCGCGAAGCGCCCTTCTTCACCCCCAAAATTTCGTAGTAGTCCTTGGCCATTATTTTTTATCTCCATCAATGTCTTTATAATCCGTGTCTTTGACATCTGGCCCGCCGCCTCCTTCCGGTTTTTTATACATCGCTTCGCCGATTTTGGAGAGGGACTGGGCAAGGGCGGTTTCAGCGTTACGGATTTCGGAAACATCGTCGCCGTCTTTGGCTTTTTTGAGCGTTTCTATTTTTTGATTGACTTCGTCCTTGGTTGCTTGTTCAACTTTATCCCCGGCATCGCGCAAAGATTTCTCCGCTGTATAAACCAAAGCATCCGCGCGATTTCGGGCTTCAACCAATTCTTTTTTCTTTTTATCCTCATCAGCGTGAAGTTCTGCGTCTCTCTTCATCTTCTCAATTTCGTCCTTAGAGAGCCCTGTAGACGCTTCAATCCTTATGGATTGCTCTTTATTCGTCGCTTTGTCCTTGGCTTTGACGGACAAAATCCCGTTGGCATCAATGTCAAAACTAACCTCAACCTGCGGCATACCGCGCGGCGCAGGCGGGATGCCGTCTAAAATAAATCTGCCCAAAGTTTTGTTATCCGCCGCCATGTCTCTTTCGCCCTGCAAAACATGAATCTCAACGGAGGTCTGGTTGTCAGCCGCAGTTGAGAAAACCTGCGCACGCGCGACTGGCACCGTCGTGTTTTTTTCAATGACTTTTGTCATCACGCCTCCCAAGGTCTCAATACCCAAAGAGAGCGGCGTCACGTCCAAAAGCAAAACGTCTTTTACGTCGCCGCGCAAAATTCCGCCCTGCACCGCCGCACCCACGGCCACGACTTCGTCGGGATTAATGGAAAGATTGGCTTCCTTCCCAAAAAGCTTTTTAATCCCCTCTTGAACCGCGGGCATCCTCGTCTGCCCGCCGACCAAGACAATTTCGTCAATGTTTTTTAATTCAAACTTGGACTCGCGGACGACATTTTTTGTGATTTCAAAAGATTTGTCCAAAAAATCGCGCACCAAATCTTCCAGCTTGGCGCGAGTTAATTTCATAATCAGGTGCCGCGGGCCGGAGGCGTCAGAAGTAATAAAGGGAATATTTATTTCGGTCTCAAGCGCGGTTGAGAGCTCGTGCTTGGCCTTCTCCGCGGCTTCCTTTAGGCGCTGGAGCGCCAAGACGTCCTTGGTGACGTCAACCCCGGATTCTTTTTTAAATTCCGAGGCAATATGCTGGATGACTCTTTGGTCAAAATCGTCGCCGCCCAAGTGGGTGTCCCCGCCGGTCGCGCGGACCTCAATGGTGTTGTCCCCGATTTCAAGCACCGAAAGGTCAAATGTGCCTCCCCCCAAATCGTAAATCACAATCTGTTCGTTCCTTTTTTTATCAAGCCCGTAAGCCAGCGCGGCGGCGGTGGGCTCGTTTAAAATCCTTTTAACTTTAAATCCCGCTATTTCTCCCGCAGCTTTTGTGGCCTGCCTCTGCGAATCGTCAAAATAGGCGGGCACGGTGATAATCGCCTCCTCAATTTTTTCGCCGAGTTTGGCTTCGGCGTCGGTTTTTAATTTCGTCAAAATCATAGCCGAAATTTCCTCCGGCCGGTACCATTTTTCATTGATTTTGACCTCTACTCCGCCGTTGGCGGATTCTTTGATTTCGTAAGGCAAAAGAGTTTTATCTCGTTTAATCTCCGCGTCGCTGAATTTCCGCCCAATCAGCCGCTTTACCGAAAAAATAGTGTTTTTTGGGTTAGTCACCGCCTGCCTTTTTGCCAAAAGCCCGACTAATCGCTCGCCGGATTTTGAAAACGCGACCATTGAAGGCATGGTTCGCGCCCCCTCCGCGTTTTCCAGTATTTTCGGGACTCCGCCTTCAACAATCGCCATCGCCGAATTAGTCGTCCCCAAGTCAATTCCTAGAATTTTTGCCATGTTTGTTTAATTAGTTAAGCTTTATAAACTCCCACTTTTACTTTGCTTGGCCGAAGGACGCGGTTATAAATCATGTATCCTTTTTGCAGCTCCTCAATTATAACGCCGTCTCTTTCTCTTTCAGAAACCCCAACCCGCTCAAGCGCCTCGTGATACATCGGGTCAAATCTCCCGCCATTGGCCTCAATTTGTTCAACGCCCTCTCTTTTTAATATATCGAGCAACTGATTGTAAATCGGGTCCTCCCCGCCTTCGCTAAAGCTACGGCGGGCAAGAAGCGAATCGGCTACCGCCAGCATCTCCCGCAAAATCCTCTCACCGGCGAACTTTGCAAACTCTGCCCTGGCTTTCTCCTCGTCTTTCCTTGCATTGATAAAATCCGCTTTTGCCCTCTGCCAGCCCGCCAGATATTCCGCCTTTTCTTTCTGGCAAACCTTAAGCTCCTCGCGCAGTTTTTTTAATTTATCGCCAAGCCCGTCCTCCTCCACGACTTCACTCTCTATAATATCATCTTTTTCGTTTTGCATTTTTTGTCTTTCTACTTTTCTTAATGTCTTCGGCGGCATAGCGAACCGCGGAGGCTGCCCTTTCGTAATTCATGCGCTGCGGGCCGGCGGAGAAAATAACGCATTCGCCGAGATTTTCGTCGCGAAAGAGCACGCTCACGATTCCAAAACCTTTTACGTCAACCTCCGTATCCGAAAATGTTTTTATGTCGCGGTGGATGTTTTCGGCGAAATCAGCAAAGCGCGCGGCCATGCCGCGCCGTAAAAATTCCGGCTCCTTCAAGACCTCCGGGAGGCCGTGCCCGAAAATGCGCTCTTCGTCCAATATTCCTATGCCGGAAAAAAGTTTAAGGTGCCCAGCCAAAACGCGGGAGAGCTCGCCGAAAGCCGAGTTCAGCTCCAAATTCATTTTTTCAGTAATGCGGTCAAGCTCGCCGCGGAGTTCGGAAGCCGGCTCGCGCACGGACATTAAGTTTTCCACAAAATAGCGATATCCTTTGTCGGTCGGGGCGCGGCCAGCGGAGATGTGCGGCTGATAGAGATACCCTTCTTCGTCCAGCGCCTGCATCACCCACCTGATTGTCGCCGGGCTCGCGTCCAGCGCTCCGCGAGAAGAAATACGGCCTGAAGACACGGGGGTTGCCGTCTTAATATAGTCCCTTATTATAAAATCCAAAATGTTTTCTTTCCTCTGTTCCAGTATCATATTCGTAATTAGTAATATATCAAAGTTAGCACTCTCCAGTCAAGAGTGCTAACGCGCCTCGCGGTCCCTGGTTTCCCCACCTGCCTGCCGCCTGCCTGCCGGTAGGCAGGGCAGGCAAGCTTGACTTTTTTGATTTTCCGGCATAAGCTGATATCAGAGGGGCTTTAAGCTCCAGAAAGGAGGGTTTTATGGACTGCCATGAACTTTGTTTTGTTCCGCATCCAAAAGAACCCGGGTCTTATGTACTCCGACTTCGCGGGCTTACCGAAAAAGAGGCGGCTGGCTTGGACAAAGATCGGCTTTGCAATATTCTTGACCAAGTTGCCAAGTCCGCTCTTCTCGCTAAGAAGAATGTGCGCAAGAATCCCGAGCTCTTGAAACAATTCATCGACATACCGACATTAAACTAAAGGAGGAGAGACAGCTATGGGGAAAAAAGTTGAAGTATGGATGGACCCGGCAGATGAAAGCGGGACGGTTTTCATCGTTATGCGCGAACTTACTACGCCCGAGGAATGCAGGCACATATTGGGGCGGATAAGCAGCGCGCATGAAGTGGATCTCTGCGTTAGACAGGTGGAAAAGAAAAACCTGTCAAGCCATGTTGCTCTAGCAATCCGGCCTAAACAATGGCCTAGGGAAATCGCGGACGTGGTGCTAGCGCAAATGATGGAGATCTGCCGAAAGGCGGGTGGCGAGGTGAGCGAAAACGCCATAGCAAGAGTTCAGCGCAACTTTAAGGTGCTCTGTGAGCGCAAAACCGCAGAAGCAAGTCGGCGTGTCCAGAAGTCTGCAGAACGGTACTGGGTCTGAATGCATAGGGGGATGGCAACTGCCGCCCCTCTTTTTTTATTTTGTAATCGTTGACAAGCTCTTCTTTATCTGCTCATAATGGAAACAGAGAGGAGGGCTCTATTATGGCTAAAAAGGCACAAATAGAACCCGCTCAAGGTTGCGAAGAAGTTTTAAAAATTGGAGATGTTATCTTCGTTTGCGACGACGAAAAGAGGGGTCATATCACACCACACTGGTCGCAACGAACAATTGAAGTTGGTGGCCAAAAATCTGAGTGTCGTATTACTTACAACCTAACCTGGAAAATAGTCCCCAACGTCATCCTATCTTCGCAAAATTGAGCAGGCCCCGTCGCGGACGACGGGGCCATTTTATTTTTCTTCCTATAAAATTTTTTTTGGTCATTCTAACGCGATCGCATTAAGTTGGTCAAAATCGTTTTTCAGTAACATTCTACCTCTTCGCCCACTGGGGGGCCTTGCGGGCTTTTTTGAGACCGAATTTGCGGCGTTCCTTCATCCGCGGGTCGCGCTTTAAGTATCCTAAACTCTTTAAGGGTTTCCTGTTTTCGGCGTCAACTTTTAAAAGCGCGCGGGAGATGCCGTGGCGCAATGCTTCCGCCTGCGAATGGATTCCCCCGCCGGAAATTTTCGCCGAAACCCTGTACACACCCTCCGCGCGCACCGCGCCCAGCCCCTCTTCCGCTATTTTTTTGAGCTCCAAAGTAGGAAAATATTGCGAATGCGCCTTGCCGTTTATGGAAATATTCGGCAAAGCATTTTTCTCTTTAAAAAGGCGCACGCGGGCAACCGAAGTTTTCCGGCGTCCAACCGCTTCAAAGTATCCGTTTTTATTTGTCTTCTCCATTATAAATTATCAAATTTTTAATCATTAATTTTTTAAGCCGGTTTTTGTGGAGCATCCCCGAGACGGCGTGGCGCAAAATATCGCTCCTCCAGCCAGTGGATTTTTCAGCGACTTCCCAGGCACTTTTTACTTTTCTGCCGCCAGGGTAGCCGGAGTACGTCCAAAACTCTTTATCCTTGAGTTTCTTTTCCGAAAAAGCGATGCTGCCGGCGTTTTTCACAATGACCCTGGGCAAAACAACCGTGTGCGGCAAAAAACCGGCGTCTGTTTTGCCTCTTAGCGCCTTGGCAACCTCCGAGGCAATCCTCCCGAGCTTTTTGTTTTTCGCGTCAATTATAATTTCTTTCGTCATATTTTTACACAAACTCTATGAACGCCATCCGCGATGCGTCTCCGCTTCTTCGGTTAAGTTTTATAATTCTGGTGTATCCGCCGTTTCTCGTTCCGTATCTGGGCGCGATTTCTTTGACCAGTTTAGCGGCCGCCTCTTTCGGTAAAAATCTTCTTGCATCGCGGTGCGCCAAAACAGGGTTCTCGCTCCTTTTGGCGCGCGTCACCAGTCGCTCCGCGACCGGCCGGAGCTCCTTGGCGCGGGCGAGCGTAGTTTTAATTTTCCCGCGTGCTATCAAACTAACCGCCAAGCTCCTTAAAAACGCCCGCCGTTGGTTTCTTTCTCTTCCGAATTTTCTCGCTTTCTTCACCGCGTTTATTTTTTATTCCCTTAAAGAAAGCTGCAGTTTCGCCAGCGCTTTTTTAATTTCCGCAACCGCCTTCTCGCCGACGCCGTCTAGGTCCCTGATTTCGCTTTCGGATTTTTGGGACAATTCCTCCGGCGTGCTGATGCCGGCGGAGATTAGCGCATTTTTAGTGCGCTGGGAAAGCTTCATCTCGCCGAAGCCCTCTTCTTTGCCCGGCGCCGCGCCGGGCTCGGCGCCGCCTTCAAAATTTTCAATATGCTCTATTTGCCGGCGCATAATCCGGAGCGCTTCCTTAAGCGCGGCGCGGGGAGAAATTGTCCCGTCGGTTTCTATAAAAAGGCGCAGGCGGTTGTAATCCGTGCGGTCGCCTACGCGCATATTTTCAACTTCGTAAGTGGCTCGCCGGATGGGAGTAAAAATCGCGTCCAGCACTATGGTTCCCACCGAAATCTTGTCTTTGACCAGCTCTTCGGAGGGCACGAACCCAATGCCTTTTTCCACGGTAAACTCGGCGTTGAAACTGGCGTTTTTGTCGGTAAGGGTTGCAAGATAGAGGTCTTTATTCATAACCTCAAGCTGAGTGGGGCATTTTATGTCTTTTCCTTTGATTTCTTTAACGCCCCTGACTTCCAGAGTCGCCGTCTCCGGCCCGTCTGTATGGATTTTAAAACGAAGCTGTTTAATATTGAGCAAAATCGTAACGACATCTTCCAAAACCCCCGGCAGCGTGGCGAACTCGTGAGACGCCCCTTCTATTTTTACTTTCGTCACGGCCGCGCCGGAAAGCGAGGAGAGCAAAATCCTCCGAAGCGAATTTCCCAAAGTATGGCCGTAGCCCGGGTAAAAGCCGTCTATCTCGTATGTTCCCTTGGAATCCTCTTCGGAAACGACGCGGGTATGGGTTGGCAAAACCGTGCTCTGATCCATAAAATTAAGCAAAAAATTAGCTGTTAACGCGAATAATATTCGACTATTGAGTTTAAATTGTAAGACCTTATTAAATCATCGGCGAGTGGCGCTGAAATTATTTTACCGGAAAAAGCGTCTTTGTCAATCTCCAGCCACTCCGGAGGAGCGTATTTTTTTATGGTCACGGGAAGATTCAAAAACGCTCCTTTGCCGACGCTTCCCGGCCGTATTTTAACCTCGTCCCCGATTTTAATCCTGCAGGAAGGGATGTTGATTCTTTTGCCGTTCACCAAAATATGGCCGTGGTTCACCACCTGCTTCGCTCCGGCGCGCGTCGGGGCGAACCCCAGACGGTAGACAACGTTGTCCAAACGCGATTCCAAGCTCCGCACTATCGCCTCGCCGGCGGGAATGGCGTGCTGGGAAACAGCGGAAAGCACGTAATTTTTAAACTGCTGTTCGCGAAGGCCGTAAAGGAACTTCACCCTTTGTTTGCTTTTAAGCTGCGTGCCGAATTCCGAAAGACCGCGCCGGAAAGATTTTCCGTGAATGCCCGGGGGGTAGGGCTTGCGCTTAAAAGCGCATTTCTCGCGCCCGCAAACAGACATACCCAACCTCCTGCAAGTTTTACAATTTGTTCTCATACTCTTCTCGGTTTCGGCGGACGCGGGCCGTTGTGGGGAACCGGAGTTGCGTCGCGGATTGAATAAATATCAAACCCCTGCGCGACAAGCGACCTTAATGCCGCGTCTCTCCCGGCGCCTACGCCTTTTACTAAAACGCTTAAATTTTTCACACCGGCGGCCTTGGCTTTGTCTCCCAAAAATTCCGCCAGCTTTGTCGCCGCGTACGGCGTCCCCTTTTTAGCACCGGAAAAGCCGAGGGCGCCCGAAGAAGAAGACATTATCACGTCCCCCCTCTGGTCGCTTATGGAAATAATCGTGTTGTTGTAAGTGGAAAGTATATGGACGACTCCGTCCGTAATTTTTTTCTTCGGGGAAGCAACCCTAACGGCCGAGGCCCTGCCCTCGTCCGTAGTCAAATCCGCTTTTTGAATTATTCTTTTCTTGCCCATTTTATTTCTTTTCCAGTTTGCGTTTGCCGGACATCATTGTTTTGCGGACGTTGCCTCTCCGGGTGCGGGAATTTGTTTTTGTGCGCTGGCCGCGGACGGGGAGATTTCTCATATGCCGGACGCCCCTGTAGGATTTTATGTCTTTTAACCTTTTAATGTTTAAGGTGACTTCCCGCCTTAGTTCCCCCTCAATTTTATATTTTTTTTCAATTAGGTCGCGGAGTTTGCTTATTTCCTGCGGGGCCAGTTCTTTGGCGCGCTTATTTTCGTCAATTTTCACGGAAGACAAAATGCGGCGCGCCAATGGCCTCCCTATGCCGTAAATGTAGGCGAGAGAAACGGGAATTTTTTTATTGTCCGGGATATTAACCCCTGCGATTCTGACCATCTTTAAATCTTTAAGTATTTAACCCTGCCTCTGCTTATGCCTCGGATTTTTGCAGACGATAAAAACTCTGCCGCCCCTGCGGACGACCTTGCAGCTCGCGCACCTTGGTTTTACCGAAGCCCTTACTTTCATATTTTGATTTCGCTCAATATAAATAATTATAACCTTTTAACAATTCGTCCCCTGGATTCGTCGTAAGGACTGAATTCAACCAAAACGCGGTCGCCGACCAGCACTTTGATGTAATGGACGCGCATCTTGCCCGACAGGTGCCCAATGACTTCCTTGCCGTCTCCCAATAAAATACGGAACGTCGCCGAAGGCAACGCTTCAATAACCTGCCCTTCTTTAATAAGTTTGTCTTTTGGCGAAGCTGGCATTAACAACGAATAGTCCCTATCTTAGCTCCCTTGTAAAATAATGTCAATGCGGCTGGGGTCGGAGGGGGTCTTGCGCCACCAAAAGGGCTTAAAACGCGCCTCCACTCCGGATATTGATGGCAAAGCGGAAAACCGCAGAATCGCGCCCCTGACGCCATGCTCCAAAATCGCGCTTTTTAGCGTCTGGGTGTCCACAACCGCCTCAATCTCCGCCGTGCCGCGGACGGCCAGCGTAAAACTGCGCGCTTCAAATTTATAGCCGATTAATTTCATCGGCAGTTTGTCCAGATTTTTTACGCGCACCGGAGCTCCCTCGAGCGCCGCAAGTTCGGGCAAATTCTTCAAAAGCGCCTCCTCTAAAGCCCGCCTTTCAACGCTTGCCCCCCTGATTTCTCCTTCCGCGCTGAAATCAAATTTTTCCGCCGGCGAACCCGGGGCGGGGTCCGAACCCTCTTTGGCGGCTGCATATTCAACCGACTCCGCAATTAAAAATTCTTCCTTTGGTATTTTTCCGGAAATAAGTTTAGGCGCGGCCTCGCGCACTCGCAGCATAAGTGCCGTCAGAGCGGAATCCGTGTCCGATTTGCCCACCACAATTTGTTTTCCGCTTGCTCCGCCGGATATTTCGGCTTTGGACCTTGCAAAGACGAGTTCGTATTTGGGAGAATCTTTAAAACCGGGCAAAGTAAAATCCGAGAGCCCGATATTGTATTCCGCGCCCGCCTTGTCCGCAATTACCGTCACATCCAGCGAACCGGGCACCGCCTGCCCGCCCTGTGTCTTGGCACCGGGCACGACTATAGTTTTTGGAATCCGATAAATTCTGCCGTCCGGCGCCTCAAGGCGCGTGGAAGCGATAAGAATCTGGGGCGCCTTAGATTTGTTAAAAAGGGCGACTATACCCTGCGCTTTCCGGTCCTGGAATTTCTCTTCCGTGGCGTTAAATGAACCGCTCTCCTTATGCGGCAGCGTGAGAGTCCTGAAAATCAGAAAATTGCCCGCGCTGCCGTCAGGCAAGCCGTCCCGGGATTTGCTCAACGGCAAAGTTTTGTCCATTTGGACAGACAACGCTTTCGGGGTTACCGTCACTTCAACTTTCCCGAAAACCGCGCTCAAGACGGCAGCCAGCGCAAGCAGCGCCAAAATCGTAAAAACGGACCTGCCCCTGCGTCCCGTCCTCAAATAGCGCTTCGGGGGCTTGATCGCCGCCGGTGGCTCTTTGAAAAACTGAGAAGTAATTTCTTTTCTTGGCGCAATCACAACATCCGAAATCACGCGCTTGCCGCTTGAGGGGAGAATGTCTATAAAACTTTCTTTAGTCTGTCTTGGCATCAGCAAAAATGCTCAAAGCCGCTAAAATAACGTCGCCGCCGCCGGAGAGCGCGCCGGCCGGGTCCAAAAAATCATTGAACGCCTCCGCGCGCAAGAGCTCCACAGACACATCCGCGCCATAATCCTTTTTCAGGCAATCTTTCAGAAAATCGGAGAAAACGGAGAAGTCAGCCCCGCCTCCGGAAAGCAATATTTTTTTAAACGCCGCCGGCGCGCTCGCGAAATTTTTAATGCTTGCCCACCAATCAAAAAGCGCCGCAGATAAAACCCTGTCCACCTTCATTTTCAAACGCTCATCCAGCGCGCCGGCAGTATACTTGCGCAAAATCGGCTCAACCTCCTCTGGCCCAATTTTTAGCGCCGCCCCGATGCGCCTGGCGAGAGTCCTTATGCCGAAAGCGGCGGCGCCCATGTGCTCAATCGTGTTTTTGCCGGCTCCAAACACTCCGGTCACTTCTCCGCCGATGTCCACAACCAAAACCGGACCGGACAAATTCTCCGTGGATTTTAGCAGCTTCCATAGAACCCAGGTATCGGAAGAAAAAGAAACCGCGCTCCGGGGGAAAAATTTTTCTTTCGCTTCATCTACGTAATCTTTCAAAGTCGCGCTCACTAAAGTAAACACGGCCTCGGCCCCCAACGTTTTGCCTTTATACCCGATTGCGTCGACGATGTCGTATCCGTTCACTCGCATGGCAAGAATATTCCGCCCGACCGGCGCGAGCCGCCTGTTTGCCACCAAAACGTCTTCGCTTAAAAATTTTCCGATGGTGTCAATCTCGGCTCGACTGATCGGCTTAGACGGGTTAGGGCGCGCCTCTTCTCTTTGCGTTTTCTTATCCAAAAAAAACGGCTCGGAAAGCGCGATTAAAATAACGTCTGCGTGGCGGGAGGCGGCATAAGCGTCTTTAAAAACTTTCATGAAGCCGTCTTTTAAAATATAAGGGAGCTTGCCGGCGTCCGCGGCAAGCTGGTAGCCCAAAAGGTTTAAGGGATGCCTCAAAACTTTTTTAATCTCGCAGAGCCCGGCCGGGGCGTTCGGTCCGGCTTTTTCATGGCGCACGACGACCGCGGCGGAAATTGATGCTGTTCCCAAGTCAATCGCCAAGATGTGCGTCGTCTTTTTTTTGTGCCCAAAAATCCATGAAAGCATGAGAATATTATAGCACGCTATGGACAAATTTTAAGCAATTGCTATGATGGCGAGCAGAGAAAGGAGGGCTGAAAACAAAATGGAGCTTTTTTTATTTTTATTTTATATCCTTGCAAGTAATCTAAACTGTATAACACTTTCTTCCGATCGAGCAGAATTGTTATACTAAATTCTAGCATTTTCTATCTTACTGGTTTCAAAAATTATACAATGTCTAAGAATTCCAATCTCTTCCCATAAATCAGTAAATTCTTGCGGTAAAGAATGTGGGTAAGCCCAGACGCTTTTTTGAAGTTGTTTAAAACCGAAATTAATTAATTCCCGCCGCAATAGATCTCGTTTGCCACGCAACTTTTCTGGGACATCAAAAACAATAATACGCCATTTTCCATCCCAAGGTTTAGATTTAGTCATTTCCAATTTTAACCTAATTTTTTCTGCTTCCTTTTCACCTTCTCCGGTTAGTGTAAAAAGAATTTGCCTTCCTCTGCGTTCCGTTTGGATTAAATTCCGTTTTTTTAAGCGATTTGTAGCTACTCTCACAAATTCCGGTCTAAGCTGATTTCTTATTCTGCTATATTCCATCAGTATTTCAAATGGGCAATCTACTGTTCTTTTCAGCGCCAAAAGCACCAATTCTGCCACGGATGGTTTACGTACGCCTTTTAAAATTATTTTCTTAAACATGTATTATGCTTAATATAACACTTTCTCCCGATCGTAGCAAAATGTTATGTTTGCAATTGTTGCGTTGTCGCACTTATAGTATAACAACTGCTCGGATACGGCGGGTGCCGGAGCCGACTGCTTCCTGTTTTAAAATTTTGAACCGGCCGATTTCGGAAGTATTTTTTACGTGCGGGCCGCCGCAAAGCTCCCTAGAGAAGATCTCCGGCGGGTCTGCCCTAAAATCGCCGACCGAATAAACTTTTACTTTCTCTGGGTATTTTTCCTTTCCGCCAAAGGCGGATCCGCCTTTGGCGGAAAAAACACTAAGAGCGCCCAATTTTAAAGCGTCCTCCAAAACCATTTCTTTCATATCAACCTGATATTTTTTATTAACCGCCAAATTTACCGAATCCTCAACTTTTTTGATTTCTTCGTCAGTAAGTTTTCTGTCAAACGCAAAATCAAATCTTGTCCGCTCCGCGGTGATGTCACTGCCAGCCTGCTTTACGCTCTCTCCCAAAACTTTTCTCAAAGCCGCCTGTAGAAGATGCGTCGCTGTGTGCAATCGCGTAACTTTTTTCAGCTCCTCTCCGTCTTTGGCTTTAAGCTCCCCGGTATCCAGCAAAAGCCCATGCCCTCCGAATTTTTTCTCCCGCCCCGCCCGCGAGATTTCCTGATGTTTGGCAAATTCTTTATCAAATTCTTCTCGAGTAAGATTTTTTGCCTTATCTCCGGCAACGTCTTTTATGATTTCGAAAGAAACACCAAGGGACTGGTAAAGATTAAATGCCGTGGGGGCATCGATTTTATCAAATTTATATACTTCTTTAATCCCGCGCGATAAGGTCTTTGAAAATTCGTCACGCTCTTTTTTAAATTCTTCGTGAATACTTTCGGCGTTTTTCAAAAGCTCCGAATAAAACTCGCCGTATTCGTGAATAATGTCATGTAAAATTCCGTCTAAAACGTGCTTTGATAATTTAGCTTGATATTCGTAAACAAAAACCCTCCGCAAAAGCCGCCGCAAAATATACCCCGCCTCTTTGTTTGATGGCCGCACTCCGTCAGCCAATAAAAACGCTGTCCCGCGGATATGGTCAACTATTATTCTTTTATGCTTTTCCGAAACATTGTCTGGTAAAAGCTCAAAAAGCGGCTCAAACAAATCCGTTTCAAAAATGTTTTTTTTGTCCTGAACTATCATAGCCAACCGTTCAAATCCCCAGCCGACATCAACTCCTTTTTGCGGAAGCAGAGTTAAACTTCCATTTTTGGCGCAGTAATATTCCATAAAAACCAGCGTGGCCACTTCTAAATCATCAACATAAACTTCATTGGCGGCTCCGCAAGGTCCCTCCGGACCCGCCGGTCCCCAAACATTGTCTGCGCGCGGGCCTTTTTTAATTTTTTCTGCCTGTAAAAATTTAGACCAGGCATCGTACGATTCTTTATCAAAAGGGATTTTATTATCTCCAGCAAAAACAGTTACCGATATATGCTCTTTGGGAATTTTGAGAATTTCGGTAAGAAATTTGTATGTCCATTCTATGGTTTCTTTTTTAAAATAATCTCCAAACGAAAAATGTCCAAGCATTTCAAAAAAAGTAAGATGGCTTTCATCTCCAACTTCGTCAATATCCGAAGTGCGAAACGATTTTTGAATTGATGCCGTGCGTCGTGTTCCAAAATCTTTGAGCGGATCAGCTTTACCCAAAAAATAGGGCTTAAACTGCTGCATGCCGGCGGTGGTCAAAAGCACCGACGGGTCGTCGGGAATCAGCGAAGAAGAAAGCACGATTTTGTGCCCGCGTGCGGAAAAAAAATCCAAAAACTTCTGCCTAAGTTCTTTTGAGGACATAAGAAGATTTTAGCATCAAATTTTAAATTAAAAAATGGCAGCGGAAGAAAAATCAAGAGGCGGACTCTTTGAAAAGTCCAACAAGGATATTCCCGGCGGCGAAGAGTAAAAGCCCTAAAATAGAAAAAGAGAAAGCAAAATAAATGTGCATAACGTTTTTCGCGCCAAAATAATAAAAAGCGGCGAACGGCAGAACAAATCCTGCGAACACAAAGCAATATCCCCTGAATTTTAAAAGCGCGGGCATGGCGTTAATTCCTTTCAAAAACGTCAAAGCAAATAACCAGCCGGCTATAAACATAAATAAAGTGTAAAAAAGGGAAATGGATTGATTGGAATACCACAAAACCCAGTTGCCATCCAGCGTCCCGCGAGGGATTTCAGGAAAAGCAAAATGGAGACCAATAGCAGCAGCAATGCCCGCCAAATAAAGAGCTGAAACAGTCTTTTTAAGCAAACTGTTTGCAGCCATGAAATCAAGCGCAGTCGCCAAGGCCTGCCAAGCGCCCAACCCCAAAAACAAAAGGGCAAAATTATAAAAAATTCCGCTAATAAAATTTAATTCGCCAAAAAGAGCAAGCGGTAAAATAAGAAAAATGTTGTACAAAAAGAAAAGCAAAAACCAGTTAAAATAATTGCCTACCGCGGCGCTGTTTAAACTCCGCTTGCGGTAAAAAAGATAAACCAAACTTGCTAAAGATAAAATCGTCATCGCCAGATGCAAAAACGCCGTATAAGGATAGATCATTTTTCTATTATACCACCGCCGAGCATTTCCCTGCCCCGGGCATCATCGAGGGGGCCGTCTTTATAAAAAACGACGGATTGCCCGTGGGCTACGGCTCTTTGGGGCTTGTCAAAAACCACTCTTTTTCCCGAAATGCGGCATGTCTGCAATGGTTGGCGATAGCGGATGCGAGTAAGAAGAGAAACTCCTCTCGGGCGAGCTATCCAGTTGACGTTCTCTACAGTAATCTCTTGGCGATACAAAACCGGGTCGTCTGCGCCTCTTGCCACCACCAAAGTATTTGTAGCGACGTCTCGCTCCGCAACAAAAACCGGCCGGGGCTGGCCGCCGAGATTCAATCCGTGTCTTTGGCCGATAGTGTAAAAATGCGCGCCGTCGTGCTCGCCGATTTTTCCCCCGTCCGAAGAAACAACCGCGCCGATTTTTTTAGGAAGCTCTTTTTTTAAAAATTCTCCGAAATCAATTTTGCCGACAAAACAAAGACCCTGCGAATCTTTTTTATCGGCCACCGGCAAGCCAAATCCGCGCGCGAGCTCCCTGACTTCGCTTTTTAAATAATCGCCTATCGGGAAAAGACAATGTTTAAGCTGGTCTTGAGTTAGCGTCCAGAGAAAATAGGACTGGTCTTTGTTTTTATCTTTCGCGGCAAAAAGTTTATCGCTGTTTTTTTTAACGTAATGTCCAGTCGCAATATAGTCAGCCCCCGCCTCTAGTGCGCGCTTCAAAAAAATTCCAAACTTGATTTCCTTATTGCACATCACATCGGGATTTGGCGTCCGCCCCTCGGCATATTCACGCACCATATAATTAAAAACGTATTCCCTGTATTCTTTTTTAAAATCCCAAACCAAAAACGGGATGCCGAGCTTCGCCGCCACCCGCGTCGCATCCCGCTTGTCTTCATTATTTTCGCAACCATCCCAGCAGAGCATATGAACTCCAGTGACATCATATCCCTGATTTTTTAAAATCAAAGCCGCCACGGAAGAGTCCACGCCTCCCGACATCGCCACAAACACCTTTTGTTTTTTTGTCTCCTTTGACATGCGGTGACATTATAATATAATGGAATCAATGAAGTCCATAGGCGCAATTTGGCTGATTTTGAGTTTTACCGCCCTCGCGGCGTTCGGATTTTTGGCGATGGACGAAAATATGGCGCACAGAATTTGTTTGGCCTCAACTCTTGCCGGTTCAATCTGCCCCGAAAATAATGCTTTCGCAGTCGCCTTTTTCCATACGACCGCCTTCAAAAGTTTCTCGTTGGCCTTAATCTTCACGCTCCTTCTGGCAGGATACGCAATCTTTTCAATTCCCGCGCCGAAGATTTTCTCTCCCGAAACAAAATCCAGCTTTGTTTTCAATTCTGCTGAAATCAAACTCTCCCCGCTCGCGAAATCTCTAAGAGAGTGGCTGGCGCTCCGCGAAAACAGCCGCTAACTTTGATTTTTCTTTTCAAGGCCCGTTTTTAATGGGCGCTTTTTATTCATTTAATTTTCTCTTATGCAACAAAATAAAAATATTGTCGTGGGGGCTTTGGCCAGCGCGATTATCCTTGGAGGGATAATCTGGCTTGGCAATGCCCAAAAAGCCGACAGCCCCGGCAAAAATTCCTCCGCTGCCGGAGGCGGGCTCGCGGCCGAAGAAGAAAATTTTGACTTCGGAAAAATCTCAATGGCCGCCGGCAATGTCAGGCACGCGTTTAAAATCAAAAACGCAGGCGCAGAGCCGGTAACCGTCAACAAAATATACACTTCCTGCATGTGCACCGCGGCAACGCTTAAAACCGCAGCCGGAGAGTGGGGGCCTTTCGGGATGCCCGGGCACGGCTTTACTCCGAAACTAAACATTAAACTCGCCTCCGGCGAGGAAACCGAGCTGGAAGCCGTCTTTGATCCGGCGGCGCACGGGCCGGCCGGAGTCGGCCCGATTGAACGGGTGATTTATTTGGACACCGACCGCGGCGTGAAGGAATTAAAAATTAAAGCGATTGTTACGCCCTAGGATTAAAACCTATGACCGAAATCGTCTGGAGTTTATCAAACGGCGGAGAATGGCTTCTTCCGCTCATAGCCGCCTCCGCGCTCATTAACAGCATCAACCCCTGCGCTTTTTCCATTCTGCTCCTCACCATCGCTTTCCTTTTTTCAGTAGGGCATCTGCGCTCAAAAATCCTCGCCGTCGGCGGTTTCTACATCGCCGGGGTTTTTCTGGTGTATCTCGCAATCGGCCTGGGGCTGCTGCAAGTCCTGCACCTCTTTAATACCCCGCATTTCATGGCAAAAATCGGAGCCGCGCTTCTGATTGCCCTCGGTGGAATCAACATTATAAACTGGTTCTTCCCGAAATTTCCGATTAAATTGAAAATTCCAAACGCCGCTCACCATAAAATGTCGGCGCTCATTGAAAAAGGATCTTTGCCCGCCGCTTTTCTTTTGGGAGCGCTTGTCGGGCTCTGCGAATTTCCCTGCACCGGTGGGCCTTACCTCGCGGCCGTAGGGCTCCTAAACGATAAAACCACCTACCTCCGCGGAGCGGGGTATCTGTTGGTCTATAACCTTATATTCGTCCTGCCCCTGATCGCGGTTTTGCTCATCTCAAGCAATAAAAACCTCCTGGAGCGCGTGCGCGGTTGGCAGGAAAAAGAAAAATCCGCCGAAAAAGCGTGGGCAGGGCTTGCGATGGTGATTTTAGGGATTATTATTTATCTCCTATAATTTAAAATATGCGTCTTAGAATTTGTCCAATTTGCTCAGCCGTCGCGGGAACATGGCTAGCCCTTACGGCGCTGGTCCTCGCCGGATATCTGCCGTCCGAAACTTTTCTGCCGCTCATCGCGCTTCTCATGGGCGGAACGGTTGTAGGCATTGCCTACCAGTTTGAAAAGCAAAAACCCATGATAATCGCCGTCGGCATGCTGCTTGCTTTTTTGGCGGTACGCAATATGACTTTTCCCGTGTTTTTGTTGGAACTTGTTGTTGTCGCCGGGCTTGCGTACTTCCTATTTTTCAGAAAAATTGAAACTGCCGAGCCGCAAAACACAAAGGCGCGCGAATTACTGGAAGAAAAAATGAAACAATGCTGCTGATATTTCTGCTCATTGGTTTTATAGGATTCACTGACGCCGTTTATCTTACGGCCACCCATTATGCCGGCGCCAACGTCGCTTGCGGAGCGCTTGAGGGCTGCGACAAGGTTTTGGCCAGCGCCTATTCGGTATTCGCCGGATTACCCGTGGCGCTTTTGGGCGCGATTTACTATCTGCTTCTTATCGCTTTTCTTCTGTGCTACCTAGCGACGAAACAAAAACGATTCCTCTTTGTCGCCGCCGGGCTCACGCCCGTCGGCTTTCTGGTATCGGTATGGTTTTTGTATCTCCAAATATTCGTCATAAAAGCGCTCTGTTTCTACTGTCTGATTTCGGCCGCAACTTCCGCGACGCTCTTTATTATCGGCTTGTATATTTTATTGACGCAGGGGCGGGGCTTGCTAAGAAGAGTATAATTAAATTAATGAAACAAACTATTTACGCCTGCCCGATGCATCCGGAGGTAATTAAAAACGAACCAGGAAATTGTCCGGGCTGCGGCATGGCGCTAATTCCCAAAGAAAAAAGGAAAGACGGTTACGATGTCTCGGAATTAAGCCACAAAGACCACGAGGCAGCTATGACCAATCCGCAGATGGCGAAACAAATGGAAACCGACATGCGGCGCAGGTTTTGGATTTCATTTTTTCTCTCCGTCCCCATCGTCCTCTACTCTCCTCTGGGACTGAATTATTTTAAACTAACTCTGCCAACACCCCTTCCAGCAAATTGGCTGCTTTTTATTCTGACGACTCCGATCGTCTTTTGGACCGGTTCAATCTTTATCACCGGAACTTATTACTCGCTCAAGGCCCGCAAATTAAATATGTCGGTTCTAATCGCGACCGGCGTGCTCGCGGCCTATCTATTCAGCGTTCTTTTGACTTTCACCATAGGCGGCGAAACTTTTTACGAAGCGGCCGCCCTATTGGTTACCTTCGTCCTGTTCGGGCATTGGATGGAAATGCGCTCCCGCCGGGGCACATCCGACGCGCTTCGCGCGCTTTTTAATCTCGTGCCGCCGCGGGCAAAAGTAATTCGCGGCGGCAAAGAGATTAGCATTCCGAGCGCAGAAGTTGTAAAAGGCGACATCGTGGTGCTTAGACCCGGAGATAAAATACCGGTGGACGGCCTTATTATTGAAGGAGAGTCCTCAATTGACGAATCGCTTGTTACCGGCGAATCAATCCCGGTCGCAAAAAAAATCGGCGATAAGGCGATAGGCGGCTCCGTAAACCAAACCGGCAGGGTTGTATTCAAAGCCACTGAGGTGGGGTCGGAAACGGTTCTGGCGCAAATCATCAAACTGGTGGAAACCGCCCAAAATTCCAAGGCGCCCGGCCAGCGGATTGCCGACGAAGCCGCGGGCTGGCTTGTGCTGGTCGCCATCGGCTCCGGAGTCGCAGCGTTTTTGGGCTGGTATTTTGCGGCAGGCGCGGCGCTTTTAACCGCGCTGACATTCGCGATATCCGCTGTCGTGATCGCCTGTCCTGACGCCTTGGGGCTGGCCACACCAACCGCGGTTGCAGTGGGCACGGGCATCGGCGCCAAACACAATATTCTCATCAAAGACGCGGCTACTTTGGAGAACGCTTCAAGAATCAACGCCATTATTCTTGACAAAACAGGAACTCTTACCGAGGGAAAACCGAAGGTTATTGATGTCATTGCTTTTAATAATTTTAGCGCGCACGACATTTTGCGTTACGAAGCCAGCATTGAGGCAGGGTCAAATCATCCGCTTGCGAAAGCCATTTTGGAAGAAGCCGAGAGGCGCGGCGCTTTGCCGCTAAATGCGATGGAAAATTTTGAGTCGCTTGCCGGCCACGGACTTAAAGCGCGGATTGGCAGCTCGCCTCGCTTGGGCTCTGGCGAAGCGGGCAAAATAATTTTAGCCGGAACGGAAAAACTGCTGAAAGATAACGGAGTATCAACCGCGCCCGGGCGCGGCGCGCTTGACCGGCTTGCCGGAGAAGGTAAAACATTGAGTTTGCTCGCCGTTGACGGAGTTTTTGCCGGCGTCGTCGGCGCCGCTGACCCTCCCAGAGCAAATTCCAAAAAAACAATCTCGGCGCTGAAGAGCATGGGATTGGAAGTTGTGATGATTACCGGCGACCACATAAAAGTTGCCGAGGGCATCGGGAAAGAACTTGGCATTGACAGAGTATTCGCCGAAGTCCTCCCTGGCGATAAAGCAAAGTATGTAAAAAAATTGCAGAATGAAAGAAAATTCGTCGCTATGGTCGGCGACGGCATCAATGACGCGCCGGCCTTGGCGCAAGCAAATATCGGCATCGCGATTGGAGCGGGGACCGATGTCGCCATAGAGACCGGCAACATTGTGCTGATGAAATCCGATCCTTACGATATTGTGGCCGCGATTCGCTTATCGAAAGCAACGGTGGTTAAAATGAAGCAAAACCTGTTTTGGGCGGCGATTTATAACGTGCTTGCTGTCCCGATTGCGGCCGGAGTATTTTACAGCTCCCTCGGCTGGTCCTTGCGCCCGGAAATTTCCGCGCTTCTTATGTCGGCCTCGTCAATAATAGTGGCTACCAACGCCGTGCTTCTGAAGCGCGTTGAACCTCGGCTTAAGGAATAATAAATAAAAAGGGGCGGTGATGAAACACGCCCCTACAAGAATTAGTCTGCCACTCTTGCGTTTTTTTTGAACCACTTGAGCGCGGATACCAATTCCAGATTGCCGCTATGTTGGCGGCATTCCACCTGGAGAATAACCGCGCCGTTTATCGCTTGCGGTTCAGCAAGCGCAATTTTCAACTTCTCAACCAATCCCGAGATTTCCGCCGCTGTCCAGATTCTTTCCTCTCTGCTACGGTAGGCATGCAAGTGTTCGCAGCACCAAAGCGAACATTCATGGTCAAGATGATCATACATCGCGTCCGAATCCCGGTGATGCTGGCACCAGCTAAGCTTCCCGCAAGCGCATTTCTTGGAAAAAACCGGCAGCAATCCGCACCGGCAACGCAAGAAAAACGGCGCGGCGGCATCTTTTTGGGGCAATGCCGCAGCAATCCATTCAAAAAGCCATTGGCCGTTATTCGGCCAAAAAGTCAGATGACCGTTGCCGTTTTTGGCATGGGCATATCTAATCCATGCCCTGAAACGCTCTTCCGAAAGTTCAATCTTAAAGCAGGCGTTCCTCCGCCACTCTTTCAGAATAGCGAGGTTGGTTGCCAGCTCCTCCGGTTTTTGAACCACGTCCGTGAACCCCGAAAGCCAAAGCTGCGAGCCCTTTCTGGATGTCACCATCTGCAATGCCTCCTTTTTAGCAATGGATTTTTATCAACGGAACGCTCCTGCTTTTTTATAGCAAGAATATCCGGCTCATTGCAACGCGCAAGCTGTGGATTGGGAATCGCCGGAAAAAATGTTATATTTAGCTTATGAATGAAAAAACAGGACCCAAGGATGTATTTCTTCAGCTTTTAAATATCATCGCGCTTTATGTCAGCGCGGGGATGTTTATAAATTTGATTTTCAGTTACATCAACATCTGGCTGCCGGACGCGCTTTCGGAAAATTATTACACGCTCCTTGCCGCGCGCTCGTCCGTCCGCTGGGCGATAGCGAGCCTGATCGTGGTTTTCCCGGTTTATATCTGGGCAACGTGGTTTTTGAACAAAGGGTATGCCGCCACTCCCGAAAAGCGAGAGATGAAAATAAGAAAATGGCTGCTTTATTTCACGCTTTTTCTGGCAGGGATAATAATCATCGGAGACCTGGTGACATTGATTTATAATCTCCTCCAGGGCGAGATGACGACGAGATTTTTGCTGAAAATTTTTGCAGTATTGGCGGTAGCCGGCGCTGTTTTCGGATATTATATTTTAGACATTAAAAACAAGGCGCCGCACAAAGTTTTTTGCTACGGCGCGTCTTTGATAATCCTTGCGGCGATTGCCGCCGGTTTTTTTCTTGTGGGTTCCCCAAAAGAAGAGCGCGCCCGGAAATTTGACGACCAAAGAGTTCAGCATCTCCAGTTAATTCAATCAGAAATAATAAATTATTGGGTAAAAAAGGCAGCTTTGCCAAAAAATTTGAACGAGCTTAATGACCCGATTCGCGGAGTCGCCATCCCCAAAGACCCGGAAAGCGGCGCAGAATATATTTATGAAACCGCCCGAGCGGAAAACTTCAAACTCTGCGCGACATTTAATCTGTCGAGCTTAGACCAGTCCGCAAATACGCCCAAACGCGCCGTGCCTATTTATCCTGAAAATATTTACTACGGCAACGAAAACTGGGCGCACGGAGCTGACCAAACCTGCTTTGACAGAAAAATAGATAAAGACCTTTACAAACCAGAAAAAGCGAGGTAGGATAAATTAAGGGGGTAAAGTAGAATGAAGATTGCTCTTTTAATTCTTCTTTTTTCGTGTTTATTGGATACTCTAAGTTCATTATGCTGCGCCAGAAAAGATAAATGGGACTGGTCATCTGAAAAAAATCCTATCATACAACGTAACGGAAAAGCATTGGGCTGGAGCCAAACGCTCTGGATGCACAATTTATGGCCTATAACACTAGGAGCTTATTATTGTGTACTGATTAGCTTTCTGTCTTCTCTTATAGCCGTTACTTTAGTACTCTTGATGTCAGCGATAAAATTAGAAGCCGCTTTGAGTAATTTTATTTATGTAATAAAACGCTCCTGAAGCGGCTCTTTTATTTTTATTCATTCTACGATTCGCGCGAATTGTGGAGTATATAGGAATATATAAAAGATTGCGATGATAATTATTTTTTCTTCGCCAAAACGTTTTCGGCCTCTTCAAATTTGATGGAGAGAAGTTTGCTGATGCCATCAGCGCCCATTGTGACGCCGTAAAGGACATCGGCGACTTTCATTGTTTCTCGATTGTGGGTGACGACAACAAGCTGGGTTTTTTTGCCGAGGTCTTTGAGCATGGCGGCATATCTCGCCGAGTTTGCTTCGTCCAAAGCCGCGTCTGTTTCGTCCAAAACTAAAAATGGCGGCGGGTTCGCCGTGGACATCGCAAAAAGCAGAGCGATTGATGTAAGCGCCCGCTCGCCGCCCGAAAGCATCGCGAGCGATTTAATTCTCTTTCTGGGTATATCTACCGTAATCTCCAGCCCCGGTTCCTCCTCTATCTCTTCTTGCCAGTTCTCTTCAGGGTTTTCCTCTGAAGGTTTTCTTTTCTTTTCGGGACGCTCCATTCTTATCTCCGCTTTGCCCCCGCCGAAAATTTCCCTGAAAAAATCCCCGAAAAGCTTGTTGATTTTGAAAAGTCCTGCGTCAAAGTCCTTGGCTATTCTTTCTTCAAGCTCATCAAAAATATTTTTTAGTGACGCTGCGGTTGTTTTTAAATCTTCAAGTTCCTTGGCCAAAAATTCATCGCGTTTTTTTGTCTCTTCAAATTCGCTAAGCGCGGATTCATCAACCCCGCCGGCCTCCTCCAGCCGTATGCGAAGCCGCTCAATTTTCTTTCTAAAATCTGCGCGTTGGGCATCTCCCAAGAGTTCGCCCGCAGGATTTGCGGTTTTTAAAAACTGCCCGAATTCCAATTCAAATTCTTTTTTTAAGATGCTCATTCGCTCCTCGCGTCCCAAAATCGCTCTCAAAGAATCTTTTGCTCCGGCCAATTCCTCCATCTTTGTTCTCAAAAGCGCCCCCTCCTTTTGGATTTTAAGCGCTCTGCTTTCGTAATTTTTCTGGAGATCGCGCCTTCTGCCGGAAATTTCTTTCTCTTCTTTCTCCAAATTCGCGATTTCTTCTTTTAACTTTACGCCTTCCGGCAAGAGGGATTCTTTCTGGCGCGGCTCTCCGTTTACGGATTCTAAAAACCTATAAATTTTCTGCGTAACTGCGAAAATTGCGTTCCTCACCGCCTCCATTATTCCAAAGCGCGAGGCGGTTTCCAAATCGGAGGCCAAGTCCATCAAAACGGATTTTATTTTATCTTTTGGCACTCCTTCGGCCGGGGAGAGCTGGGCGGAAGCGGCTTCCGCCCTTCCTGCTTCTCTTTCCAATCCCCTCCTTTTTTTAGAAATGGCGTCCTGTGCCTCGTCCAGTTTTTTTATTTCCGAGAAAAACTTCTCCGCCTCGCCCTCCCTGCCCAGAGCTTCTTCGCTTTCCCGAATCTCTTTCTCCAAATCTTTGACGCGCGCCTCCAGAGGGTTTTTTTCTTTTTTGGCTTCAGTGGATTCATAGAACAAAGTTTTAAGCTCCCTCCCCACATATTCCTCCGTCAGCGAACTTAAATCTTTGCGGATTTGGGCAGCATTTTTCATTTTTTCCGCTTGTGACTCCAGATATTTCAGGTGCGGCTGGATTTCGCGCTTTAAGGACTCAACCTGTTTAATATTGTTTTCGGCAGCCTCCAGCTTTCTTAATGCCTCGTTTTTTTTGAGCTCAAAAATTTTAAGGCCCAAGGATTCTTCCACCATTGATTTTTTTTCTTTAGGCGAGGCGTAAAGAATGCGGTCTGAATCCCCTTGCGCAATAATATGGTGCTGCGACGCGCCCAGCCCGACCTTGGATAAAAGCTCAATTATGTCTTTGAGGCGCGCCTGCGAGTCGTTTAAAACATAATCATTGGCGCCGTCGCGGTAAACGCGGCGGGATACAACCAACTCGCCGAATTCCACAGGAAAAATTTTATCCTTGTTATTAAAAACCAGAGACACCGACGCTTTGGCCAGACGGGCTATCTGCGCAGTGCCGCCGAAAATCAAATCCTCTCCTTTTTTGCCCCGGAGGTGCTTCATTGACTGCTCGCCCAAAACCCAGCGGATGGCGTCCGCTATGTTTGATTTACCGGAGCCGTTCGGCCCGACGATTGCCGTGATTTTCGTCGGGAATTCCAGCGTTATCGGTTTGGCAAATGACTTAAAGCCGGATATCTCAAGGCGTTTTAAAAGCATATCTATTCCCAATTTTTTATTTTAAGCGCCGCCTCAGCGGCCTGCTGCTGGGCTTCCTGTTTGGATGGCCCCTCGCCCTCCGCGACCAATTCTTTTCCCAAATAAACTCCGACGATAAAATGCTTGTCGTGGTCAGGGCCCCACTCTTTGATAACGCCGTAGGTCGGAGTAACGTCAACCCTTTCCTGCGCCTGCTCCTGGAAAAAGCTCTTGGCGTCCCTGTAAAGTTTTTTTTCTAAAATTTCAGAAATTTTCGGCGCGAGAACTTTAATAATAAAATCCCGCACCGCGCCGTACCCCCGGTCCATGTAAATCGCGCCGACTACGGCCTCAAAAGCGTTCGCCAGAATATACTGGCGTGCCCGCCCCACGTCTTTCGCTTCTCCCCGGGAGAGGAGGAGAAAATTATTGAAATCCAAATCCCGGGCGATGTCGCCCAGCATATTGGCGTTGACCAAAGACGCGCGGAGTGAGGTAAGTTCGCCCTCGGGCTTTTCCGGAAACTTTCCGTAAATATGCTCAGTCACCGCAAGCTCCAAAACGGCGTCTCCCAAAAACTCCAGACGTTCGTTGTGCTTGTCAGCCGATGAGGCGGGCCCGCCGGAAATTTCCGGATTCTCATTCAGATAAGACCGATGGGTCAAAGCTTGCGTCAAAATCTCCCGGTTTTTAAATTCTACTCCCAAAATTTTTTCAAATGCTTTCAGGTCTTTCATCTTTATAATTTAAGATTTAATTCTTTAAGAGCGGCGTCCAAAATCGGTTTTATGTCCGAATACATCTTAAGTCCCCTGACTTCTTCCAAAGTAAACCATCGCGCGTCGTCCAATCCTCCGGAGCTTGCCAATTTAAGCTCTCTTTCTTTCGTCTCCGCCAAAAAATAATTGACTCGGCGCCTCGTAGGGCCGGTCTCGGGGTCAGAAGCGATATATTCATTCTCTCCTATTTTTTTTATTATATCCAAATTTTTAACACCCATCTCTTCCTTCACTTTGCGCATAGCGCCTTTTTCAAGCTCTTCGTTTTTTTCTAAATGCCCCTTGGAAAAAGTCCAGTAGCCGAATACGTCATGAACTAAAGCAAAAAAAATTTGATTTTTATCGCGCCGCACCACTACCGCTCCGACCAAGTCCTCTTTAGGCAGTTTTTCCAAATCCAGCTCGTATTTTTGTTTTTGCGACGTATCGTTTTTGCCGGGCTCGCCAAGCTCGCGGTAAATCGTACCCAAAACGCCGTTGACGAATCTGCCGGAAGAATCGCCTCCGAAGCTTTTAGCAAGCTCAATCGCCTCGTTTATGGCCACCTTCGGCGGAACCTCTTTGTGGTTGCCGAAGAGAAGCTCATAAATTCCGACGCGCAGCACGTTTCTGTCCACTGGAGCAATCTGGGATATCGGCCAATCGGGCGCCGCTTTTTCTATTATGCCGTCTATTTCTTTTTGCTTTTTCACTACTCCCTCGGCGAGCTTTTTCGCGAATCCGCCGTCGTCCAAACCCGGGCCGAACTCTTTTAAATCGCGCTCCAAAAGGGCCTTAATGTCTTTTTGGCCTTCGTTGAAATCCCACTCAAAAAGGGACTGCATTGCTATGGATCTTGAAAGGTGCCTATTGGCCATCCGGGTAGTAGAAAACTCGATTAAAAATAATTCGTTTTTAACATTGCTAATTTAATAACTACTTTTTTTCAAATAACACTATTTATCGTTATAAATTGTATTTTTAAAATTAAAAACAATCGAGTTTTTCACTACCCGGCATGTTCCTTTTGAGCTAATTCTTTTTCTTTTTCTTTCCTCTCTTTTTTAGAAAGTTTTTTAAGCACGTCCACCGCCTCTTTGCCTTTGTAAAACCCGCAATTTCCGCAAACAGTATGCGGCAGGGCCTTCGCGCCGCATTTTGGGCACTTTGCCAAAAAAGCCGGCGCGAGCGCGTGGTGCGAGCGCCGGTTTTTCGTATGCGAGGGCGTATGTCTCATTCGGACTGTCATAAAACTTATTTTAGCGCCTAATTTATAAAAAGAAAAGGGGCAGGATTTCCCGCCCTTGCTATCATCTGGTTATAAACCAACTGCCAACTCCTCCGCTTCGGCCGCTTTATTTCTTGCCTCATCAGCTTCACGCTTCCACTTCTCAATGGCTCGAAGTAATGTGCCTCGGAGAATATAGAACCTGTTATCTAAGAGGTTTGCAAAAAATTCCTCCCCAAGGAAATGTTCGGCAAAGTTGTTTTTCCACTCGCTGTAGATAATATCCACAAGCTTGCCGCAACACTCCATAACTCCATCGCGCCCTAGGAGCCGGAAAATGGTGCGTCCATCATCGGTCTCGCTCAATTCTTTGTGATGCGTTCCGCAAAATCCGCAAGTAAAGGCGCTGGTCGTCCTCCGCATCAAATTACCCCTTTGTATAACTTCCGAATCTCCGACCGGCTTTTTAAATAACCAAACCTTCTCTTTCTTTGGCTTTGCCATAAATGCCTCCTTGTCTAATGATATACTAACAAACCCTAAAAAATAGGGCAAGCTGTTTAACTCACTTTAACCATTCAATATCATACGCGATAGCGTAGTATACTAATTGATGACTATACACCAAAAAGCTTGCGCAGATCTGAATCGTAAGACAAAGTTGATTCTAGGTAGCGGACGTGATCGTGAAGACCAAAAAAATTTATCAAAATATTTATTTCATCTTCGCAATGATAAGGAAAGGCAAATACACTTTTTTGAAATTCCGCAAAACCTAAAATTTTTAGGCGCCTCCGCAATGCATCTCGCAAACTTTTCCTATCTTCCGGAACATCAAATATAACAATCCTCCATTTCTTGTCCCATCGGTTCGGTTTTTTAATAGTGAGTTCCTCCAATGAAAACTTGTCTGCCCTATTTTTTCCTTTGGAAGTAAGGTTGACATATTTTGTCCCATCGGCCTTGTTTTTAATTTCTAAGAATTTGCCGAATTTCAAAACGTTTAACGCATGAAAAAGTTGATTTCTATCAATGGAAAGCCAAATTCTATCGCATTCCTTTAAAATCTCGTTTTTCTGTCTTCGTCCCCTAGCAAAACTAAATACCAAGCCTCCGGCAAGAAGAGAAATTATTTTAGTGGTTAATTTGCCATATCTCATATATAATCAGTATAACACGCGATGGCGTATGATACTTACTAGCGAGTAGTTACTTGATGTTTATATAAACTTTGTACAAAAGGTTCTACGATGAATATCAGAAAGGCCGTGTTTTTTTACAAGCGAGCGGTGGAGTTTTGTGCCGTAGCCCTTATGAAGGTCAAAACGGTATTGCGGAAACTGCTCGTGGAGCTTTGTCATTTTTTTGTCGCGGTGCGTTTTGGCGATAATTGAAGCGGCCGCGATAAGCGGTATTTTTTCGTCACCTCTTATAATTGTTTCCTGATTTAAATATGTCCGCGGCGCGTAAAGACTGCCGTCCAATAAGATTTTAAAATTTGAATTTTTAATTTTAAATTTTCGCAAAGATCGCCCGACAGCCACGCGCGCCGCGGCGGTTATGCCGATTTTGTCAATTATCTGCGCGCCGACGGATGCGACCGCAATCTCAAAACTTTCGGTTTTTAATTTTTGATTTTTAATTTTGAAAAGCCATTTTTCTCTTTGTTTGGCGCTTAATTTTTTGGAGTCCTTGATCCCGCGAAAATTAATCCTGCCCCACTTTAAGATTGCAGCAACCGTTAAGGGCCCCGCCAAAGGCCCCCTGCCAACTTCGTCCACGCCTATGATATATTTTTTTGCCATTTTCTTAAATCATACACCCGCATTTCTTATTTAAAAACACACTATACAAAATCTCACGATCGTACAAAAGTGTATAGTACTATAAATTCGGCGGAAAATAAAAATGGCTACCCTAAAAGGAGTAGCCCTAAACCCAAAAACGTGGCGCGAAAAGGCCTGGAAGAAACGAGGTTAACGGCAAATGATCGCAAGATAAAACGGCAAGTCTTCAAAAGAACCAGCGGGCCAACTAATACCCCGAACAACTCGTAAAGATTGAGAACCCAAATCATGCCCTTGTCGCTCCAGCTGGCCTGAGAGTTTTTGCCTCGCTTCCTCCATAAATCAAGGAACGCTCTGTCTTCTTTGTCTGATTCTTCTTTGGCGTCAAGAAAATAAAGACTAGCTATGCCGACAACCAGCCAAACGATAGTCGCTGAAATAATAATGCGAGCCATAACATTACTCCTCCTTCCATAATCTGACAATAGCTATTCAGGTTCGCTCTTTGCTTGCGCTTTCTGATAACGCTCTTTTATGGCGGCGAGAACTCTGCTTAGAGAATCATGGATTTTGGCATCGCGCTCGCCAGCCAGCGCGTCTGCTATTTTGCTGACCGCCACCAAATCCAGCCGAAAAAGATCGGAATTCTGTAAAAACGGCATAGTGGCCTCTAAAAATGCTGCGGCCCTGCGCTGATCTTTATTTTTGAAATCATCCAGTACGCAATCAAGTAAATTGAGCACGACTTCTTGCATCGCTTTCCGTTCCTGTGAGTGGAACGCTTTCGCCCACATATCGCCGAAATAGAGTTCATAAAGAACCCAGAAAGCTTCTGGATCACGCTGATTTCTTATTTTGTCAAAAAGCTGTCGCCTTTCTTCAGGCGAGCGCGCCGCGGTATTCACTTCCACTATCCTCGCAGTATCCATAATCTAGACCCTCCCTCTAGTTTTTTTCCTAAACCCAAGCTAGCATATCGCAATTTTTTTGTCTAGAATGGCAACATGAGCTTCGTACATCTCCACACCCATTCGCACTACTCGCTTCTGGACGGCCTTTCCAAGATAGACGATATCGTGCGGCTTGCGAAAAAGCATAAAATGCCGGCAATCGCAATTACCGACCACGGCGCGATGTACGGCGTAATTGAGTTTTATTTAAAATGCCAAAAGCAGGGAGTAAAACCGATTATCGGAGTTGAAGCGTATATTGCCAACCGCTCCAGATTTCAAAAAGAACCGCACGTGGACAACAGGCGCTATCATCTTACTCTTTTGGCGAAAAACAACGCCGGCTACCAAAATTTGATAAGAATCACGACGGCCGCGCACTTGGAAGGATATTATTACAAGCCGCGAGTTGATAAAGAACTTCTCCGAAAGCATTCGGAGGGACTCATCGCGCTCTCCGGATGCCCCGCCGGCGAGCTTGGGCGGGCAATACAATCCGGAGACATGGAAAAGGCCGATGCCGTGATAAAAGAATACCGTGAAATTTTCGGGAAAGAAAATTACTACTTGGAAATCATGCACCATCCGGAAATGCCGCATTACCGCGAATGGAAAGACGCTCTTATTAAACTTGGGCGCGCGCTTAACGTCCCTCTGGCGGCGACGCAGGACTCGCATTATCCGCATCCTGAAGACAAGCTTGCACATAAAACCTTAGTCGCGATTTCAACAAACTCCGACCTTGAAGACACCGCCATCTTCTCCGAAGGAGGCGACTATCATTTAATTTCTACCGAGGAAGCCAATGAATATTTCAAAGATATCCCGGAAGCAGTCAAAAACACGGAAGAGATCGCGGAGGCATGCAACGTGAATCTCACATTGGGCAAATTCATTTTCCCAAATTTCCCCCCGGAACCCAAAAAAACGGCCGACCAAATGCTGGAAGAGCTGACATTAAAAGGGACAGATGAGCACGGCCTCCGCGGCGACCGCGAGGCGACAGAGCGCTTGCGGTACGAGCTTGGCGTAATAGAAGGAAAAGGATACTCAACTTATTTTCTGGTAGTGGCCGACCTCATACGTTTCGCGCGGGAAGCAAAAATTTATACCACCGTTCGCGGCTCGGTCGCGGGTTCACTGGTCGCGTATCTCTCCGGCATTACCAACGTAAACCCGCTGGAATTCCAACTGCCATTTGAGCGTTTTTTAAATCCTTTCCGCCCTTCGGCCCCGGACATAGACATGGACTTTGCCGACAACCGCAGGCAGGAAGTTATTGACTACGCCAAAAATAAATACGGAGCCGACAAGGTCGCCCAAATCGGCACGTTCGGCACAATGATGGCAAGAGGCGCCGTGCGGGACGTTGCGCGCGCGACCGGAAAATCGTATGAAACCGGAGACCGGATTGCCCGCTTGATACCGATGGGCTCGCAGGGCTTTCCGATGACAATTGAGCACGCCATGGAGCTTGAGCCGGAGCTGAAAAAATTTTATGAAAATAACCAGGAAGCGCGCGAGATACTTGATACGGCAAAAAAACTTGAAGGCACGGTTCGCCACGTTTCCGTGCACGCGGCCGGAGTGGTAATTGCGCCCAAGCCGCTCGTGGAATACGTGCCAATACAATACGACCCGAAGGGAACCGATAACCTGATAACGCAATACGATATGTACACCGTCGGCGAAGACGGCGTGGGGCTGACTAAGCTTGATTTTTTAGGCATCCGCAATTTGGCAATTTTGGAAAACGCGGTCCGCATGGTGCAGAAGTACCGCGACATAACGATTGACATTGAAAAAATTCCATTCAATGACGGCAAAACTTTTGCGATGCTCGCACGGGGAGAAACGGAGGGCGTTTTCCAGTTAAACGGAGCGGGAATGACAAAACACCTTACTGATCTCAAACCCTCGACCATACATGACATTAACGCCATGATCGCCCTTTACAGGCCGGGACCTATGAATAATATCCCCGAATATATCGCGCGCAAGCACGGCGAGCGGAAAGTGACATATTTTCACCCCAAAGTAGCGAAGTTTCTTGAAAAATCCTATGGCATTCTGGTTTATCAAGATGACCTTTTGTTTACGGCCATGGAGCTTGCCGGATACGACTGGGGGTCAGTTGATAAATTCCGCAAGGCCGTTGGTAAAAAAATACCGGCCGAAATGGCCAGGCAGCATGAAATTTTCGTGAAAGGATGCCAGGAGCATAGCAACATAAAAAAGGAGGAAGCGGAAAAAATCTGGAAATTATTTGAACCATTCCAGGGATACGGATTTAATAAAGCCCATGCGGCAAGCTACGGCCGGGTAGCTTACCAGACGGCGTATATGAAAGCCAATTATCCCGGAGAATACATGTGCGCCATACTTACGGCTGAAGCCGGAGACACGGAAAAAATCGGGCAAATAATAACCGAATGCAAAAGGATGGAAATACCGGTCCTCCCGCCGAGCATTAATGTTTCCAATAAAGATTTTACTTTAATTAAAAGCGGCGGCGCTCCTCCGCCAGCTGGCGGAGAAGACCAGATTCGCTTCGGACTTCTATCAATTAAAAATGTGGGCGCCGGAATAGTAGAGGCCATTATTGCCGAAAGGAAACGGAACGGCGCTTATAAATCTTTGGCTGAATTTTTGGAAAGAGTTGAATCAAAAGACCTGAACAAAAAATCCATTGAATCATTGGCTAAAGCCGGCGCTTTGGACGAACTCGGCGAAAGGAACGAGATTTTGGCGAATATGGACAGAATTCTGGAATACGCCAAATCCTCGCATCAGGCCGCCTCCGCCAGCCAATCCTCGCTCTTTAGCGTAATGTCCGACAAAACATCCGTCCCGCCGCTCCGTTTGGAAAAAACCAGGCCGGCCACGCTGGATGAAAAACTGAATTGGGAAAAAGAGCTTTTGGGGCTCTACATTTCAGGCCATCCGCTGGACAAAGCCCGGGCCAAGCTCGCCAATCAAAATCTTCTTACCATAGAAGTTTTTAAAAACAAAAGACCGGCTGCCCCGGTGACTCTGGCCGTGCTTATCGCGGCAACGCGCCGGATTTTTACGAAAACCGGCGAATCAATGTATTTTTTGAAGCTTCAGGATACGACAGACGAGATTGAAGCAGTTGTTTTCCCGCGGGCGCTCCGCGACGCCGCCGAACACATTGCGGAAAACAACTGCGTCGCCATCCGCGGCAAATATTCCTTCCGCAACGGCGCGCCTTCAATTATTGCGGAGGAGATTAAGAAAATTTAAAAGCCCCTGGGTGGGGCTAGATGGTTTCAATGGCATCATTTAGTTTAATCTCTGAAATTTTGCCGAGTTTTGCGAACGCGATCACCGCAGAGCCGTCGTAAAAATCTTCAATGAGCACCAGGTCGTCTTTGGTTTTTTTAAGATTTTTAAGAACAGATTCTTCGGTAAGTTCTACTATGGCTTTCCCCCCGATGCGCATAGAAGCGCCCGGGCGGAATCGCGATAAGTTTCCTAAACCATCAATGACTATGGCTTTGGCGTATTCGGGGACTTCGTCAGAATATCCAATCACTCTTCCGATTTGTGCCATTGTTTTCTCCTTCCTCAAAATCTTAAAAAATGTTAGCATAAAAGCATGCCGGAAAGCAAGAAGCACAGAGACCACCGGGATTTGGGGCGGGAGATGGATTTATTTTCGTTTCATGAAATCGCGCCCGGGGCGCCTTTTTGGCATCCCAAGGGGATGATTATAGTAAAAGAACTTGAGAAATATATCCGCAAGCTCCAGGATGACCACAACTATGCTGAAATTTCAACGCCGATCATGGTCAAGAAAAAACTTTTTGAGCAGTCCGGCCATTGGGAATTTTTTAAGGAAAATATGTTTTATTTTGACGTGGAAAACGAAACCTACTCCTTAAAACCAATGAACTGCCCGGAAAGCGCTTTGGTTTACCAAACCAAAATCAGAAGCTACCGCGATCTTCCCATGAGACTTGCGGAAATCGGCCGGCTGCACAGAAACGAACTCTCCGGCGTTTTAGGTGGCCTTTTAAGAGTGAGGCAGATGACAATGGATGACGCGCATATTTATTGCCGATTTGACCAAATCAAAGAAGAGCTTGTGAGCGTGCTTAAAATGACTGAAGAGTTTTATAAACGTCTTGGCCTTAAAGTAAACTACGGCCTGGCCACCCGCCCGGAAAAAGCAATGGGCAGCCAAGAAACATGGAATGAGGCTGAAAAAATATTGAGAGAGGCTTTAAGCGAACTGGGGTTAAAATATAATATTTTAAAAGGCGAAGGAGCGTTTTACGGGCCGAAAATTCACTTCGACATAAAAGACTCCCAAGGAAGAGTCTGGACAATTGCCACCGCGCAACTGGATTTTCAGCTTCCGGAAAGATTTGAGCTGGAATATACAGATGAAAACGGCAAATCACAGCGCCCGGTTATCATCCACCGCGCGATTTTCGGCTCGTTTGAAAGGTTTATCGGAATTTTGCTGGAACACTTTGACGGCGCGCTTCCATTTTGGCTGTCCCCAACTCAAGTCGCAGTTTTGACAATAAATGATAAGGTTTCAGATTACGCTGAAAAGTTTTACAGAGAACTTAAAGAAAAAAACATTCGCGCTGAACTGGATAGCCGGAATGAAACCATCGCAAAAAAAATCAGGGACGCTGAAACCCAGCGCATCCCTTATCTTTTGGTGATTGGCGAAAAAGAAATGAAAGAAAATAAAGTAGCAGTGCGCGAGCGCGGCAAAGGAAATTTGGGCGAAAAAACTCTTGATGAATTTTTGAAAATGGTAAAATAAAAAAAGCGGCCTCCTCTAAAGACCGCCGAAAGCTTTGTCCGTCCTCCAGCTGCCTAAGACGGCGCTTTCCAGAATTCGCCAAGTTCTTGGCGCCAAATCTCTTCTTCTACAGCCGCCTGCCGGAGAGCTTCTTCAAAAATCGCTTGAGGAACACACCTTTTCTCTCCTGCCAAGCCGGTTTTCTCAAGAACATCCACGAAGCTGATCACATCCAAGCACTCAACAACGACTGTACGTTCTCTTGGGTAGTAGTCAAGCTGCTGGCGGCCGTACCTCGGGTGGTTGAGTTCCTGCCTAAAAAATCTTCGCTTAGTTGAAATTTTTGTATGCGCATCCAGCACCAATTCAGACAGGCCTACGGCATCGCTTAAGCCGAGCGGCAAATAGCGAATGTTCAAAACCTTAAATTTTTTAATTGACATATAACTATCCTCCTGATTCAATACTAGCAAAAGTGATGAAAAAACGCAAACTAATCATAATTGTTGGTCCAAATGCTTCGGGGAAATCGGAGTTAGGGGTTATGCTCTCCAAAAAAATAAATGGGGAAATTATCTCCGCGGATTCGCGGCAAGTTTATAAAGGGTTGGACATCGGCTCCGGAAAAATCACAAAAAGAGAAATGCGCAGGGTGCCGCATTATTGTTTGAGCATTGCCAATCCGAAAAAAGTATTTACAGCGCTGGATTTTAAAAAATGCGCGGAGCGCGCAATCGCTGATATTTTATCGCGCGGAAAAACTCCGATAATAGTCGGCGGGACAGGTTTTTACATTGACGCGGCTTTAGGCAGAATAAAATTGGGCGGGGTGCCGCCAAATTTAAAACTCCGCAAACGGCTTTCCAAAAAATCTGCTCTGGAACTTTTGAAAATGCTCAAAAAACTTGACCCGAAACGCGCAAAAACAATTGAACAAAAAAATCCCCGGCGGCTGATTCGGGTAATTGAGATTGTTTTGTGGAGTAAAAAGCGACATTTTGTTGATTTTGCGGGTTTTGCGAGCACGCAACCCCGAGGACCGCTTGGCGGTCGCGAGGAAAGCAAAATTAATA